>JAIDSL010000223.1 GCA_029061255.1 Muribaculaceae bacterium
TAAATTGCGATTTATCTCACGATTAAGTACGATTTTTTTATCGATATTGGCAAAGATTTCGCCAATAATGTGTTGAGTTGTAATATCCGGAAGAAATAGTGGTATGTTTTTAATTGCATCTATAGTAAGAGAAAATCTCATTCCACTACCTACTGCATTATTAGCAAAATATTTTTTTGCTATTGAAGAATTTAGGTAGGCATTTATATATTTACCATCTAACTGCTCTGAATTAGGAGTGATTAAGGCACAATGGTATCCAAGGACGGTATCGGAAAAATCGTCTGCAATATAAGATGGAATTCCGATATCATACCGAGTTTCACTATCCTTCGTTATGGCGACTTGGCCTTTAGAGAGCAAAAACTTTTTGATTTGACCAACTGATGCAGAAGCAATCATAAATGAGTTGTCCATAGTCTCTGTAATTGCCCAGTTTTTATAAACATCTGTGAAATTACAAAGTCTTACTGATGATTCACTTTCTTTTGTTTTCTTGTCAACATTACTTATCTCAAAAGAAGCGACCTCATAAAGTTTATATTTCTTTAGTTTTACCATGTTCTCTTTTCTTGGAATTTTTGGATTTTCTTAGAGTTAGACCAGTGTTCATTGAGTAATTCGATGAATCGAGAACGTAGGATTTTGTTGATTTCTGAGGATTCAAGAACTCTCGTATTATAGAAACATTCACTGTATTCGATGAAGAACTTTTCTTTTTGATTCAATGAATCGTAGGCAGATGCGATAGACCTTTCTATGGCATCTTCGAGAAAAGGGCTGATCTCCTCCCAACTTTTAGACTGATATTCACATGACAGAATATCGAACGTATTGAATGTATTGGGATAATCGTCAGCATTAGGGAGCAAGAAGACAGGCCAAGAGTTTATGATGCGCATGATACGCTTGGCTACAAGTGTTATCAACTCATCTGCGAAATGGGAACATTGGTCTTGTATCTCATGAAGAAGATTTTCCTCTTCTGAAAATATGTTTTTATGAATGTCAGTCATAATTCTGGATTAATTATCAAACATACCTCTAATTTCCTTGTCAAAGTCGGAGTCTATGCGTTGGGTTGGATTGAAAAGGTCGTATTCAGCTTCGGCTTTTTCTTTAGCATCTTTAGCAGATACAGATCCTTTATTGGGCAGAATCTTATAGTCATTGAATGTCAAGAATTTATTGATGCTTGCGGCAAACTGGTCCATATTGAATACGTTGCCTCGTTCTATCTGACTTTCTATATAGTCGAAATATGATGTTACGGTGCGTTCGAGCGAACGAATCTCCTTTTCAGACAGATAATTCTTTGCTATGGATACATCGGACTTCAAGATTCTGCCATCAGGAGCATGCTTCCATGTAGTCAGACCCATATTGGGTTTAGTATGGTCGGCACCTTCATGTATTATTTCCGCTGCCGTATGACCTGTAATAGCATAATGAAAACGATTCTGCACCATAGCGTAGAAATCCTTTGTTGTAGGAGCCAGCCGGTCGTAGTCAACACTACATTCGGCATAAATATCAGTAATCTGCTGCCAGATGCGTCGTTCGCTTGCTCGGATGGAGCGAACTCGCTCAAGAAGTTCGCGAAAATAGTCCTGACCAAAGACAGCATTGCCTTGCTTTAGACGGTCATCATCCAAAACGAATCCCTTTCGGATGAATTCATTAAGAATTCCGGTGGCCCACTGCCGGAAGCGAGTAGCCTTCTGGCTATTGACGCGATAGCCTACACTGATTATGGCATCGAGAGAGTAAAACGTCTGTTCTCTTTTTACTTGACGATTACCTTCTTGCTGAACTATTAAGTTTTTCTTAATAGTTGCCTCGGTAGTCAGTTCTTTGGTATCATAGATATTCTTAAGATGCTGATTTATCGCAGGAACAGACACATCAAACAATTCAGCCATAGCCTTTTGGGTGAGCCAAATGGTCTCACCTTCCATATAGACCTGTACACTGCCGCTTCCATCAGGAAGATTGTATAGTTGAAATTGAATATTATCCATTGAATTTAAGTGTCTTAAGTTGAGCGAGAATTTCGGCTTCCAGACGGTGGCTTTCCGCGAACATTTCGGTAAGCTTTGTCTCATAGTCTGCAATACGCCTATTGAACTCCTCTTCCGTAATGTCAACATATTCAATCTTGATGTCGAAATACTGTCCTGCCGAGAGCGAGTAACCCTTTTCCTTGATTTCGTCATAGGAAACAGAAACGGAAAATCCATCTTCAGCTTCTCTATTTCTGAAAGTATTGACAATCTTATCAATTTCTTCGGGACGCAGACGTTTCTTTTGATTATTTCCCTCCTTATACTCTTCTCCAAGTTTTGACGCATCAATTAGAATTACCTTATCGGAAGACTTGGAATTGTCGAAGAAAAGTACGGATACATTCGTACCGGTATTTGCGAAGACATTCGATGGCATAGATACAACCCCATGAATAATCTTATTATCCACGATATGCTTGAGAATCTTATTCTCTATACCGGATTTAGCCGTAATAAAACCCGTCGGAATTACGATCGCACCCTTACCATTGGGCTTAAGAGAATTAATTACATGCTGAATGAAGCAGGTATATATGGCCATACTTTCCTTCTTCTTTGCCGGTACATTGGGGACACCAGCCCAGAAACGAGCAGGTTGCGCAGCGATTTTCTCGCGTGTATCAGCAAAATCCATTTTGAATGGAGGATTAGACACAACATAATCAAACTGACGGATAGCTGTACCCTCATCATTTTTATGATACGGAGAAACTAAAGTATCTCCTTGAATAGCATGATCGAGCGAAGACACGAGACCGTTGAGAAGGAGATTGAGCTTCAACATCTTGTTGCTACGCTGCGAAATATCCTGCGCGAAAATAGTACATTTGCTGTTTCCAATTTGGTGAGCGAGTGCCATCAGTAAAGTCCCGGTACCGGCAGAAGGGTCATAGGCCTCTATATTATGGAGGTCATCATCTTCATTCACAAGAAGACGCGCCATGATGGTAGCAATGGCGTGGGGAGTGTAGTACTCGGCATACTTACCGCCACCGGCTGTATTGTAATCCTTAATTAGATACTCGAATATAGTAGCAAAGAAGTCATATCCCTTTTCATCTGAGAAAGCCTCCTCAAAAGAGAATCCTACAAGTTTGTCGACCAAAGCCCGGGCAAATGCCGGTCTTTGGTCAATATCAGTGACGTAAGGTGTCAGACGCTCAAATAGAGGAATTTTCGTATTCTGTGTTGTCTGAGTTGAGAATATATCGATGTTTTGTTCTGCTATATCGGTCATCGTAGCATCAAATATCTCATCAAAGTTACCCTTACTCTGACTGTTCCATAGCGTATAAAGAAGATGCTGTGGCTGAAGCTTCAAAGATTCCGGAGGCAGGAACATCAACAATAGCTCCCGCTCCATATCATTCAGTTCAGAGTAAGCGAGTTCCCAATGCTCAGCCTCACTGAGTTTCTTGGCAACCGGACTTTTTGATTTCTTCAGCTCATAGCCGAATTTATCATTGAGAAATTTGTATAGGAATACCTGAGTGATTATCTTGTACTCGTTGCCATCGTTGCCAAGTCCATAAGACTGGCAAGTGGCTTTAAGATCGTCGATAAGACGTATTGTTTTTTCTTTAAGATCCATTAGCTTGCTGCGTAAGTCGCATTATATTGGTTAAGATATTGACGAGCAATACCATTTTTTACAAAATTATAATCATCAAGAGTGGCGCTTTCACTAATCTGGGGGAAGTGAGACAGCATATTGGCCACTATATGAAGTACTGTCTGCTCAAAATACGCATCCTTCTTAAGAATGTCATTCTTGTCATATACACGCTGATCCACATCCTCCTTGATCATATTGAGGATGACACTTATCTCGTGATCGCTGAAAGTAAAGATTGGCTTCTTATCAGCAGCTTTCCTATCTGAATTAATCTCACGTATACGTTTGTGAACCCTTGCGAACTTCGCATCTCCATTGTATTTGCTAAGAAGAGCTCTATTACTACGTTGAATATCCTTAAGTTTTGCGATAATTTTATCCAAAGCGGCAGTCTCCTCATTGAACTTGGCTATCGAATCAATCACGAAACCATGTTCTTTGAAGCGTTGTGTAAACGCCTCCCTTAGCGAGATAAATTCAGGATCATCCTGATCTATATTATCAATGAACGCCCTGATTGTATCTCGCCACTTATCTTGCAGTTCACGACCACCTGAAATCAATTTCAGTTCCTCTTCCCCTATCTTTGAGAAGGTGAATTCAATATCCTGCATAGCCTCATTGACGAGGACTGCAGTCTCTTCGTCCGCCGAAAAAGCCTCCTTCTGATTTATGACAGTGATATGGTGCTCCACTTCCCTTAACATATCAGGAAGTTTTGTGAGTTCAAGGTGAGAAAAGTTCTCTTTCAGTTCATCATCGCCAAAGGTACGAACAAGATTGCCGCAGTCCCGGGCAGCTTCAAGAGCTTTCTTAAGTTTCAGAAGCACTTGCTTATCCTGAATCGTAGACACCTCTGAGCTGAATTCCTCTACATTGTCTACCGTATAGTCAAACAGTACGTCACGAATATCACGCATAGTATCGAGAATTTCCTGAGGATTCTCAATTACCTGAGTAAACGTATCAGTCACTCCCGATCCATCTTCTTCAGGATCATTGAAGCGATTGAGTTCCTGAAGGTAGGCTTCATTTGTCTCCTCGAAATTCCGTTTTATATCGGCAAAATCAATTACATAGCCATAACGATTGTTTTTATAGGGACGATTGACACGAGTCAATGCCTGAAGGAGATTATGATCTTTCAGTTTTCTACCGAAATAAAGTCGTTTCAGGCGGGGCGCATCGAATCCGGTGAGCAGCATGTTGAAGACAATAAGTACATCGACCGTCATATTCTTCTTGAAATCCTTGACAATCTGCTTTCGAGTCTCCTTGTCATCGGTATCATGTAAGATTAGCCTGGCTTTGAGATTCGTCGGGAAAGACGCTCCTTTATTTAGTTCGCGTTGCACCTCATCCCAATACATAGCTATGTTGCGAGCCTGTCCACTCGTCTCGCATATTATCATGCCTCCTAATGTGTCATCTCCATGCTGACGGCGGAAACGAGTCAAGTCTGTTATTATATAACGTATCAACTCCTTTACATAGTTCTCATGCTCAATAATTGCTGACTTCTGGACATCTTTCTTCTGGACAAGCTGTTCCATCTTATCCATAATCTGCGAGAGTTTCTCTCTATATGAGGTTTCGATTTCCTCACGGATTATCTTTAGTGTATAGCCGTCCGCAATCGAACGGTCATAGTAATAGGTGTGGAAATAATCGCTGAAGACATTAGCGGTAGCCTTCTCCTCCTTAAGCAATGGAGTTCCTGTAAGAGCAATTTTGATGGAGTTCGGATCAGCATCAAACAGGTTGGCCAAGAAACAACCGCCCGGACGATAACCGCGATGGGCTTCGTCAAGGATAAAAATTCTCTGCAGATTAGTGGCATAATCAGGGAGACTCACCTTTTCCTTATCCTCAGCAAATCGCTGGATATTTACGACAGTGATTTCCTGCCTGCCACTGGCCCCCTGTTGGGAACTGTTATTGCGAAACTGCTCCATGAGTTCCCGACGAGAATTGGCTGTAGTCACTACAAGTCCACGCGCCTCAAACTCCTGAGTAGCCTGCTCCAGAAGATCAAGACGGTCGATAATGAAATAGAACTTAGCCACCTTATCCTGCTTTGCAAAGTAATCATTGAGATAGTATGCAAGATGATAAGAGAGAGCTGTCTTGCCGCTACCTTGAGTATGCCAGACAACACCGGACTTCGCGCCATTATCAAGATGATCCCTTATCGCCAACGCCGCAAACATCTGCTGATAACGCATGATATGCTTCTGGTCGGTGATCTCTATCTTTCCATCGACTTCGCGTTCAGAGCGTACATAAGCTATTCCGTATTTAAGAAGGAATAGCAGACGCTCCGGAGAACACATCGATGTGAGAATCCTATTGGTAGGGGTATTAATGTCGAGATTGGTCTTGTATTCAGGAGTGGTATGAATAACCTGACAATTGAAATCCTTGAGTATCTGTTTCTCCACTTCCTTATTTATCTGCTTATACGGAAAGTTGCGATTATAGGGGGCAACATCGGAGTTAGCCCTATTTTCCTCTCGGAAGCAATTGAATGGAGCTGAATCTCTTGCGGCTGTACAGTAGAAAGCACCCTGTAGCGGAACGATACCACCCATGGTGTCATATTCCATATTATTGGAAAACAGCATCAGCTGGGTAATATTGATAAAGGAACGGAAACGCTTGTTTGGGAAACGTTGGAGATTCATGCGCTTGCTTTCCGCAACCATTCCTCCGCTATTGTTTGGTTTCTTCACCTCAACAAAAACCAATGGGAGTCCATTGACAAACAGCGTTATGTCAGGGCGGAACTCATCATGTCCGTTTTTACATGTAAATTCCGCCGTGAAATGAAAGACATTTTTTTCGGGATTATCGTAATCAATCAGTTTAACCGAGGAGACAGCCTTGAGTCTCTTATAGAAGGCCTGACCGAGATCATCATTCTTCAATTCATTTCGAATATCTTGAAGGACCTGTTTTGCCATACCGGTATGGTCTGGATTGAGTTTTTCAAACTGTGACGTAAAGACTTCCAAAAGGATATTGGTGGAAGAATCATAGACCTTACCGGCATCCTCTTCTGAGATTTTTCCGAAATATTTATAGCCTATACGGGTGAGATGCACCATCGCCGGCATTTGGACTCTTGTGGCTTCGTTGAATTTGCTCATGTATACAGTAAGTTTTATTCTTCAACTACTTTACTTTCTGATAAGTCAAAGGATGTAAGCTCCGGAGTCTTTTCTTCTCGGCCACTGACTTGTTTCCCCGTGGCATTCTCAATTAGATCAAGCAATGCTTTGAAGCGATTCTCGAAGTATATATCGAAATTGTCGGAACGAATTGCTTTTATATCAATTTGATGGGAACGAAGGCTCTCATTTAGTTGATCCGGCTCTGCATGATGGTTTCTCTCCAGGCTTGATAGATACTGTGAGGGTGCATAGCCTCCAATGATTCTATTTGTACGTGCATAGATAGGTGTCTTATTTATGACGGAATTCCAACGTTCCCGGTTTATTCCGGATTTCTCACAGTAACTGGCGGGGAATATGTGGTGGATATCCGTTGCCTCGCCAACAAAAGAAGCGAAGTCCATATCCGTGCCACGAAGGAAATCTTTGGCTCCTGCTTTCAAAATGAGAGCCATTACTCCTTTGTATGCGGCTGAATTACGCGTATATAACTGGCGTAAACGTGAAGCATGGAAATTTGAACGAATGACGGTATCTGGTTCTTCATTGCCATTTTTTACCCAATTTACCATTCCTATTACATCGTTTACATATCGGCCTTCATTTGCACTTCCATAGAGTTCTCCAAATACACCACACCAATACCATTCCTCAAGTTTCCTGCGATTGCTTTGAGAGAACCAAAGGTTCTTGTCAATCGCAAAAAGTACCGACAACGGAATTAGTTGAGATGTGTATGGCAAGTCAATTGACGTATAAACACATTGTTCTGCGAGGAATTTCACTGCTTCGTTTAAACCTTCAAGCAATCGGTCTTTGTATTGCTTATAGTCTTGGAAACTAAGCTTGAGGACATCTTTTTTCTTACAACTTACACCTTTTTGATCGGAGGTGTTTGCTTTATTTAGATAATTCGTCAGCAAGGTTATTGCTGTGAGAAAGTCAGTGCCTTCAAAAGATTTGATATTTTTGTAATTTAAAACCTTATGTTTTTTTAGATCATTCCATATCTCATCCCAGTCTTTACGCAATTCAAAATTATCAGCTGCGAAAGTTGCTGTTACGAGTTCAAAAACAGTTAGTGATACCCCACCTTGATTGACATTTTCAAATACCTGACAAACAGCCTCCTTGGGTACATCATTCCCAATTTCAATCACTGGAATCTGATATTGGGACATCGGCTGAAGGACTGTGCCAAAAAAGTTTTTCCAATATTCATTGGCTTCCTGTGAATATTGATGGTATGCCATATAATTCATGCCCCACTGCATCATTTCCATTGTGTTGAAAACTAAGTTAAGTGGAAATAAATGCTGGGCATATTCTTTTTCAGGAGATGAGAGATCAAGTTTTATGTCACGCCCGATATTCTCCGTCACAATTCGATTTGATGGTACTGAGATAATAGCATCTACTCTATCTGTGAGCGTATCAAGACAGGTAGGTATATGCATGTAATAATATCTTTCAATAGGCTTTTTCTTGGAATCTGTGGTACTTACAGCCTTTTTAGAATACATGGATCGATAGATAGAAGTATTTCTCTGCTGACCATCAAGAACCAAGGTTTCAGGTTTCACGCTTTCCTTATCCTTATCAACACCCTCAAACAAGCGTGTCTTGAAATGAAGATTGTCACCACCGGTTTTAAGGAACATTGCCGCTCCTATCGGGTATCCATTGCTGATACTTGCAATTAAGGAACGGATTCTATTGTCTTCCCAGACCCAACCTCGTTGGAAATCAGGAAGTTGAATTTTACCTTCGTCAATCGAACGGAGAATATCAGATATTGATTGATTATTAGAAGTAATCATATAATTATCAAGTATTAAATATAATTTAATAAGAATTCTAAACTCATTTTTAAAGAAACTTTTATCGTGTAAGTAGTAAGATACCGATTCTTAAAGAATAGAGACTTTAGAACTATGCAATATATTGCAAATTTAAGTAAATCTAAGGAGATTTCAAAGGATTCAGTGAGAAATTTACTGAAATACTCAAATAAAACATACAAACCTCCCAACTATCCGAAAAATTCAGATACTTGCTGCAGCTAAGACTCCTACTCATCAAACCAAAAGACACTTCCCTCCCCAACCATATCAACCTTCCAGTTGATATGCTCCAACTTTGTTTCCAAAAATCTCCCTCTGTTATCTCCAACCATCGCGAAGCCGTTTCCGCCAGGAGCTCTGCTCCGGTCCCCCTCCATCAATCAACTTCCCTTTCTCATTGTGCCGAGGCGGAAGCCGCAGGAATTCCAATTTATCGCGATAAGGCACCTCCCCCTCCAAAATCCATTATCTTTGCCCCAAATTCTAAACAATTAATCATTATGCGCAACTACTACATCTGGACAGAGCCTATCAATCAGTTCTTTTAGTCAGCTCATTCTCCCTCCTCCTCGTTATTCCCTTTCAACTGTTTCAACTTCTTTTCCTTCCTTTCTAATTTCTTAATACTTTCGGCTACCGGCAAATCTTCAGGCATAGTACCGCCAATATCTTTTATTGCTTTACGTACCTTTGCGCCTATTTGTCTATGGACCTGATTCGCCTTTTCTTTTCCTTGTATATTATCTTTCTTCAGTTTCTCTTCGGTTTGAGTAGCTCGGAAAAGATTAGCAGCAAGTTCAGTGCTTCCCATGTGGTCAAGAATATCTTGAGATTTACTCAACCCTTTTCGCTCGTGAATGTCCTGTTTATTTAATCCTGCATAAAGTCCTTCGTAACCCGCATTTTGAAAAATAGCATAATCTTTACTGGTTTCTACACCTGCATTTTTTGCAGTCCCCGCCAGTTGAACATTATGTTTTTTCATTTCGCCCCTCAATAACAATCTTCTTTGATCTTCTTCTGTTAGCTGAGCGCCATCTAATAAAATTTCGGCTCTACGGGTTTGAACAGCGAAATACGTTTGTGCTTGAGCAACAATAGGTTTAGATGAATCTGCATTTTGCACGGTCATATAGCATCCATAACGGGTAATTTTAATATTATCTATTTGTCTCTCAGCTCCTTTTCCTATCATTATCATATCGTGGAAAACCTCGAAATGATCATTAGGATTCTGACCGCTTTCTCTACAAGCATTCCATGCTTTACGAGCTGCAGGCAAAAAGAATCTATACTCTGAATATCCTAAAACTTTTGACAGGTCACGCGCAGTCCAATATTCCACACCATTTTCATCAGTTTTCTTGATGCTTTCAAAAGTTTCTTTTGTCTTTTTAGTTAGTTTATTGCTCATGGTAATTCTATTTCCAACTCCCTTATAATGTATAATGGCATCGATCTCAGTGCAGAGCTTGTTTTCATGCTCCACTATACGAGCGATCCAATAATGCAAAATTAAGTAAATTTAAGTAGATTTCAAAAGGATTTGATGCAATAGTTTAGAAATTCAAACAGATTATACAAACCACCCAACTATCAAAAAAGATCGGAAAGTTGCTACAGCTAATACTCCTATTCATCTAACCCAAAGCCACTTCCCTCCCCAACCATATCAACCATCCGGTTGATATGCTCCTCCTCACTTCCAAAAATCTCCCTCTTTTATCTCCAACCAGCACGAAGCCGTTTCCACTAAGAGCTCTGCTCCAGTCCCCCTTCATCAATCAACCTCTCTTTCATACTGCGCCAAGGCGGAAGCCGCAGGAATTCGAAAACTATTTATCGCGATAAGGCGCTTCCCCCTCCAAAATCCATTATCTTTGCCCCAAATTCTAAACAATCAATCATCATGCACAATCCCTACTCCGGCCGCCAAGCCCCCGGCTTCCGCTTCTGCTTCCACGTCCGTGCCATTAACCACCGCTCCCTCTTCCTTCCCCTCACAATGAAGAAACTCCCAAAGATCCAACGACTACTGCAAGGAGAATCCCCATTGACAGTCTTTGAATGCCAGTCAATCGATGAAGCTCGCCATGCCTTCCGTGAGCTCCGCAAGAAATTCGACTTCGCATACTGGGCTGCCACTGAATATTACATCCGCGACATCAAAGATGCCGACCGCATCATACCCCTCCAGCTCAACAATATCCAGCATTACCTCATCGACATAATGCAGAAGCGCTACCACAACCATCAGGTCGGCAGATACATAATCACAAAGTCTTTCGGAAGGGTTGGTCTCACCACTTGCATCCAGGCTTACATGCTATGGCTCCAGACCTACCAGTGCTTCAACAACTCATTCACCTGCTCTTCAAATTCCATAAACCTCAATCCACTGAAGACAGACCTATGCCGCCTTCTAAAACGGGACATTGTCCCCTCCGAACCGTGGATATATCTCCCGAAAGCCGACAGGAGGGCTTTCTTCAACACTTTCCGCACCCCCGACTTCATCCGTGGCATAAATCTTGGCTACGTCCACTTCGCCGACATGTCAAAATGGCACGACCCCGACGGCGATGATGCATCACGCGTATATGCCTCTGCCACAAGCGCAGTCCTGATGCAATATTACACCCTCATCGTCCTCGAAGGAAACATACCCAAGGAAGACCGTTTCCAAATGGAGAAGCACCAGAGCTTCAACGTCCCCTGGGGCATCCGCCTGATGCGTCTCACCCACCTCTCCAAGAACCCCTTCTTCCTCGACCACGTAGCCATGGCAAACGCACCAACCTCCTACGCCTCCCCCCTCTTCCACATCAACCTCGACCACACCTTCAACCTCTCCAAAAAAATCCGCATCCCTCTCCTCCCCTAAGCGTCTTATGGAAGGGAGGTTTCCTAACCTCCCCCAAAGCGGCTTGTC
>JAIDSL010000224.1 GCA_029061255.1 Muribaculaceae bacterium
CTCTTCCTATAGCGGCTTGAGCATATTCATCAACTATTTCCTTGGGTAAACGGTCGATATTGTTGTTGGCAAGGGAACGTGCCAATTCGGCATCATTACCTTTTACGATATTGTTATCAATGAGATACGTATAATAATCAGGCGATATGTTGGTAGCTCTTACTCGCAGTTTTTCTGAAAATGGGTCATATAAATAACTTATAAAGGAGTCATAACTGGAGCCCCACATAAGCATGGGGTCATCTATATCCACATTTGTGAGGAAATCATAATATGTTGAGTCATTATCTTCGAGGGATCGGGTTGTCATCCTGTCTAAAAGAGCTAAAGCCATGTCGTTTTCAATATTGACTTTCATCAGATGTTTCATCAAGGGAGTGAAGGGGAGTTTCTTGATCTTTTCTTTTCTGCGTTCCGTATGGACTGTTACGTCTGCTTTGTATTCAGCGGCAGAGGTGTATTTTTTCTCCCTTGAGACATTATTGAAGAAAGCATCCCACTCCATGTCATGCCCGATATTGAGTGCAAGCTGGTTGTTGAGCTCATCGTTGGCTCCTGCAAAGACAACGCTGCCGTCTTTACCGTTAAATCCGCTTGAATTGCGGTGACTCTGATCAATCGTCACATAGGATTCTTTGTCGGGTGAAAGATAGATAAGCCCGTAAAAACCGGGAGCGGTAAAGAAACAGGGTTGATAGTATTGAAACAGCGGTAGTTCAACCACAAATGTTCCATCGGGATTTACAGGACTCACACCTATGTTTTTATCTATTAGATCTCCAATGGCAGACCGAGGATATACCTCAACCAAAGTATTATCTTCAGATGGCTGATAGTTAACGATCTTACCTTTTAAAACTGCAGTTCCTTTTTCCCACTTCTGCTGAGGAAGCTCCTTTAAGTTCTCAATAGGAATCTGGTTGTCAAACGACTTGTCGATGTGCACACCCCAAAGTTTGAAATCATTATCTCCTTCACCCTCGATGAAATCGAAAATCTTTGCCTTCTTTGGCAGAGGCTCGAATGAAAGAGTGAATATTGAGTCCCCCAATGCCGGTATGTCTATCCACTTGCTAGGCTCTATTCCCTTCATGCTTCGTAGGGGATAGCTTTTTCCATCATGCACAAGTTTGACTCCGGGTTGAATTCGTATGTTTCTGCCCAGATAGTTGTAAGTGTGCATGGTTACTGTCGTTGAATCCGGTGTCAATTCAACTGCATCGATGAATAAATTGGCCGTGTTGGTGTTGTCGACCCAAGGATTCACTGTTTTAACTGTTTTGGCTCCGGTCGCCAACATCGCGGCCATCAGCAACGCTGCAAGACACAAATGCCTATACGTTTTATTTATTCCCATTATATATGTTTTATTTACTGATAAGCTAAACTAAGCTTATTTCAACAAAGGTACAAAAAATAATTTGTTTATGCTCTATCTTGCGGTGTAAAAAATAGATAATTATCCTTATATGCCACCATACTATCAGTATGGATGGTTTAATGACATATATTTTGCTGAATGGTCTATATCATCATGCTCATTATAACTCTACCTGATCCACTATCTGGCCATCATAGAGGTTGATGATGCGGTCGGCGTATGCTGCATCATGCTGGGAGTGCGTTACCATGATTATGGTTGTGCCTTCCTTGTTGAGCTCGCTCAGGAGGTTCATCACCTCCTTGCCGTTCTTTGAGTCAAGGTTACCTGTCGGTTCGTCGGCAAGGATGATCTTCGGGTTGGGGAGTACTGCACGGGCAATGGCAACTCGCTGCTGCTGACCACCTGACAGTTGGTTAGGGAAATGTTTGCGACGATGGGAGATTGCCATGCGGTCCATTACGGCCTCAATGCGCTCTTTACGCTCCTTGTTTGGAGTGTTCATATAGAGGAGCGGTAGTTCGATGTTCTCATAGACGTTTAGTTCATCGATGAGGTTGAAGCTCTGGAATACGAAGCCTATTGTTCCCTTGCGTATGTCTGTGCGGTCGTTCTCTTTCAGTTTGCTGACATCCTTCCCGTTAAGTATATATGTGCCCTCCGACGGATTGTCGAGCAATCCCAAGATATTCAGCAAAGTTGACTTGCCGCATCCTGAGGGACCCATGATGGCTACGAATTCACCTTCCTTCACTTCGAGATTTACTTCACGGAGAGCCCATGTCTCCACTTCTTCCGTACGGAATACTTTCTTTACGTTTTCTAACTTGATCATAATTATTTGGTTTAATTGTTTAATCGTTTAATTGTTTAATCGTTTAATCGTTTAATTGTTTAATCGTTCGATTGTTTAATCGTTTGATTGTTTAATCGTTTATGTTAAGTCCTTAAGGTCTTTAAGGTCCTTAAAGTCTTTAAAGACCTTCATTAGTCTATTTCTAATCTTTTGCTATGATTTGTGTGGGATTCAGTTTCATCACGCGGTTGATTTGCCAGCTGACAATAATGAAGATAAGAATTATCACTATTGCACTTCCAAGGATAATCGGCAATACAGGGGAGAGCGTGCTTGAAGGAATTATCTCATTGATAGTATTTCCGACCCATCTATTGAATAATATGCATAATGGAACTGAAATCACGAGGGCTATAGCAGACAATACAATGTAGAGTCTTATAAACATGCTGTATATATTCCGGTTCTTGGCCCCGTTTACTTTGCGAATTGCTACTTCTTTCCTTCGGGATCGAGTGTCGAGAGAGATTGTGCTGAAAATGCTCATGACGCAGATGAGGAGGCTGACGATTCCCAAAATCCAACCGGCGGTCCTTACACATTCAGCCAATCCTATCATAGGATTCATGTGTTCGCGGAAATTAAACACCATTTCATTAATGGCCTGTGGTTCCACTCTTTCTATTGTTTTCTGAATTTCTTGTGCCAACGCATTCTCTCTCCCTTCTTTAGGAATAATTATGTGGCTATTGTCATACTTTTCCCATCCGGGGTAAATAGCTATTATAAATTCGCCTCCATTTCCATCGTATGGCATGTTTTTGACAGTTCCTCCTACCGGGAGTGTGATACCGCTATATTTTATTGTTAACGTCGAATGATCGAGTATTCCATATTCAAGAAATTTATCATACGTCTTTTCTGAAAGAATAAAACACTCATTTCTGTCAATGTTATTGTTGTTCCATTTCACATCAACTCCCAAAGAGGAAAGGACTGTAGTATCCAAGGAAGCATAGAATTGATAATAAATGTTGCGTTCGAGCTTCTCAAACAATTCAGGATTGTCTTCCAGCTCTTTCAGCGCTGTGAAATATTGATCATACATAATCATACTTTCAATATCCGGCAATTTGCTGATTTCATCAAAAAGATGATTCCGGTCAGATGCCAAATATGGTTCAATATAAAGATATTTCGAATATTCGTCATTTTTTTCCGGAACATTGTTTGCCTTCATAATGGTCTCAGTACCATTGTAAAGAATAAAGGCACAGCATACAAAGACTATGCAAATCACTATCTGTATGCACAGCATTGTGTTTCGAAAAAGGTGTGTATGACTTTTACGCATAATGGAGACAATTCCGTTTTCTGTTTTTGCCATACGGCATAATGCAATCCAAACGAATAGGCTGCACACAACCAGAAGACATGATCCAATGATGATGCTATTTAGCCAAAGATCAGATATTCTTAGACGAAATGAAATATGCTCCATAAAGTTAATAAACTTCGTATCAAAAAAATCCTGAAGCATTATTCCTAAAAGCAATGCTATTATCAAAGCGAGAAATATAACTACAGATATTTCAGTAAAGATGCATCCGAATACCTGACGGCGTTTTGCTCCATTTACTATCCTTAGTGCTAATTCGTGACGACGCACGTAGAATAACTGCATCTCGATCCGGAGGAATCCAATGATGGCGGCAAGAAGTATAAGCGATCCAATGACGTTGACGAGTATCCTTATAGGAATCACTTTTTTTATAGTCGGATTTTCTCCGATGTAGGTTAATTCAGATTTATAGCCCAAATGAGCTACTCTGGAATCAATCTCGTTCTTTAGATCTTTCTCTAAAGACCCTTTTCTCATCACTACATTCACCCATTGAGTGAAATTGAATTGAAACGAATAGTCGTCTTCTATAGAGTCGGCAATACAATAAAATATATCGCAGTTTGTAAAATATGGTTCCAATATTGAAGTGGAAGCGAATACGTCTTTTATGGTGACTGGAATTTTCTGCCATGCATTAGTCTTAGACTGCACAGCTCCAATAGGATTCTTATCACCGAAAATCTTCTTGACTGCATCCTCACAGATTATTGCCTCTCCGGCTTTTAGAGTACCTATCTTTTTACCGGTAATTGAAGAAGTTATTCCTGAATAATCCGGCATATTGGGGTCCATGATTTTACCGGTGACGTTACCCTGGCGTATGGTGGAATCTGTAAGATGAAATTCTGATGGGAGAGTAGGGTTCATTACATTAGGAACGACTATCTTTTCTGCATTTCGAAGTCCACCGTTTCCTTTGAGTGCCCGTATTATGTCTTCATCTATTTTGGCACAGTCTTCAGCATCCATCACTCTGAACATCGTATTGTTCTGCTCAATTCGATTTTTCGCTTCCTCGCTCACGGGATGGAATTTCACCATGTAGGTGCGGTCAGCATACGGCTCATCGAAAATTTGAGGCAAGCTGTATCTCGACATCAGTGAGTGAGTAAAAGAGAGCGTGACAATGCCGACGGCGATGCTCAGCACGCTGATGGCGGTCTGAAGCTTATACTTCGTCAGGTTCCTGACGGCTACCTTGAGGTTGTGGAGAATCATTTTCATATAGAGTTATCTTTTTTCACTGCAAAGGTACTCCTATATGATGGATTCTCAAAGTTTTTCAAGCTTCAAAATGCAGATTGGATGAAAATCATACACAATCCTGTATGATTTTCATCCAATATGTGTTAAAGGGTAAGCAGTTTCGGCAGCCAGTCGATAAGAGGTAGTGGAATATTCAGGATTTTCGTTGTGGAATCTTTTCCTGTAGATGTTGAAAGTTCCTTCCCTGAAAATATGATAGCTTTTTCAGGCGAGTATTTCCCGATATATACAGATAAACTTTTCCCGGCTGTGTTTATAGAGCTCTTGACTTCTACTGGAATTATTGAGAGACTTTCCTGAATCACAAAGTCTATCTCTGCGGTGCCATTAGAAACCCAATAGCGTGGCTGTTGGGACAGTTGGGCCTCCAGTGCCTGCGCAACTAAGTTTTCTGTCAATGCTCCTTTGAATTCAGAAAACAATGGATTGGGAGTAGTGAATATCTCCGGAGGAAGCTTTGCAAGAGAGCGAAGAAGACCGATATCAAGCATATATAGTTTGAAGGCGTTGAAGTCATCGAAAGTGCTAAGTGGCAATCCGGGCTTAGAAGCGCAATAGATCTGATATACAAGTCCCGCTTCGCGAAGCCACGATATGGCAGTTTCATATTCTCGGGCTCGTGCTCCCGGCTTAACGACCTTGTATACGAATTTACGGTTTTCTTTAGCCAGTTGGGATGGCAATGACTGCCACACTGCCGCTATTCTCGGAAACTCGCTAGCAGTCGTATGTTTGGAAAAGTCAAAATAATATGATGTCAAAATTTCTTCCTGTTCCTTGCTAATGGCTTCGTTTCCCTTGTTTTCAATAGAGGCAACAGCGGCTTTAGGCATTCCTCCGCATATTTCATACTTACGGAAAGCTTCCCAGAGTTTTCCCGAAATTATTTCTGGTAAAGGCTGAATAGAATCGATGCCATCAATATAGTCAACCAATCCTTGATTATCTGCCCTAAGATATTCTTTGAACGTGATTGGATACATATGCAGGAAATCGACTTTGCCTACAGGAAATCCTTTCTGATGATGAATGGCAACTCCAAGTAATGATCCTGCAGCCATGATATGGTATTGCGGAGCATCTTCGCAAAAATATTTCAAAGAGTTAAGAGCATCAGGACATTCCTGTATCTCATCGAAAATGATAAGGGTTTCTTCCGGGTCGATTGGATAGCCGCAATATAGACTAAGTATGTTGATGATTCTGATGGGATCTTTTGTTTTGCCAAACTCCGATCCTAACTCTTTACTCGCTTCAAAGTTGAAATAAGCAGTATGATGATAATGCTTTTCTCCGAACTTCTTCATCACCCAAGTTTTGCCAATTTGTCTGGCACCCTGAATAATAAGTGGACGCCGATCCTCAGATTTTTTCCACTTCTCAAGTTCTATTATTATTTCCCTAAATATTTCCATGTGGTAACTGTTTTCTCATACAAAGATAATATAAAAAGATGAGAAAACAATATCATCTTAGTAAAATGTGTAAAATTCCACATTTTTCCATGGAAATATGTGTAAAATTCCACATTTTCCTAAGATAATCTTATTCTTTCGTGGTAATCTTGGCAGGATCCATCTTCATCACCTTACGAATCTGCCAGCCGACGATTGTCAGCACCAGAATTATTACGATAAGGCAGCCCATTATAATAGGAAGTATGGTGAAGATTTCCATATTATCTACAACTTTATTCTGGACGATCTCTGCAACACTCCGGTTGAATAGGAAGCAGACCGGTATACTCATGATCAAAGCAAAGGTAATCCTATATGTTGGATTCACAAAGTTTTTTCAGGCTTCAAAATACAGATTGGATGAAAATCATACAGAAAGGTGTATGATTTTCATCCAATAGAAATGAGTGACAGGGCAGTTCCTATGAATTTTCTAAGTATAATTGGTTATCCAAATAATTCCGAGTGGGAACCAAGCCGGACTAAGCTGATGGTATCACTGTTGGGATCCATCCAAATCAATAGAAAATCTCCTTCAATATGGCATTCCATATGACCTCTATTTTAGTTTTTTCATAACCCCATGGATTTTTCCATAGCCTCAATTGATGACAAGTCAAGAGGTGATACATTATTCATAATGTCACTCTCAGCCTCTTTCATAGCAGCAAGGGTAGTGGTATTGGGTTCATGATAAGTAGCGTCAAGAAGCAATGTCTCAACATAATTGTTAAGACTCCTGTTTTGACGCTTTGCAAGTTGTTTTAGTTTATAGATAAGGTCTACTGACAGTCGGAAACTCTGGTTCTTTTTTAATACTATATCCATTTTGATATTATTTTATACTACAAAGTTAATATAAAAGTATTATAATACAACAATATCATGATATTTGTTGGAATATAGCCATTTTACTGTTCTTCATCAGAGGAAATACACAGAAAGGCTTGTTCTCATCCACAAAGTGATTAGATTCTATGATTATACCTCAACCAATGACTCTACATAGTTATCGAAAAGCCATTTCTTATTAGCCTCGGTCGGCTCCAATTTAATAGTCTGTAGAGGAGAAAATGTTATCAGATTATTGCTATATCTGGAAAGATAGTCTATATCATTTTTTGATGTAATTGTATGGTTAAGGGGCAGACCTCTGACAGCCCGATTGATAAAATCATATTTACTTTTCGGGAAGAGATATTTAAGGGCTTTTAGTTTATTGTCGGAATAACGCACAGTGATATCAGACCCATCTAATATTATCATGCCGATACTGATTCGTTCGGATATGTCCTGACGAATTACTGCATAAATTATGCTATATTGAAGTTTATCCATTTTTACTTTCATTATAGTATTCAACAAATGTTTCCCAACAATCTTCAATCCAATTTTTTTCAAAAAGTTGGTTCATCTTAGCAATCACTATTTCAGCATTTACCTTCCAACTATCTGGAATGTTGTCTGTTACACTTGATATAAGTTCTTTATGTCGTTTAGACATACTTTTAAAATGAACTTCCAGATTAGTTATCAATTTATTTGAAACATTCTGAGGAATATCTGATAGGATGAAATGTGCCAAATCTGAATATAATATTGTTTCATTTTGTGTAAGCAAGCTGAGATTATAATCAAAAGTTGCGGTGTTAAGAATACAGCCATGATCTATAACTATAAGATCATTGGATATTACATCATAGAGTAAATTAGCATTATTCCAATTCCGATCCTCATTGGCTACCCATATGTCGAATAAGGCTATGTTCAATATCTGCTCTTGTATGGCGAGTGAAATTAGAATATCCTTATTCCAAGTGGCATTTACATCAATTACATTATGCTGAACTTTGCTTCCAAAAGCAGGAGCATATAGATTTATAGTGCGAAATGGAGTCCAATGTTCCGCAAGTAAACTTATCAGAGCGAAATCAGGGATGCGCAACCCCCATTTATTAGCGAGTATTGCTCCGATAATTTCACATATAAGTTTGTATGGAGTACCGGAAGATCTCATATACTTACATATATATTCATTCCGGTCGGAACATAGTGCCAATACTGGCTCTTCTCCAGTGCCATATTGTTTCTTTATGCTTTCTATACTATGATATTCCGGTATCTTCATTTTTATAAGATCAACAATTATGACTCTCAATCATTATATGCAAATTTAATAATAAAAAATTAAATCAACAATACTAATTAATGAAAAACGCCCCGAAAGAATCTCTCCCGGGGCATTTTAATGTAAAAATCTGTCTTTTAAAGCAAGCCTTTAATTGCCTTTACATATTTTGAATGGTCGCGAAGGTCGGGACGTCCCTTGGCATTTCCTTCCTTGCCTATTAAAATATAATAGGGGATACCGTCGACTTTGAAACGTTCCCTGATTTTTTCGATCTGTTCGCGATTTAACTTGTAGTGCATGCCCTTGATCTTTGGAATCATCTCCAAATACTGGAAATGGTCAGAAGACTCGTCAGCAATGTAGATCCAGACAATGTCCTCGTCTGCCAGTTCTCTTTCTTTCAAAGGTTCATTCTCCTTAATCGCTCTGCGGCATGGTCCGCACCAAGTGTTCCATAGATCCACTACCACTACTTTACCTTTGTGAGGAGCAACTATTGCATCAAATATCTCATCTACTGACACATCTGGCACTTGCTCGGGTTCTACGGATGCATCCAACGCAGCTATCTTTCGATTCATTTCAGCATAAAGAGAGTCTGCCACCTGCGCGAAGAATGGATTGGACAAAGATTTCATCCCATCCACATCTTCCTTGGTAAGTATGGCATTGTTTGCCTTTTCCTGAAGTTGGGTGAGTCGGTAAAGGGATTTTGACAGGTCGCCCTTCGCTCCATATGCATTCCAGTCAGCCATAGAAAGACCGTTGTCACTTCCGGCGAGAAGAAGATGTGGATCAGACACATCAAACCATGTTGTGATCTCTCTGAAGTCATCATCTGTCAGTGTAGCAGGAATCGAATCGTATGAGAATTCCTCATCCCACCTGCCGGTAGAAACCAGATACTGATATTTCATCCTTTCCTTGTGTCTCGCTATGGCTTCCATAATCAGATTGCGGAGATTTACATTCAGAATCTCCTTCTCCATCTCCGGAATATTGGCGTTCTGGATTGAGTCAATCGAAGTGTGATATCCGGATTTCAATACTTTCATATAGCTGTCATGGTCGAGTCGATATAGTTTTTTATCTCCTTTCTCAAACCAGTCTGTATATGTATTGAAAGATTGGGAGAGCATACGGTCGTAATTACTCATACTTCCGTTGTGCATGACAAACATTTCTCTCGGAATGCCTCCGGTGCCTCGCCGCTGCATCGCCTTGAAGCCACTTATTGTTCCGTCGATATAGCAGTCTATCGTTTCACCCGGTATGATGTGGAAGTTGGCATAGGGAATATAATAATCGCGGTCGATTATCTGGACTGATGCCGGACCATATTGATTGAACTTTACTGTTGCATTACCTGAATCGTCGAATTTCATATCGGCTCCTTTCTCCCCGAAGATTGCTTCGTCGATTATAAAGCTTAGCTTAGACGCGAATTCCGGACGTTCACCCAAGTAGTGGACGTTGACTGTAGTTTCTCCTATAGTGAGGCTTGGCATCGGCAATGGTCCGTCAGTGAAATCCTTCAATATGCCGTCAGGTAATCCCGTCGGGAGTTGGCGAGGTAATGAAGGATCTTTTGTCAGCGATATATCAGCCAACTGCCAGTCATTATCTTCTTCACCCTCTGAGAAATCAAATTTCTCAGTTGCAGGAGGGAGCGGGTCGAATATGAGCGTAAAAGATGTCATGCCGCTCTCCGGCATCCAGAATTTTTCTCCGGGAGTTATATCCTTTGCAGAACGGAGTGCGTATTTCTTGCCGTCTGCTTTAAGCACAACATCATTACCGACCTGAATCCAGTATTTCGGGCGAAATCTCACATCAAACTTGACGAGGGTAGCGGTGTCAGTAAGTTCCACACGGGCAACATCAAGTATATTGGTGTTGGCGTAGCTGATGAAGGGATAGTCAACAATTCTTGTCTCTGCCGATGCATTGGCAGCTATTCCTGCAGCCAACGCCAATGCTAAAGAAAGTCTTTTCATTCTATTGTTTAGTTTTTAGTATGTTCAGTTTTATGTTCCCTTTAATAATCCGCCATGTCAGCTCGGAGAGCTGTTATTGTGCTGCAACCCCAGGCTTCAGCCTGGGGAAACCGAAATAGCTCAGTAGCCTCGGAGAGGCGCTTTATGATACAGGCAAGATTTTGCACACAGAATTAAGCACACTAATCATTAATCATTTATCATTAATCATTTATCATTAATCATTGAACCATATGTCTTATCAAGGAATTCCTCAATCTCCTTGATTGGCATATCGGTGTCGACTATAACGCCGTCGGAGTTGACAAGGATGATCTTTCCGCCGCTATTTCCTGCTCTATTGATCCGCCATACGTTGTCTTGGTCGTTCAGGTCGACAAAGCTTTCCCATGGATAACCGTCCTTTTCCATAGCCTTGTTCATGGCAATGCAATTATCGCTTTCCCTTGCAACGGCTATTACCTTGAATCCCTTGTCCTTATACTTTTCATATACCGGTATCAGATCGATAGAATGCCTTCGGCACGGTCCGCACCATGAGGCCCAAAGATCTATCACGGCGACATTCCCTTTTATTAGCGAAGACATCTGTTCTGTGGTTCCGTCCTCTCTCGTGACCTTGAAGTCAGGGTATTTATTTCCTGCCTTAACATTCCTCGCCTCAATCAATCCTGAAATCTCCTCGGTATAGGGGTGACCCGGGAATCTCCCCTTATAGATAGTCTCGAAAATATCCTCATAAGCGGGAATATCAATTCCATCACTTACATCTCCTCCACGCATCAGAGCCTCTTTGATTGAATAAAGACCATAAAGCGAAGGATTCTCCGATATGAAGTTGCGTTTCATAAGATCACTTTTGATATAGATGTCCGTCAGCTCTTTCTCATATTCTAAATATTCTTTAGAATAAAATTTTGAGTGGGCATATGAGTTTTCACAGGCTTCTTTGAATCGTCTGCCGACAAGATCCATTATCGAATCTCTTTCATGACCTTGAGGAAGACTTTCCAACTTATCATAAAGATCCTGAATATCCTTAGGATAAACGGTTTTATTCTCGTATAAAGTATGTATCAGAGCATAGAGCCTGTTTTTTTCCTCTTGAAATTCATCATTCTTCATCTTCGTGAATTTCTCTGCAAGTGTATTATCGCGAATATCAGATATAACTCTGTCATCATCGGCTTTCTCCCTGTTATGATAGAAAAGTTTTACGTTTCCGTTTCCCGAAAAGAAATTCCTTATTCTCCATGTGCCACGCTTCAGCTCATCATCAAAGATCACATCATATGCCATAGGAATAGAATCATGAAGCGTATACGAGAATTTTCCGTCTACAACCGGAACTTTTATACTTGGATGTATCCTGAAATCCTTACCGGCTTCCACTATCAAAGCAGAGGTTGTCTCTGGTCGGTCAATGACTGTTCCTGTTATTTCACAGGTTATCGTATGATTGGGCAGTTCACCGGCTATAGTGGTTACACTCATTATATCCTTTTCCTTCACAGTCTGACCTGAAAGCTGCATCGGCACAAAAAGCATCGAAGTCCCGATCAGCATTGAAATTACTTTAAAACTCATGTTATCGTTCTGAATCTTTTAAATTATTATTTCGTCACATATTACATGCCTATATTTTGATAGACGCAGCAATTCCCAAAAAGATTTAACCAAAGCCTTTTTTTTCATTGTCGTCAAACAATTCTGCATTCTGCATTATGAATTATGCATTCTTACTTAATAACCAGCTCTTCAATCTCCCCGAACTTATCATATCCGCTCAGGAGCACCTTGTCGCCCGGCTGAAGACCGGAGATTATCTCGTATTGCTGAGGATTCTGACGTCCGATTTCTATTTCAGTCTTTCGGGCGGTCTTTCCATCTGGTGACAGTCTATATATCCAGTGTCCTGAAGTAGCCTGATAGAAATCTCCGCGTGGAATCACGAGAGCTGTTTCCGGGGATGCCAGCTCTATCTGCACCCGATAGCTTTTCCCGAGCCGTATGTTTGATGGTTTGTCGGAGGTGAACAGAAGGTCACATGTGAAGTTTCGATCCTTTACCTCAGGCACCACCTTACTTATTCGCAAAGGATATTTATTATCCTGATACTGAATGTTGGCAGGAAGTCCAGACACTATGCGGTCTATATAATATTCCGGAAGCGATACACGTATCTTATATTCACTCATCACCTTTATCTCTCCGATTCCGCTGCCGGCTCCAACCTGCTGACCCAACGCGACATTGAGGAAACTCAACTGACCGCCCACAGGAGCACGGACTATCAGGTTTCCTGTTCTGTCAGCCGTGCGGGAGAGTTTTCGGGTCGATGCCTCACGGTTGGCATGTACCATCTCGCGCTTAAGGTGTGTAGCCACTGAATCATGCTTTAGACTCTGCATTTGAAGATGTGCCCGTTTGTGCTGATACTCGTAGTCTTCTTCAGCAACCTCCAGCTCAGCCTTACTCTTGATTCCCATGCGGAATTCCTCGCGGCTCTGCTGCATAGACTTTTCCAACGATGATATCTGATGCTCTGCATCCAGTGCCTGCTGACGGAGTGTAATGGATCGCTGCTCCATCTCTATCTCCTGCTCCTGATAGTTCCGCTGTTGGTTCTCCCACTCAGATCGTTCGTCCTCGATGGCACGGAGTAAGTCAATATTGGTAAGAATAAGAATTGTGTCTCCCGCTTCAAGCATACTTCCTTCCTCGGCAACAATTCGCTCTACGAAACCACTTTCAAGAGCGTTAACCTGAATAGTCTGTATAGGCTGCACAATACCTTCTACATCTAAGTATTCCAGGAAAGGCTTCTCCTCCGCCTCAGCGATTCTATACTCCTCAGAGTCAATCTTAAGTTTTCGCGGTCCGAATGCAAGGATGCAGACATAGACCGTCAGGGCAAGAAATGCAACTCCCGCTATAATATATGATATATACCTAATGTACCAGGGTTTCTTTTTCAGTTGAATATCCATATTTATAAAGATTTAAGTATTATTTGATTGTCCTTGTAGGGACGCACGGCTCGTGCGTCCTCCACGCGGTGAGATAATTAAAAGATGAGCTTCCGATAATTCGTCAGTGTGTGGACGCACGAGCCG
>JAIDSL010000225.1 GCA_029061255.1 Muribaculaceae bacterium
AGTGGATCTGCGGCGAAATTGAAGTTTGTGCCTCCTTGTCCAAACTTGGAGGCGATAGTGTCTTTCTCACCCCCACCTCCGGCATTCATCTTCGACTGGAATTCCATCTTGGTGCCACCACTCTTTTCCCCAAGGGCATTCTGCACCGCATTATAGCCTTCCTGCCAGTTTTCAAACTTAGCATATTTAGACACAAACCTCAACTTCACGTCTCCCACTGCGCCGCTTCTGTGCTTTGCTACTATCAACTCTGCAAGCCCGCGAATATCATGGTTCTGCGCATCCTCTGTGCTACGGGTGTAATACTCGGGCCTGTGAATAAAGCAGACTATATCAGCATCCTGCTCTATCGCACCCGATTCACGCAGGTCAGAAAGCACCGGACGTTTGTCTTCACGTGTCTCTGTGCTTCGGTTGAGCTGTGAAAGTGCAATGATCGGGATGTTAAGCTCCTTGGCAAGTGCTTTCAGCGACCTGGATATTGTCGACACCTCCTGCTCGCGGCTTCCAAGCTTAAGTCCTCCAGCGCTCATCAGCTGCAAATAGTCGATCATTATCATTTTCACCCCATGCTCCCTGACGAGTCGACGCGCCTTCGTACGAAGTTCCGTGATGCTAAGGCCCGGTGTCTCGTCAAGATATAGCGGAGCTGAATACACATTTTTTAGCGATGCGTTCAAGCGATCCCACTCTTCATTACTGAGCTGACCACTCTTGATCTTCTCACCCTCCAGGCTTGCCACATTGGATAGCAGACGCTTCACGAGCTGCACGTTTGCCATCTCAAGCGTGAAGATAGCCACGGGGATGTTGTAGGTCACTGTCATCTCCTTAGCCATTGAAAGCACAAACGCTGTCTTGCCCATTGCCGGGCGTGCCGCAATGATGATAAGGTCCGAAGGTTGCCAACCCGATGTCATCTTGTCAAGATCCGTATAGCCGGTTCGCAATCCCGAGAGACCCGAAGAGGAGTTGGCGGCATTCTGAATCTGCTCTATCGCAAGATTGATGACAGGGTCAATCTGCGTCACCTCCCTCTTTATCTGGTTTTGCGAAATATCAAAGAGAAGAGCCTCTGCCTCCTGGAGAAGGTCATCGATATCGTTTCCCTCATCGAAAGCCTTAGTCTCGATGTTTGTTGCATAAGATATGAGGCGACGTGCCAAATATTTCTGCGCTACAATCTTGGCATGATACTCCACATTGGCAGCTGAATAGATATTGGATGTGAGGCTGGTGATCTTCACAGCTCCACCCACTTCCTCAAGCTCCCCATTTGCACGAAGCTGCTCCACCACCGTCAGCATATCGATCGGCCTCTGCGACAGACCAAGCTGCATGATAGCATTAAAAATCTTTTGGTTGGTCGGATCATAAAAGCTCTCAGGAGAAAGGATGTCGCACACATTCATGTATGCATCTTTTTCGATCATGAGCGCACCAAGCACTGCCTCCTCCAGATCCGTGTCACGCGGAGGAAGCTTTCCTGTAGGGTCAGTCATGGGAGGAGCCTGACGGCGCCCCCCACGCTTCTGATAATTATTCTGCTCTATCGGCATATTATATTCAAATCAAATTTGCCCTAAGAGCCTCGACACCTTCCGTAGTCATAGGTATTCCGGGACCGAGCCTGCGGTGTCCATCAGCTGTCACAAGATAATCTTCCTCATTGCGTACGCCGCCAAATCCGAGCCACTTCTCAGCCTCGTCGAAGTTGATGAAGTCCTTGTGCCTTCCCTCGCTCTTCCAGAGCGCAGTAAGCTCCGGCATAAAATAGATGCCCGGCTCGATTGTAAACACATATCCTTCCTCAAGAGGGCGTGCAAGACGGAGCGACTTGAAACCGAACACCGTAGACTTCGGCTGCCCATCATATCCTACCCATACTTCCCCAAGATTCTCCATGTCATGCACATCGAGCCCCATCATATGTCCGAGACCTGTCGGGAAGAACATTGCATGAGCCCCGGCATTGATGGCCTCTTCTATATCTCCCTTCATTATGCCCATGTCCTTGAGGCCGGTAGCAATTGTGCGCGCTGCCTGCATGTGCACATCGCGGAAAGCAACCCCCGGGCGAAGCATTGCAACTGCATCGCGAGAGGCTGCCTGCTGAAGGTCGTAGATTGCCTTCTGGCGGTCTGTATACCGGAGGTCGACGGGCACGGTCGACGACATATCGCCCGCGTATCCCATTGCAGTCTCTGCTCCGGCATCGAGAAGGAAGAGCTGACCCGATTGGAGGGTATTGTTGTAGCTGTGGTTATGGAGTATCTCGCCGTGAACGGTAGCTATGGTCGGGAACGA
>JAIDSL010000226.1 GCA_029061255.1 Muribaculaceae bacterium
GAATGGTGAGAGTATAAGTCTTTCCTAAGAGCGGCATTTGCCGCAGTCGCTGCAGCCGTTGCATATCCAGTGACTGCCGCATTTCCCGCATGACTCTCGATAGAAGGGCTTGTAGAGATTAGCCTCATCTAATTCAAACCCAAGCGGATCACGGAGCTTGAAAACAATCGGCTTTCCTTCGTGGTTTACTCCGGCCTTCAATGCCATCTCAGTCTGAATTCTCTTGTCAGGCATGTGATAAGAACGTCCGTCTTTGATGAAGTTTGTGCCGGTCTCGATAAAACAGAACCTGACGTCATTTCGCTTGCATTGGGAAGATAGTGATTTTACCCACTCGAAATTACAGGGACGGCTGCCGTCATAATTCTCTCCACCGGCTATGACCTGTTCTATCTTTTCGGTTGCAAGATATTTTTCGACATTCAGCGCTCCTATGAGAGGAGCGGCCATGAATCCCTTGTGCTTGAACGGCAATGTAAGAAGAAGCGGTAATCTCTCGTCAGCCATCTGCTGATTTTCGCATGAAACATTCAACCACACGTTATCCCAGCCGTTGTCCCAGTCAGGAGGCAAAGCATCTGAAACTCGTTGTGGTCTTTTAGTGAGAAGGAAAAATTTAACATCGGGCCGCTGCCTTATGATATCCCAGGCTTCCATGCGCCACCTGTCAGCTTCAGGCAGGAAAAAGTCTGAAGTCATACAAACCCTTATCAGCTCGCCGCTTTTGATTTTGTAGCTCCCTGAACGATTCTTCAGCAAGGGATAATTGAATGATTGCGTACGATAGATATCACCACCATGTTTATCCCTTTTCTTATCGAGAAAGTACATATAACAGTGGCGGCAACCTTCGCTTATCTTATTGCATCCGTGCCACGGATTCCAGATGTCATGCATTTATTGTAAATCGCTTCACTTCGTGAAATATCCCACCGGAGCATTCATCAGCGGAATCTGATTTTCGTTAAGGCCAAGAAGCTGTTGAAGTCGCTTACTGTCCATTGATGCACGAGGAACTGTAGCAAGTCCCAGACCCGCAGCAGCTAAACAGGCGTTCTCAATAACTATTCCCGCATCTACTGCAGCCATCGTCATGGCCCGCTTGTCAGTGCTTCCAAACTTATCCATATCAGCCACCATTACCAAACATATCGGCGCGTCGTTAACAAATGTCTGTTCACCGGCGATGACCGGTCGGAAATCACCGTCAGTAATATGCCTGAGGATGTGGGATGTCGGCATGTATTCATACGCGCCCTTACCGGTAACAACAAACAGTCTGATCTCCTGTTTATTACGACACGACGGCGCTGTAAGTCTTCTATCATCGCTATTTATGCCCATAGTGGCCCATAGCAGGTTGGACATGTCCTGAAGCGAGAGTTCCTTTGTGTCGAATTCCCTTGTGGAACGGCGATGTGTAAAAGCTTCCATTACATTGCACCCTTTGTCTGTTTCAGGGGCAATCAGGACAATGTCCTGAGCACTGACGGCCATAGCAGCCAGTGCAAGAAGAAATAAAAATATTTTTCTCATAATATATTTGATAAATAAGCTTCCTACTATTCGAGTTCACTTGATTACCCTCAGCCAGACGCAAAAATACAAAATATTATCAGCTTAAAAAGTATTTTGACGCATGGTAACCGCGTTATGATACACAGTATCTTATTGGGAAAGTCAATTAGGGAGTATGTGAGACCGGAAAGTGAGCACTCGAGAAGCCGGCCATAATCGTGCCGCATTGCCCAGACTGTTTTTCGGTATCAAATCTGCAGTCCAAGTATCCATATCTTAGTTGATCAAAAATTGGATATAGATATACCCTCGATTCCGCAATTTTTGATGTTACTTTTAACCTTTTCAATAGTTGCGTCAATAACACCGTTCCGTACTATTATATGAAGTTCCGAGCCGGTCTTGAGTTGATTTATCTGAGTAGAATCCATTGATGCAAACCACCCGGAAAGCAGATCAAGAAAACCGGGATTACTTGTATCCAATATCAAAGGGTTATTATCCTTGCCTGAGAAATTATTATTGCATGTTATCAGGCTGTCGGACGTAATCTCAAATACGACACTGAAAGTTCTGTCTGCATCGGAATACTCCAATTGTGGTCTGTCGTCTTCGGCTAATGATGTTATTTTAGTGGTACTTGATGATTGGCTACATGAAGCCGCGATCATGGCACAACCAATAATCAAATATGAAATATTGCTCTGCTTCATCTTAACATAGTCCTGATGATTTTATTGAATTATTGCTATTTATTTGCAAACGATCATAGATAGCCTCGCATAAGGCTGAACGTAAAGTTACGAAATTATTTTGATTTGGAATGCTTAGACAGAACCTATCCCATACGGGCAGAACCTTCGCTGTTTACAGTGCCTCATAACCATCTGAATCATACTACAAAAGCCCTTTCAAATCGTCGCGCACCTTTGTGTTTTACGCCCTTAAAGACGGCTCATTTCAGATGCTAACAAAATAAAAGAGTCCGGTACAATACCGAACTCTTTCAATAACTGATCTATGTTTAACCCATCCAACCCTTTAAAATCACTTGAGGTCAGACAATCATTAAATATCTTATATTATCTTTTATTTTCTTTTTGAGAAGCAGCGTCTTTCTTCATCTTGATTCTGGCTCTATCATAATAGATATGATCTCCGTCAGAATCGTAGAATTGTTTATTCGTCTCATCTATTTTTTTCCAGTCGGTCTTACGCCATACTATCAGCAAAATTATGGCAAGGATCAAAAAGCAACCTATTAGTGTTATCAAAAGAATTCCCATATATCTACCTTATTTTTCCTGTATATTATCGTATTTTTCGAACTCTGAATGTTTGGATATGAACTCCGGCACGGTTTTCTTCATCAGTATAACCATATCCGGGATGATGACTTCGCGTGACAATCTATTGAGTTCGTCAACGGTCTGCCTGATGTCCTCATAACCATATTTGCGTACCTTGGCCACGAAT
>JAIDSL010000227.1 GCA_029061255.1 Muribaculaceae bacterium
AGAGGCAATCTTAACTCATTTCAGGACTTTTTTTGCCGCTTCGCGGCGTTCATTCCCGAAACCGAGTGCAAAGTTACGACTTTTTTTCTTACCCACCAAATTTTTCTGCAAAAAAATTGCGTGCGGACGTATATTTTTTTTCGCCCGCACGCCGCAGGCCTTCTTAAAAGTCGATTTATTCTTTTGTAATTCAGAAAAATATCCCAAACTACTCCACTGTCACTGATTTTGCCAAATTTCGAGGCATATCCACATTCTTTCCTTTGTTGATCGCTATATAATACGATAGGAGCTGAAGCGGCACACTCGTGACGATCGGAGTAAGACATTCCGGAACATCGGGCACCTCTATCACATGGTCAGCAAGATTCTTGATTTCCTTGTCTCCTTCTGTGACGATGGCTATCACGCTGCCATGGCGGGCCTTCACCTGCTGCACATTGTTGACGATCTTCTCATATAGATGGTCGTTGGGCGCAATGATCACAGTAGGCATCTCTGCATCGATAAGGGCAATCGGGCCATGCTTCATCTCAGCTGCCGGATATCCCTCCGCATGGATATAGGAGATTTCCTTTAGCTTCAATGCCCCCTCAAGTGCCACAGGATAGCTGTAGCCACGTCCGAGATAAAGGAAATTATGGGCATACGTAAAGATTAGCGAAAGGCGCTCTATCTGGTCGTTGAGTTCCAGAGTCTGCTTCACATAATCAGGGATCTTTAGTATCTCCTCCCCTATCTTGTCGAGTTCCTCCTTAGGCATAGTGCCCTTAAGCCCGGCGATGGCCATAGCGATTAGCGTCAACACCATTACCTGACCCGTGAAGGCCTTCGTGGAAGCCACTCCAATTTCGGGGCCTACGTGGATATATGTGCCGGAATCAGTATTGCGGGGAATCGAACTTCCTACGACATTGCTGATGCCATACACATAGGCTCCGGCATCATGCGCCATCTGGATTGCAGCAAGGGTGTCTGCGGTCTCGCCGCTTTGCGATACGGCTATCACCACATCCCTCTCATCAAGCACCGGGTTGCTATAGCGGAACTCACTCGCATATTCCACTTCCACCGGGATCCTGCACATATCCTGGATCAGATATTTCCCGATCAGGGAGGCATGCCAGGAAGTGCCGCATGCCACGATTATAATTCTTTTGGCATTGAGGAATTTTTCCTTGCTGTCAAGCACACCGCTGACAATTATATTCTTGCCTTCTTCCACTACTCTGCCCCTGATGCAGTCGCGAAGCGTAGTTGGCTGCTCAAATATCTCCTTAAGCATGAAATGCGGATAGCCTCCCTTCTCAAGCTGAGAAATTGAGAACTCAAGCTTCTTGACATCCACAGTGGTCTCCTCGTTGTTCAGATTGATCAGTTTCAAAGGATCCTTCTTCGATACCACTGCAATCTCGTTGTCTTTCACATAGACCACATCTTTTGTGTACTCCACAATCGGGGTGGCATCAGAAGCAAGGAACATTTCGCCCTCACCGATACCGATCACAAGAGGAGAACTCTTACGTGCAGCTATGATGGTATCCGGACGGTTCTTCTCGATCACAGCTATAGCATAAGCTCCTACCACCTGGCGCAACGCCTCCTTCACTGCCTCAAGAAGAGAGCAGTTGTTGTGGGTCCTGATGTATTCTATAAGTTGCACAAGAACCTCCGTGTCGGTTTCTGATTGGAATTTGCAACCGTTCTGGATAAGCGCATCCTTAAGCACCTTGTAGTTCTCAATCGTGCCGTTATGAACGAGAGCTATCTCCTCATCCTCGCTGAAATGCGGATGGGCATTCCGGTCAGATGGCTCGCCATGCGTAGCCCATCTTGTATGGGCTATTCCTGTCCCTCCCGAAGTGTCCTTATCCTTGCAATAGTCTTCGAGATTCGAGACCTTGCCTCTCGATTTGTAGACGTTTAACTTGCCTGTTGGGCTCACAAGCGCTACGCCCGCACTGTCATAGCCTCTGTATTCCAGTCGGTGCAAGCCTTTTATCAGAATATCGTAGGCATTTCTATCACCTACATATCCTACTATTCCACACATATTCGTAAGTTTTATAAGTATCTGTTATCAAAATGGAGAACACTCTCGATATTGCGATGGAACCTCTCTGTCGTTTTAACGCAGGTTCCATACTGATTATTATATGTTTTGTGCGATATTTCCGGCATTTGCCTCTTTTTCTTGGATCGGATCATCCCGATGAGCCACCAAATAATCCCACGCGGCATCATGGTCGTTGGGCACGAGGCCATCAAGTATGGCATCTTTCACCATCTGCTTCAACCGCGATATCTCTTGCGAGGGAGGTATCCCGAGCCGCTCCATGATCTCATTGCCATTGATGGGATTCTTCCATTTCCGGTAGTCGTCGGCTGCCACGATCTCTTTCATCCGTTCCCTGAGGGCCATAAAGCCATCCAGTGCAGATTTCACCTTTATAGGATTTCGCGATGTCAGGTCAGACTCAGCAAGTATCATCAGGTCTTCAACGTCCTCGCCGGCGTCTGTCAGCAATCGTCTCACTCCCGAGTCGCTCACTCCTTCCTCCCCTACTTGCTGCGGACGCATATGAAGCCCGACAAGCTTCTGCACATACTTCATCTTCTCGTTCATAGGCATTTTCATGGCCTGGAAGATGCGGGGCACCATACGCTCTCCTATGAAATTATGGTTGTGGAATGTCCAGCCAAGCGAATTGTCCCATTTTTTTGTGACGGGCTTCGCTATGTCATGAAATAACGCTGCCCATCTGAGCCACTCATTGTCTGATCGCTCCGCTACATTGTCTACCACCTTAAGCGTGTGCAGGAAGTTATCTTTATGTGCTCTGCCCCCAACCGTGTCCACACCTTTCAGTGCATACACCTCTGGCATGATCCTCTCAAGCAGCCCGCTTTCGTCAAGCAGATGGAATCCAATTGATGGCTTGCGCGAACGCATTATTTTTCCAAGCTCATCGTTGATTCTTTCTTTCGATATGATATCGATTCTCCCCGCATTGCGCTTGATGCCGTCAAACGTCTCCGGAAGTATCTCAAATTCAAGCTGTGTCGCGAAGCGGATCGCCCTCATCATCCTAAGCGGGTCATCGCTGAAAGTGACGTCAGGGTCCAAGGGCGTGCGGATTGTTTTCTTCTCCAGGTCATCAAGTCCTCCGAATGGATCCACGAGCTCCCCAAATCTTTCGCTGTTGAGGCATATAGCCATTGCATTGATGGTGAAGTCCCGGCGCTTCTGGTCATCATCAAGGGTGCCATCTTCCACTATTGGCTTCCGGGAATCACGCGTATAGCTTTCCTTTCGTGCGCCGACAAACTCCAGCTCAAGATCCTTATGGCGGATTTGGGCTGTGCCGTAATTGGCATATACTGTCAGTCTCCCTTTTTTGCCGAGTCGATCTGCTACTGCTCGTGCCAAGGCAATCCCGCTTCCCACAGTCACGAAGTCGAGGTCGGCGGAATGGCGGTTCAAGAATATATCCCTGACATACCCTCCTACGACATACACCTCAAGCCCCATCCCGTCGGCAGTGTCGCCGATAGTCTTGAATATAGGGTTTGTCAGCTTATCCTTAAGCATCATTTGAGTCATGTGTCTGTGTGTTGCTGTTCTTGTTGTTTTGTTTTCGCTTGTGGCGACGTTGGTTGCCCGACTTGCGTCCGGCATTGTCTTGGCTCGGTGCTTCCTTAGGTGGTTCAGGTTGTTCCTTCTTCGGGTTATTCTTTTGCGGCTGTCCTCCCTGGCTCCCTTGCTTATGCTTCGACTTCTTTTTCTTTGCCTTGTCAAAGCGTGTCAGGGCATCCTGGTCGGTAAGGTCGATGTATTCCCTTCTCTCCTCAGCTTCTTCTGCATCTTCAGCAAGCTTGTCAGGCTTGATGCCCTGCTTGTTAAGAGCAATGATCTCAAAAGCTCTCTTTGCGGGAATCACTGTGAGGTTAGCCCCCATCCTCTTGTCCGTGCTGTATGTGAGGGTACGGGTAAGTATGTCTGTCTTGAAGAGGAAGTAGTCGGCATCCTTTGTCTGGAGCACGACATCTCTCTGCGGCAGCTGCTTGGTTGCCTCCGCATATGCATCAATCTCAAAATTGAGGCAGCACTTAAGCTTGGCACATTGTCCGGCAAGTTTCTGCGGATTCATCGAGAGGTCCTGCATCCTGGCAGCCCCTGTGCCTACACTCACGAAGTGTGTCATCCAGCTCGAGCAGCACAGCGGTCGCCCGCAGGGTCCGATTCCTCCTATTCGTCCGGTTTCCTGCCGCGCCCCGATCTGCTTCATCTCGATCCTTACCTTAAACTCCTCGGCAAGAATCCGGATAAGCTTTCTGAAGTCTACACGCTCGTCAGCAATATAGTAGAATATGGCCTTGCCGCCATCTCCTTGATACTCCACATCACCGATCTTCATGTTGAGTCCAAGCTCCTCGGCTATCGCACGCGACTTTATCATCGTGCTGTGTTCCTTGGCTCGTGCCTCATTGAATCGCTCTATGTCTGATGGGCGTGCTTTCCTGAACACCTTCTTTAACTCCTCAAGATTATCTGGATCAAGCTTAGCTTTCACCATCTGCATCCTGACAAGTGGACCCACCATCGTTACTTGTCCGATATCATGGCCGTTTGCTGCTTCCACAGCCACTATGTCGCCGATCTCAAGACTAAGTTTCGAAGGGTTAAGGTAGAATCCGGCGCGGGTATTCTTGAATTGCACCTGCACCGCCGGGAAATCCGCACCCGTTGAGATATCCCCGAGCCAATTTGTGGCGTAGAGCTTACCGCGTGGCTCCCTACGCCAACCCATCACCTTGTGGGCGCCACATCCTCCGCATCCCTCTTCGCCATCGTCTGCTTCAGAGGGCTTGCATCCTCCGCCGCAGCCACTGCCGCAGCCCGAGTCGCATCCGGCGCAGTCTGTGCAGTCAGGTATAGGTTTGCTTTCGGTTATTGGCTTGTTTTCAATTTCATCCATAGGCTCGCTTCCTTATTATTTGGCGTAAGCCACAGCACGGGTCTCGCGTATTACGGTTATCTTCACCTGGCCAGGATATGTAAGCTCGTCCTGGATTTTCTTTGCTATGTTGGCTGAAAGACTGTCGATTTCCTGGTCTGAGATCTTGTCGGCACCCACTATTACGCGGAGTTCCCTGCCTGCCTGGATTGCATAGGTCTTGATCACACCCGGGTAAGAGAGAGCAAGCTGCTCAAGGTCGTTGAGTCGCTTGATATAAGCCTCTACGATCTCACGGCGTGCACCGGGACGTGCTCCGGAAATGGCGTCACACACCTGCACGATTGGTGAAAGCAACGATGTCATCTCCACTTCGTCATGGTGAGCACCGATTGCGTTGCAGATATCCGGCTTCTCTTTGAATTTCTCTGCCAGCTTCATGCCGAAGATTGCGTGCGGTATCTCCGGATCGTCATCAGGCACCTTGCCTATATCGTGGAGCAGACCGGCCCTGCGTGCCTTCTTCGGGTTAAGACCAAGCTCGGCAGCCATGATGGCGCAAAGGTTTGCTGTTTCTCTTGCATGCTGAAGGAGGTTCTGTCCATACGATGAACGGTATTTCATCTTGCCCACCATCCTTATCAGTTCAGGATGCAGACCATGGATTCCGAGGTCAATGCAGGTCCGCTTGCCGGTCTCGTTGATTTCCTCTTCAATCTGCTTCCTTACTTTTGCCACCACTTCCTCGATGCGTGCCGGATGGATGCGGCCGTCAAGCACAAGCTGATGAAGCGCAAGGCGTGCTATCTCGCGGCGCACCGGGTCAAAGCCTGAAAGCACGATGGCTTCCGGGGTGTCGTCTACGATTATCTCGATTCCGGTAGCTGCCTCAAGAGCGCGGATATTACGACCCTCACGCCCGATAATGCGTCCCTTTATCTCGTCGTTTTCTATATGGAACACTGTCACGGAATTCTCCACAGCAGCTTCAGTGGCGACTCTCTGGATCGATTGGATCACTATCTTCTTGGCCTCCTTGTTGGCTGTCAGCTTCGCCTCGTCCATGATGTCGTTGATGTAGCCTTGAGCAGCGGTCCTCGCCTCATCCTTCAGGCTTTCGATCAGGCGTTCACGTGCCTCATCGGCTGAAAGACCTGAAATATGCTCAAGCTGTTCCTGTGCCTGGCGGTAGAGATGCTCCACCTCTCCCTTGCGTGCTTCAAGCGTACGCTCAAGGTTTTCAGCATTGTTCATGCGGGTGTCAAGGCTCTGCTTCTGTGAGTCGAGTTCTTTCTTGCGGCGGTTTAGTTCATTCTGCTGCTGGTTGAGTTGCATCTCACGCTGCTTTGCCCTTGCTTCTGACGACTGTGCCTTCTGAAGCTTAGCATTGGCATTTCTCTCCGCATCCGACAAGATCTTCACTTCCTGCTCCCTTGCCTCGATGATTTTCTTCTCCTTGATCACCTCAGCATCCTTGCGGGCATCCTCCAAGATCATGTTTGCTCTGCTGTTAGCATTTTTCCGGCTCACCGCAGAGGCAGCTGCATATCCTGCTGCAGCAGCCACCACGGCTATGATGATCCATATTGCTGTAGTCATATCGTTCTTAAAT
>JAIDSL010000228.1 GCA_029061255.1 Muribaculaceae bacterium
CAACAATATAAAAACGGACGCACGAGCCGTGCGTCCCTACAAGATGCGGAGAATATAGTTCTGCAACACCCTCCAAAGATGGGGACTCATTCGAAGTCATACCGGTATGGAAAATCTTGCTTACTTAGATTTTTCGATAAGGGGAAGAATGATTTTCTCGAAGTTATCGCGGGAGATGATGCGATAGTGGAAATGAACAGATTCATTGAAGCGACCACTGTGGTGAGCTATGAAATTGCCCTCGGCAAACTGATCTGCAAGAGCTTGCCTATCGATATTTTCATCAGGGAAGTGCAGTCCTTTCGCCATGATCACACTGTCTATGAGATTCCAGGTCTTCATCCATTCTCCACCCGAAGGAGGTGTGATACCTTGTACACTCTCCACAAATACAGGGAAGAATGTATCATAAGGAATGACACCCTCTTTTATGAGTGATAGATTCACACGGTAGAAATTTCCTCGGAAACCGGTCTTTTCATATAGAGGACCTTCAAAAGGGCCTTCCTCCGCAAGTTCCTGACGCAGGTAGCGACCCGATGCCGCTGTATCGGCAAGAATATGTCCGGGTCCAAAGAAATCCTGCATGAAGTTCTTATAGACATCCCGATACTGTGATGAAGGATAGTGACTGATCTGATAATCCAATGCTTCTGAAATAGAATCAGCAATAGTAGGTGCTATTAAAGCATTAGCTTCATCCGTGTTAGAAGATTTTTTGCCACATGCTGTCAATGATAAAAGACAGCCTAATATAATTATAATCTTATTGTTCATTTCGTTTTTTCTTTAGTCGGCGGACGCACGAGCCGTGCGTCCCTACAAGATAGTCTTATTTCTGAAAAAGAGAAGCCACAATATCATAACAACGAAAGCATAGAAAGCGAATATACTCCAAGGATAAATCCACTCTCCCATAAACAGGCGCATCGGTGCTTCGGATCCAGAGAGACCAACCATTTCCCAATGACACCATTTATTGACGATAGAGCCTGCTGCTATAGTGCCGAACGTAGCACCTATACCGTTGCTCATGAACATCATCAAGCCTTGGGCAAATCCTTTCATATTGGAAGGAGCAACCTGCTGGATATACAAATGCCCTGCTATCGTAATGAAATTGAAAGCTAGCCCATACACGAGCATCGACCCGACGATCAACCAGAGTCCTTCGCCCGGATTGCCAAACCCAAGCATCATAAACCTTAAAGCCCATGCAAGAAGTCCAATTGCATATACAAACCTTATGCCCCTCCATTTAAGCGAAATACCCACAAGCAATATACAGGCTGCTTCCGATATCTGTGACAGAGAGAAAAGCATTGTCGCATTTCCTGACGCAAATGAATCCATATATTCCGGGATTCCGCTGAAATGTGTTATAAATGGAGTCACAAATCCGTTTGATATCTGAAGGCATACTCCGGATAGTATCACAAAGATCAGGAAAACCCCAATCTCTCGTTTGCCGAAAAGTGTCTTTATTGAATCTTTCATTGAAATCTTGAAAGCATCGACATTTCGACAGGTTGTATCCAAAGGTTTGAGAGACGGCAATAATATGGAGTAAAGAGCCGCTAATATTCCCATTATACCGCTGCATAAAAGCTGCATAGCATTATACTGAAAACGCATATGCCCGACAGTTATGTCATCGCTTAAGGAAAAACCTAATCCCCCATCTTTCCAATATGCACTATTGACAAACCACATTGCAGCTACAAATCCAACCGTTCCCCAGATACGAATCGAAGGGAAAGATGTCACAGTGTTATGTCCGCTTTGGGTCAGCAGACCAAATGCAGCTGTATTTGCAAGTGCCATTGTCGGCATATATAGAGCGAGAAAAAGAAGATAAAGCGGATAAATAACACCAAACTCAAGATGAGGATGAGTCATTCCATATCTCCACATTGAAAACATAACTACGGCTGCCGAAAAATGACAAAAAGCCAAAAGTCTCTCAGGACGTCCCGTACGGTCAGCGAGACGTCCTAAGAGCGATGGGGTGATGATTGACACGAGACCGATAGCAGCGTAGAACCATGCAATCTTGCTGCCAATTCCTCCGGATCCAAGGAATTGTCCGAAACTTGTCAAGTAGCATCCCCATACTCCAAACTGGAGAAAGTATAGCAATGAAAGACGGGCTTTCATGATTTGTTTAATTGTTTAATAGTTTAACCGTTTAAGTGTTTAACCGTTTAAATGTTTAAATAATTGTTGATTTAAGAGTTAAAAGAATTCTATGAATATTAGAATTTGAACTCCACTCCTCCCATTATTGTAGTGCCTGGCATCGGGCATCCATATATTATCTGGTAATGCTTATTGGTAATATTATCCACTTTTACTGACAGCGTTACAGGAACTGCAGACCCGGAATTAAGAGTATAGGCAGCCCGAAAGTTAAGCAGAGTATAGCTTACTGTCGATCCGTCAGGATTGCCATTCTTCATGCTCCATATGCTTTGGTCCTCAAGTGTGAAGCTGAAATCTCCCGGTGAATATGTCACCTCGGCACACAGCTTATTTTTCGGTGAGTAAAGGTTATCTGAATCTGTGTGGAGATACGACCATGAGGCACTTGCTTGAAGATTGGAGAGAATATTGTATGCTGCCTCAATCTCGAAACCCTTGTTGTGGAACTTTCCGGTATTAACATTGTGTGGTCGGCCATCTACTCTTACAGTCTGAATCATATTCTTTCCGTCGATGTAGAAGATTGCAGCTCCCAGCATAAGGTTATAGTCAAGGAAATGCTGGCGGTAGCTGATCTCGTAGTTGAGCATATATTCAGGTTTGAGGTCCGGATTAGCCGGCGGATAAAGATATAGCTCACGTATGTTTGGCGCACGGAATCCTTTGCTAAACGAGGCCTTAATCTGCGATGCACGCCCGGGCTTCACAATGACACCTGCCTGAGGCACCCAGACATTGCCATAGGTCGAGCCATGCTGTAAGCGTACTCCCCCATTGATATTCAAAATATCATTGAAAAAACCTTGCTGCATCATTACGTATCCGGCAATCTCATTGACATGATGGGTTGCTTCTGATGAGCGGATTGATTCATCCTCCTTATTAGTATTCCATATACTTCCGCCCCAATGCTGGAAATCGACACCGGCAGAAAGGACATTGGCATTCCATAGATAGAATGATTCGTATGCTGTGACACCCATATTGTAGTCGGAAGAATGGAAAAGATAGTCACGTGGAGCAGTTCCGGGAGCATTGCCGTCATCAAGATTATGACGACCCCAATTTATATATCCTTGCACTCCCCCGTCGCATTTATCATATATATTCTTGACATATAGTCCTCCTGTACCTCTGAAAATATCAGTCCACATATTCTCCAAGGGATCCTGAAGTGTGCCCGGATTGTTGGCATGGCTTTGGGTCATATCGAGCATACCTGCTACATTCCAGTGATTTGATGCAGCATATTTAAGCTGAGCAAATTCGTTGGCAAGCCAAAAGGCACTTCCTGCTCGGTTACCGTTGCTTCTGTCGAGCTGACCTGAAAGAGTAGCGGAGAACTTTCCTTTCTTATAGCCCGAGGAGAGAGCGAATTTCTGAGTGCTGAAGGATCCGAACATTGCACGAGCACGTCCCGTAAGTCCATCTTTCTTTTGGGTTTGTGTCACGATATTGATCGATCCGCCCATGGCATTGGAACCATATAAAAGTGATGAAGGACCTTTTACAACTTCCACTTTCTCAACGCCATTAGCAACATACGTATCAGCAAGACTGTGACCGAACACTCCCGCCCACTGCGGCTGACCATCAATCATAAAAAGAACCTTATTGCCCTGTCCTACACCACGGATATTGACTTCTCCGGCGCTTCCTCCCGACACTCCATATCCGACGAAGCCGCGTTCAGTTACGAATAGACCCGGAACTTTAGAAACAAGTACCGGAAGCAGAGAGCTCTCCCCTGATTTCTCAATTTCAGCGGCATCTACCTGAGTGACATTAAGTGGAATCAAATCTACATCTGTTTTAAGAGGGGCAGTGACTACAACCTCATGAAGACTTACAGTGTCACGTTTGATTTCAGACGCATTCATAACACCGGCTGCCACCAAGAGAGGAAGGAAATACAGTATTTTATTCTTCATTATCAAGTGTTATTATGGTTAGATTATTATTTTGGGTGCAAAATTAATAAATATTTTTGATAATTCAGCAAATTTTAGTTAATTTTGTAACATAATTCACAAAATAATCACTTAATATAACATGAATCAATCTGAAATAGATTTTTTCGATGCCCTTGCTCCGTCATGGGATGAGAATGAAATCCGATCTACTCCCGAGAGAGTGAAACATATACTGAGCGAACTGACTATCTCAAAGGGTATGGATGTGCTTGACCTTGGCACCGGAACTGGAGTTTTACTGCCGTATCTGAGTGAGATTGTAGGACCTGAAGGACATGTGACTGCCATTGACCTATCTGAAGGTATGCTTTCAATCGCCCGCAAGAAATATGGACACCTTGAGAATGTGGAGTTTCTGAAATTAGATTTTGAAGAAGAGCTAATTCCAGGGAAATATGATGTCGCTTTGCTTTATTCTGTATATCCGCATCTTCATGCCCCGGTGGATACCCTGAAGTGGCTTTTCAAGATGAATATGAAACCGGACGGAAGAATCGTAATCGCGTTCCCTTCCGACGAGGAATTCATAAATAATATTCATCATGAAAGAAAAGCCGAACACGATCATCTGCCACCGGCACATACGTTGGCTGAAATGATCCGGCATTGGGGATACAAAGCAGAAGTGATTGCAGCTACACCTGACGAGTATATCGTTGAAATCAAGAATCTTTAAAATAACAAAATAGGACGCACGAGCCGTGCGTCCCTACAAGGTCATTTGATATTATTTAGTATTGAATGCCGTTTTTTATTAGTAGTTCTTTGAGGCGGAGATTTTCCTGGCGTAGCTTGTCAACTTCATCGCGCAAGTCATCTACCCTCTCTGAAAGGCGGTCGTTGCGTTTTGTAAGGAATTCCAATCTTGCAGCAGTCTCCGCATCTTGTCCGGAATGCTCTCGTTCACGCTGATGAGCAAGATCGTGAAAATGATTGAGAAGCTGGGCAAGTGTGTCGTTTTGATCCATTACATGAGTGTGAGGAGGCACAATTTGCTCAGCGTGCTCCTCCACCATATAGTCATCAAGGCTATCGAGTTCGAATATCTCCTTAATCTTGTCAAGTTTCTCTTCTGGCATACGGCTTTTTCCGTTTTCTATCGCAGAGAGAAAACTGGGACGCACCTGAAGGATGTCGGCCAGTTCTCGCTGACTCATACCGGCTCTCTTACGGAGTCTTACAAAATCGATTCTCTTCATGGTGTTTTAATCCTTCTTTGCAGGATCGCAAGTAAGGCTGATGCCAAGTTTCTTGAATATCTTGTGGTCTACTTCCCCGAGCATTACCGTAGAGTGAGCCTGGCAGCCATCGAGCTCGGGAAGAGTCTCGAGAGCTTTCTTACACTTCTCATCATGTGTGCTGAGCACAGACAAAGCCACAAGCACCTCATCACTGTGCAGACGCGGATTATGTCCCTTAAGATATGTAGTCTTGGTATGCTGGATAGGCTCGATCATTTCCTGAGGAATGAGTTTGACTGCATGGTCAATTCCGGCAAGATGCTTCACTACATTGAGGATAAGTGCAGAACTTGGGCCAAGAAGTTCGCTCTGCTCTGCAGTGATGATAGTGCCATCAGAGAGTTCTATGGCGCTACACGGCAGCCCGCTTTTTTCCGAACGCTCACGTGCCGCTCCTATGCAGGGACGATAGGATGCATCAATCTTTGCCTGCTTCAGCAAAAGAGCTATCTTATTCACTTCCGACTCATTGTCGTCACCTTTGGCCATATTATTGAGGGCTGTGAAGTAGCGGCGGATAATCTCGTTGTTTGAAGCATGGCAACAAACTGCATCATCGCTGATGCAGAAACCCACCATATTCACTCCCATATCTGTAGGGGATTTATACGGATTACTTCCATATATTCCTTCGAAAAGAGTATTGAGTACGGGGAAGATTTCTATGTCGCGGTTATAGTTGATCGCCGTCTTTCCATAGGCCTCAAGATGAAATGGATCAATCATGTTCACATCGTTGAGGTCGGCAGTGGCTGCTTCGTAAGCAATGTTCACAGGATGCTTGAGTGGGAGATTCCAAACAGGGAATGTCTCAAATTTGGCGTAGCCTGCAGTCACACCATGTTTATTCTCATTGTAGAGCTGGCTTAGGCAGACAGCCATCTTGCCGCTACCCGGACCCGGGGCTGTCACAATTACGAGCGGACGCGAGGTCTTAATATAGTCATTATGTCCAAATCCTTCATCAGAGGCGATGAGGTCGACATTGACAGGATATCCCTCTATAATATAATGATAGTAGACTGTTATACCCATTCGCTCCAGTTTCGCACGGAATTTGTCAGCGCTTTTCTGGCCGTTGTAATGGGTGACGCAAACGGATCCCACATAGAAACCGAGATTTTGGAATTCCTTGCGCAGTCGGATCACATCCATATCATAGGTAATGCCTAAGTCACCGCGCATCTTGTTGCGCTCTATATCAAGAGCACTGATCACAATCACTATCTCAGCCTGATCCTTAAGCTTCTGAAACATCCGAAGCTTACTATCGGGTTGGAATCCCGGGAGCACGTGACTGGCATGATAGTCATCGAATAGTTTACCACCAAGCTCAAGATAGAGCTTATTGCCGAAATGAGCGATTCTCTCCTGAATATGTTCGGATTGAATCTTAAGATACTTGTCGTTGTCGAATCCTTTTTTCATAACGGGATACAAAATTAATAATTTTTTGCAATTCCCACAAGAATTCATCAATAAAAAAATCTCTTGCCTTTTCGGGGCAAGAGACTATTTTATGACTTTAGAAAAATTCTGTCAAATGGGGCGACCGTAATAATATAGCGTCCAAGCATCGCGTGCGTAGCCATTGGGGAGTATCTCGAAGGTTGCAGGATCTGCTCCGGGGAGCACTCTTCCAAGATAATAGACATTCCAAGCATCGCGTGCATAACCGTAGTCAAGAACCTGGAAAGTCGGAATGCTGACATTTGCCATAATCATACCGTTGAAGATCACATTTGCAGCTCCAATCACATAGGCGAGATTAGGATTAGGAATTGGAGGCACATAGGGTCGTGGATGACGCGGAGGCATCGGACGCAAGTGTGGAGGCGGTGGTGTAGGACGGTGAGATGGACGGAAGCCGGCGCCTACTCCCGGACGTGGAGCACTGTGACCTCCATGATGTCCCGGACGATAATCATGATGGGGCTTCCCTCCATTACCTGGCCTATAGTTATTGTTCGGCTTATGATTGTTGTTCGGCTTATGACTATTGTTGCCTGGATGGTTATGGCCGTTGTTATGGCCTCCGCTGTTGCCCGGACGGTGGTTGCTGTTATTGCCGGGACGCGAGCCCTTGTTCTGCTCGGTCTTATGTCCACCTTTATTGCCGCCTCGGTGATTGCCGTCGGCATATATGTTTCCAAATCCTAACGAGAGGGAGAGAGCCACGATAAGTAAAATTTTCTTCATAACTCAGTCGGTATTGTGGAAGCTTCGGCTTGTGCTTCAGCCATCCTGTTAATGATTGTTTACTATATAGAGCAGAATGGCAGCAAAAAGTTTAATTTGAAAAATATCTTTAACAAATATTTAGAATAATGAAATCCGACTCCCCTAAAGAGTGGAAGCCGGATTTCGAAAAGATAAGTTAGTGGGTTATATTTAGTCTTCAGTCTGAGACTCTGCGTAAGCTTTGAGAAGCTTCTCCTGAACGTCGCCGGGCACGAGCTCATAGCCTGCAAATTCCATTGAGAATGAACCACGGCCGCCTGTGATTGAGCTAAGCGCTGTGCTATAGCTTGCCATTTCCTTCAAAGGCACTTTTGCCTGAAGTTTCTGGATGCCGTGCTCAGCGTCCATACCCATGATGATAGCTCGTCTTCCCTGAAGCTCGCTCATCACATCTCCGAGATAATCATCCGGAACCAATACCTCTACATCATAGATAGGCTCAAGGATCTTCGGATTAGCTTCACGGAATGCCTGAGAGAATGCATTGCGTCCGGCAAGGCGGAATGAGATTTCATTGGAATCTACCGGGTGCATCTTGCCATCGTAGATCATCACGCGCACGTCACGGGCATAGCTGCCGGTGAGAGGACCTTGCTCCATACGGTCCATAAGACCCTTCACGATAGCCGGGATGAAGCGTGCATCGATAGCACCACCCACGATACAGTTGTAGACCATAAGTTTGCCACCCCAGTCCAAAGGAATCTCTTGCTTGTCGCGGACGTTCATCTTGAACTCCTGGCTACCAAACTTGTAAGAATCCGGCTCAGGCATTCCCTCAGTATAAGGCTCGATGATCAAGTGAACTTCACCAAACTGACCGCTACCGCCAGACTGCTTCTTGTGGCGATAATCTGCGCGGGCTGCCTTGGTGATTGTCTCACGATAAGGTATCTTCTGCTCCTCAAATATGATAGGAAGTTTCTCATTATTTTCAATTCTCCACTTAAGGGTGCGGAGGTGGAATTCTCCCTGACCCTTGACGAGAGTCTGCTTCAACTCTTTGCTCTGCTCGATGATCCAAGTCGGATCCTCTTCGTGCATACGGGTGAGGATACCGGCGAGCTTCTCTGCGTCACTCTCTGTTACGGGCTTAATGGCACGAGTGTACTTTGGAGCAGGATACTTGATGAAGTCAAACTTATATTCGCATCCTTTCTCATCAAGAGTGTTGCCTGTACGCACGTCTTTGAGCTTAACAGCAGCGCCTATATCCCCTGCCTCAAGGGCATCAATCGGAGTACGGATCTGTCCACATACGGTAAATATCTGGGCAAGACGTTCCTTGCCTCCCCTATCTACATTTTCAAGGTCGGCTCCGGCTTTAAGAGTGCCACTCATCACCTTGAAGTAAGAGACTTCACCGATATGTGGCTCTACAGAAGTCTTGAAGAAGAATACGCTGAGCGGGCCATTAGCATCGGGCTTAACAGGTTCGCCATCCACAGTCTCGGGAGCAGGCATATCATCTACAAACGGACATACATTGCCGAGGAACTCCATCATACGGCGTACACCCATATCTTTCCCTGCGCTTACACAAATAACCGGGAAAATAGAACGCTCTACAAGTCCTTTTCTGATACCCATACGGAGATCATCCTCGGTAAGCGGTTCGTCACCGAAAAATTTATCCATGAGGCCTTCGTCGTTAGCTGCTGCTGCTTCCACGAGGATTCCGTTGAGTTCTTTAGCTTTCTCCATCTGGTCTGCCGGTATCTCAGAGATAGTGGGCACACCACCGTCCGGACCCCATTCGTATTTCTTCATGAGGAGCACGTCGATGATGGCATTGAAGCCGGGACCTGCATTGATAGGATACTGGATAGCCACGACATTGTTGCCGAAGTGCTCACGGAGCTGCTCCATTACGTTGTCGTAGTCTACTTTCTCGCCATCCATCTTGTTGAGTGCAAAGATTACGGGCTTATTAAGCTTGGCAGTTGTGCGCACGATATTTTCGGTGCCCACTTCCACGCCATATTCTGCATCGACAGTCACCACGCCTATGTCAGTGACGCCAAGAGCTGTATAGGCATTGCCTACGAAGTCATCAGCTCCCGGGCAGTCGATGATGTTCAGTTTCTTATTATTGAATTCTGCGGCAAACACTGTGGAGAATACAGAATAGCCATATTCCTTTTCTACAGGGAAGTAATCGGATACAGTGTTGCCGCCGGCGACAGTGCCGCGACGTTTAATCACACCACACTCGAAAAGCATAGACTCGGCAAGGGTGGTCTTACCTGACCCCTTGGAGCCAAGGAGTGCTATGTTTTTGATTTCGTTAGTTTTGTAGACCTTCATGGATAAAAATTTTATAGGTTTGTGTGTGGAGAGGAGGTCACAAACACGACTCTTTCGCGTTTGCGGACGCAATTTAGTAATAATTTTGCAATAATCGGCAATTTTTTGATATGTTGTAAAGCATATTTTTGAAAAAAGTGGAATATGGAGGGTCTTAAGCGTAGAGAGGTGTATAAAAAAGCATCCCGACTATTTGAGTCGGGACGCTTTTATAATTTATCAAAAGAGGATGGTCAGGAATTAGAGCCAGCGTACATAAGCGAAGTCCATACGGTGCGGAAGCATGGGGTTCTTCGGATACATACGAAGGGCGTAGCGATATGTGGCAGCGTCGGTGAGTTTCTCATCAAGTTCATATGTAATGATGGAGCCGTTCTGTGCCACAACCTTGAGCTGCTTTGTCCCGGCAAAGTCAGATACGCCGTCGTGCTCCTTATAAGTGACGAGTTCTACACCTATTGAGTCGCCAAGACCCTTGGTGTCGAGTGTGCACTTCACTGTGAAGTCGCTGCCTGTGTGATAAGTGTTGTTCACGCTCTCGTTATAGTCTACTGCGAGCACCTCGATCTGATCCCACTTGGATGCTACAGTCTCCTTCCAAGCTACGATCTCGCGGGCCTTGGCAAAGTCATGGGCTTTGAGTTCTGCTGAGCGCTTTGCCTCAGGCTCATAGAAGCGGGAGATGTAGTCGTCAAGCTGACGCTTCATTGTGAAGTGAGGAGCGATGTTGCCGATCGAACGCTTGATATACTGGATCCATTCAGGTGAGTAACCCTTGTAGTTCTTATCGTAGTAGAGCGGGATGATCTCATTCTCAAGCATTGAGTAGATAGTAGCTGCATCGAGCTTATCCTGCTGAGCCTGGTCAGTGAATGTGCGCTTGTCGGTAAGTGCCCATCCAGCCTGCTCGTCGAAACGATATCCTTCATACCACCATCCATCGAGCACTGAGAAGTTGAGCACACCGTTCATCTCTGCCTTTTCGCCAGATGTGCCGGAAGCCTCGAGAGGACGGGTCGGGAAGTTGAGCCATACGTCGACACCTGTCACGAGACGCTTTGCCACTGTCATATTGTAGTCTTCAAGGAAGATGATCTTGCCAAGGAACTGAGGCATACGGCTGATCTCCATGATGTGTTTGATGAGGCCTTGGCCTGCGCCATCAGCCGGGTGAGCCTTACCTGAGAAGATGAACTGTACAGGACGCTGCTCGTTGTTGACAATCTTTGCAAGACGATCAAGGTCGTTGAAGAGAAGGTGGGCACGCTTGTAGGTAGCGAAACGACGTGCGAAGCCGAAGATAAGGGCATTCGGGTTGATCTTATCCATGATCTGCATCACAGCTGAAGGATCACCCTGATTGCGGAGCCACTTCTCACGGAAGTCGCGGCGAACAAAGTTGATAAACTTGTTCTTCAATGTCATACGCATGTTCCAGATCTCGTCGTCGCCTACCTTGAAGATACCCTTCCAAGCTTCAGGATTGCTCTGGTCTTCGAACACCTGCTGACCGAGCTTCTCGCCATAGAATTCCTTCCATTCAGAAGCTGCCCAAGTCGGCATGTGAACGCCATTGGTCACGTAGCCTACATGGCTCTCTGCAGGATCATAGCCTTTCCATACACCTGCAAACATCTTCTTTGACACCTCGCCATGGAGCCAGCTTACGCCATTGGCTTCCTGGCAAGTGTTTAGTGCAAACACACTCATCGAGAACTTCTCATTGCTGTCCGGATTCTCGCGGCCCATGTTCATGAGGTCTTGCCAAGAGATACCGAGTTTTGCAGGATATTCACCCATATATTTGCCGAAGAGACCTTCGTCAAAATAGTCGTGGCCTGCAGGCACAGGGGTGTGAACAGTATAAAGGGAGCTTGCGCGAACCACTTCGAGAGCTACGTTGAATGGGAGATGATCATTCTGCACGTATTCTACGAGACGCTGGAGGTTGAGAAGTGCAGCATGGCCCTCGTTTGCATGATAGATATCAGTATGGATACCAAGCTTATTTAGCATATACATACCGCCGATGCCAAGGAGATACTCCTGCTTGATACGGTTTTCCCAGTCGCCGCCATAGAGCTTGTGAGTGATGGGGCGGTCAAATTCTGAGTTCATATCGAAGTCAGTGTCAAGCAGGTAGAGCTTCATGCGGCCTACGTTGACGCGCCATACGTGGCAGTAGATCATACGGCCGGGATAAGGCACCTCAAGGATCATCGGTTGGCCGTCTTCGCCAAGCACAGCCTCGATTGGGAGCTGGTCGAAGTTCTGAGGCTCATAGTTTGCTATCTGCTGGCCGTCGATGCTGAGGCTCTGCTGGAAATAACCGTAGCGGTAGAGGAAACCTACGGCAGTCATGTTGATGCGGGAGTCAGAAGCCTGCTTGATGTAGTCGCCTGCGAGTACGCCAAGACCACCTGAGTAGATCTTGAGGCATGAGCAAAGACCATATTCCATAGAGAAATACGATACGGAAGGAAGGTCGTTGCGCATAGGCTGCTTCATATAGTCTTGGAACATCTTGTAGACCTTCTCTATACGGTCCATCCAGAGTTTGTCGTTCTGTATTTCCTGGAATCTCTCATAGCTGAGTTGCTGGAGGAGCATGACAGGATTTTCTCCGGTGTTGCGCCAGAGATCGTGGTCGAGGTCACGGAAGAGGTTCTTAGCCTCACTGTTCCATACCCACCAAAGGTTTTTGGAGATTTCCTCAAGGGGACGAAGCTTCTTGGGGAGAGAATTTGATACCACCATATTGTGCCACTGGGGCTGGTTGGTGTTGCTTACTTGAAGTTTCATAAATATTACTATTTAATTTTTTTGTTTTATCAGAGTTATTTTTCTCAGAGAAATCAGAGTCACCCGAATTCTCTGAAGTATTCACTATTTAGAGTTCAATCTTGCATCGCGGTTCTTTTCCGCTACTTTGAATGCCTCATCATATTTGGCGATGAAGAGTTTCCAGTCAGCAAGTGCCGCTGTTGCAGAGGCTGCATTCGAACATGCTTCTACAGTCTTCTTGTCAGCACCCGAGAATGCCTCGAGTGTATGGGCAATAGTCTTTACCGTATCCCAATAGCTGTTGTCATTGCGGGGAGCTACTACAGTTCCGGTCTTCTGCAACGACTCAAGTGGGGATTCGATTCGCGCGCCTGCCACATCTGATTCCACCCATTGTCCGAAGCCAGACTTGTCAGTGGTCACCGTAGGCACTCCGAATGCGATGCTTTCAAGCGGTGTATAGCCCCATGGTTCGTAGTAGGAAGCAAACACCGTGATGTCAAGCGCAGGGAGAATGTCGTAGTAGGAAATATTGACAATGCCATCTGCCCCATCAAGATAGCAAGGTATGAAGATTGTCTTCACCTGTCCTTGCCCGGCAAGCTGACCTTCCCATTCGAGTTGTCCTATACGGCAGCAGGCAGGATCAGAATCCTCGTTGTTAAGGCGATGGGTAAGATAGTCGGGTGATACGGCGAGGTTTCCATTTTGATTGAGATCAATTAGAAGCTCTCCGTTAGGCTCCTTCACCCATGCCGGCACGAGCACAAGGGCAAGGATATCGCGACGTGCGGCTGCGCCAGTCCTTGAAAGCTCAGCCATGCTGTCGAGAAACACATCGAGCCCCTTGTTTCGATATTCGTTTCTGCCCGAGGTGGCAATGATGAGCGTTTCATCACTCCATTTCTTTCCGGTCATCTTCTCAGCTATCTCTAATAGACGCTTTCTGCCGGCATTGCGAAGAATGGTATAAGAACGTTTTGATGGAACGAAATCCGGTTCAAAACCATTTGGAGTCACCACTTCAGGTCGTTTGTCGAGAAGCTGTGCGCATTCGTCAGCTGTAAGAGTGCTTACAGCCGTGAAACAGTCTGCATTTATAGCGGCGGCTTTTTCCACTGAATGCTTAGCCTCCATATTGAGCTCGCGAGCCATCTGGTCGCCGTTGTATCCGGTGAAATATTCGTAAAGATTCTTACCGTTTCCGCAAATCGAGCGGCCGATAGATGTGGCGTGTGTAGTAAATAGGCTGGCGGCATCAGGCATAATCTTACGAAGCCAGAGAAGTCCCATGCCGGTTGTCCATTCATTGAAATGAGCGAGCACATCCGTGCCTTTGGCTCCGAGATGTGAGGCAAGGGCTTGCATGGTGATTGCTGCTGCGACTCCAAACGCGCAACCTTCCGGATAGTCGCCATAGCAATGTAGGGAGTCTACACCAAACATGCGCCACATCTCACCATATACGTCGTTTAGTATTGGATATACACCATCAAACTTGATGAGAACTACTATTGGGCTGCCGGGAATATCCCAGCGTCCGGTGCGAAGTGTGATACCGTGAGGGAGGTCGAGTTTACTTGCCGACTTCAAAAGAGTCTTATATTCCTTAAAATAGGGGGAGGGATTTTCATCAGTCCAGACGTCCGGACCAATGAATATGAGATTGTCTCCAAACTGCTCTTTAAGCACACGTGCTTTGGTGGAAAGGACGGTATAGATACCTCCTATTTTGTTACAAACTTCCCAACTTGTCTCAAAAAGAAGTTTGCCGGGAAAGCCTATTGGCTCATTCACAGTCTTTTTACCTTTACCTTTCGTAGCCTTGCAATCGCCCGTGGGCTTCTTGCAAGCAGTCTTTGAGGAGATTGACTTTTGTTCTTTTTTCATATCGCATGCATATTCCTGGCTATATTCAATTCGCCGGGTCATTCTTACAAGGGTGCAAAATTATAAAAAAAATGCGTAATGTGCAAATATTTCGAATTTTGATAGCTAAATTTTGGAAGAATTAAGAGAATTTAAAACAGTTTTCAGCGTTTTCAGCGTCATCATCGTTTTCGATGTTGTCATTTTTCGTAGTTATAGTTGAATCATAAAATATTTGTGCATTCCAAGCATGGAGCGTCATTTCCGCCAAAGACTGATAATATAGTAAGAGGGTGTTGCAGAACTATATTCTCCGCATCTTGTAGGGACGCACGGCTCGTGCGTCCGTTTTTATATTGT
>JAIDSL010000023.1 GCA_029061255.1 Muribaculaceae bacterium
GGCCAATGCTTGTATATTCTATCATAAGCCTTTATTTTATGGCCTCTAAAAGTGTCAACTTTTTTCAGTTTAAGTCACGGGCGAAATGTCTGAAGGAAGTAAACAACTCGAACTTGATATCTCATCGCTTCCGAAAGGTATCCATTTTTTCAACTGCCGCTTTGGCAACGGCTACGGCGAGTGGGGAAGTGTCTACCGGAGGATGATGCTGACTATCGCTAAAAATGTTGGTGTCTCATCCTATGAATATTGGATCGACAATAACTACGGTGAAAAGGTTTCTGGTTCGCTCATATCTGGTGTCAACTCATACGACATAGACTTTGACGGTTTACAAAAAGGTCTGCATAAATTCAGCTACCGTCTGATGACAGAGGAAGGAGTCTGGGGTGCCCCTTTCACGAAATATTACTTCAAAATCGAGAATAAATCAAACTTCACCCGTTATGAGTATTGGCTCGACAACGACTATGAAAGCAGGGTGTCGGCCGATGTGACGTCAGAATCCGTTATGCTTGAAGTGGATCTCAGCGGTTTCAACAAGTCCTCGGGCAAGCATTACTTCAATCTCCGTTCCCATAACAGCGACGGCGAGTGGAGTACTGTTTACAGAAAACTATTGGTATTCCAAGATCCGAACCATCGTGTCCCAATAATAGGATATAGCCATTATGTCAATGGAATAGATCTCGGGTATGTGGACATGGAACCAACGGATAATGAGAACATACATTTCGATGTACTGCTTCCCGACAGAAAGTTGCTCCAAAACTCTTTGGAGTCAGATGAAGAAGAAATATCTGGTACCGATTCGGTTCGTTATGTTCTTCATCTTAAGTCACAGGCCGGCTGGCTTCGTCCAGTATTCTGGGATCTAAATCTCGATAAATTGATTTCTAAGAGCGTCAGAATCTCCTACGATGGGCGATATATCGTAATGACGTCAGATGAGGATGGCGGTGAAATCAGGTATTCCATAAGCGATAACGAGAATATTGCAGAAGGCGTATATACTGAGTCATTCGATGCCAACGGACTCTGTCACATCACTGCATGGACCGAAAGGCAAGGATACCTTGATTCAGAAAAGAGCGAATATGAAGTCAGGTATTATTCCGATGAAGAGCATGCCGAGACTTCAACCGGCGGACTTCTCGAATCAAGCTTCGAATGGAGCGGCAGCGACTGGCCGCAAAGTGTCGAGAGCTTCAGGGTTGAAGGTGTTCTCGATGAGACTGACTACAAATTCCTGAACTCGATGAGGAGCCTCAGGCATCTTGACATTGAGAATGTTGCGGCTGCAAGCATTCCTGCAAAGGCATTCCTGGATTCCAAACTGATATCCATCAGTCTTCCTGAGGACCTTGCAGAATATGGCGACAGCATCATTTCCGGGGCCACCTGTCTCAGCTCTGTGATCTGGAACTCCAAGACACAGGATCCTGAGGGAAGGCTCACGGATGTGCTTGAAAACCCGAATGTGATCCTATATATGCCATCAGATATTAACGTCGCAAACCCGCGCGACCTCAACATAGTCACAGAGGGCAGGGCAACGGATGTCAAACTTCACTATGGCCATCCATATTATGCAGCCCGTGAGTTCCATACTGACAATGTGAGCATGACCAAGGAATTCATCCAGGAGACAGAAATAGGGGTGTGCCGGGGATGGGAGACGATCGTGCTTCCGTTCAAACCACGCAGCATCGTGCACGCCGTCAACGGACCTGCTGTTCCGTGACCACCGCCACCGGAGTAACCATCCGCACCCTGCATCTCAAGGCCGGAGAGAGTGTGACTCTCGAAGGCCTAACGAGAGTTTTATACATCGTAGGCAGCGTGAAAGTGATGGTGAGATGATTAAGACTTAAGTTTTGAGTCTTAAGTCTTAAGTCTTAAGAGTGTGGACAAGTAAAAGTCAATACGTGACACGCGGATATGTGAAGGATGATTCGGGCACTGTCAAGTATGGCGACTGGAGCTACCCCTTCACCACCGCAGGACAGTACCCAACAAATGACGACAACCCGAGACCGGAGATTTAAGAGTTAAGGGTTAAGAGTTAAGGGGTTCGAAAGAAGAGGGTGATCTGTTTGGAGTGCCCTCTTCTTCTTTTCAATAGTTTGGAGTCAGCTTTATGTCATGAATGAGGTCGATGAGGATGGTTGGGCCGTTAGAGAGGGTTAGGATGCGGTCGGTTTCGTCGATTTTTTTGATGATGCCGCTGGCATTTTCGTATTTTCCTCCCGCTTTCCTTGTGTCTGGCAAAAAATATGTGAGGGTGACCTGGATGTGCTTTTCATAAGCATAGTTAAGGATCCTGGAGAGGCGAAGCTGTTCGTCAGTTGATAGTTCGGTCATGTTATCGGTCAAGCGTGCTGTTTCCGCAATAGCAGCGCCATGTCCGGTCAAGGCTGCGAAAGGAGCGAACTGGGCAGCCCGGTTTTCCATCGTCATCCGTTTGTGCTTTGGCTCATAGTGGGGGAGATCAATAATATCGTCATATCTACTCATGGTGTCCTCCAATCTGCCTGTTTCGATCGCGTTGGGTGGCTCCTTCATCAAAGTTTAGGCCTTTAAGGATTACATTCTTACCAAACGCTTTTTTTATCTTAAGCACTGCTTCCAAGCGTCTTCTCTCCTTGGCGAATTGATCTTTTTCTATGTCTTGCTGTTGCTTTATCTCATCATAATTATCAAATAGATTCAGCTGCACTATTCTTTGCCGTGCTTTTGTGTCATCTTCACGAACAAGATGATTGATAGAAAGTGAGATTCTCCTTACGAGAAGATCAGTATTTATGATACGGTCATACAGTTCGGCTACTTTCTCAATGATAATTTTTCCGGAAGAAGTATGACGCTCGAAGTTTATGGTGCCATGTGAATGCACCGGAACCCTGCGTCCATAAAAGTCGGTCTTGACACGTCCATGGTATTTGGAGCTTATGGCCGGGTTGGTCAAGGACTCTATATCATATCCAATTGTCAGCACAATTTGGTCAGTGACAAGTCGTTTGTCGATTAAATCAAGAGATACGGCATCCGCCATCTCAAGCACAACGACTCGGGCACGGTCAGCAGTGTAGGGTTCGTGAAGCACCTGGCCATTACACATGCTGTTAGTCTCAGGACGATATGCCTTCACGAGATCCATTGTCACCGGTTCCCATCCCCAAGCATGGTCGATCAGCAACTCTGCATTCACTCCAAACATTTTATAAAGAAAATCTTCATTGTTCAATGAGCATCGGGCAATGTCTCCCATTGTCAATATTCCATACGGAGCAAGTTTGCTCGCGATTCCGCGTCCTACACGCCAGAAATCAGTGAGAGGAGTGTGTTCCCACAGCTGATGTCGATAACTCATCTCATCAAGTTCTGCTATCCTGACTCCATCTTTATCAGCAGGCAACTTCTTAGCTACGATATCCATAGCTACTTTGCAGAGATACATGTTGGTGCCGATACCGGCAGTAGCTGTCACACCACTTTCTGCCAATACTTCCCGTATCATTTTAACTGCCAGTTCATGAGCAGTCATCTTGTATATGGCAAGATAAGATGTCACATCCATTATGACTTCATCGATGGAATAGACGTGAATATCCTCGGGGGCTATATATCGGAGGTATACCTCATAAATACGGGTGCTATATTCTATATAATATGCCATCCTTGGGGGTGCTACAAGGAAAGATACTTGCACTTGCAGGTTATTGTCAAGAATCTTTTTAGAGTAAGAACTTCCGGATCTTCCCCGACGGCTATTCACTTCCTCGACCCTTTGAATCACTTCAAACAACCTTGCACGTCCTCCTATTCCATAAGCTTTCAGGGCAGGGGAAACAGCGAGACAAATGGTCTTTTCCGTGCGTTCTCCGTCTGCCACGACAAGACATGTATCGAGTGGGTCAAGTTTCCTCTCGACGCATTCTACTGACGCATAAAATGATTTTAGATCTATTGCTACATATTTCCGTGTCTCTTTCATATCTATTGCAAATTTAATCAAAAAATATGATATTTCCTAATCTGTATTATGGGAGGGTGGGAGGTTTGCTTTGACAGGCGGTTGGGAAACCGCCTTCCCATAGATGGGAAACTTTTTGGGGTCGGGGTTGTTAGGTATTTATAGATGAAAAACACGTAAATATGATATGAAAATGAAGAAGTATCTTTTTTTGATAGTGGCTGTGATGTTTAGCTTTATGTCCGGCTACGCTTTCGACAAGTATTCCATTGACCGTAATGATCTTCCGGAGGCAGCACAAAACTTCCTGAAGGAATATTTTCCCAAGGCAAAGGTCGGTATGGTGAAAACTGACAAGCATCTGCTTAAGAAAACCGATTATGATGTGAAACTCGTCAATGGCACGAAGATAGAATTCAACAACGCAGGAAAATGGACATCTGTCGACTGCAAGACGAAGGAAGTACCTGAAGGAATTATTCCGAGGAGCATTCGAACATATGTAAAGAAAAATTTCCAGGATGTGAAGATAGTTAAGATTGAAAAGACCACGACAAAGTATGAAGTAAAACTTTCAGATGATGTGGAATTGACTTTCAATCTTCTCGGACAGTTTAAAAGCATGAAGATGGACGATTGATCGCCCATCTTCATGTTTTATTTGGAAGCATGGGGATTGGAGATATATCGTTCGTAGTATGCCATAATCAATGACGACACCGGGAGAGCGATGATCATGCCGATTATGCCTAAAAGACTGCCCCATATGGAGAGCGACAGGAGAATCAAAGCAGCATTCATACCCATTTCCTTCCCCATAATATGAGGGGTAAGAATATAATCGCAAATGCATTGGCTGATTACATATACGAGCAGCGAGCGTCCGAAAAGACTGATGAATGTTATGTCGCCGCTCAACGAATAGATTGCGCATATAATGGCTACAGGGATAAGCGTCACGTATTGGAAATATGGGATCATATACAGAATACCGACAAGTATTCCCATAGGCACCGCAAGAGGAAGCCCAACGATGGAGAACCCTATGCAGTAGAAGACCGCAGCACACATTGCCACAAGTCCTTGCCCTCTGAAGTAATGGTCCATGCTTGTCTGAACATCTTTCACCACTACCATAGCATTTTCCCTATATTTATGGGGAATGATGAGCTTGAAACCTCTTACAATCTGAGGATAGTCTATCAGTATAAAAAGTACATATATAAGAGTCAGAGCCCATCCGAGCACATCAAGAATCACGCTGATGGATTCATTGAGCAAAGAAGTTCCTTTGCTTATTATCGATCCGATATGGAGATCAGTCAATTGTGATTTAATGTCGGATGGTTTCACATAGCTTTCAACCCATGTAATCACGTCAACATACTCTTTAGGCATCGGGCGTTTTCCGGATGTCACCTCATGGATAATTTCATTGAGCACATCGAGTTCCTTTATGACATGCGGCATAAAAAGATAGACGATTCCAGTCACTACTGCCAAAACTTCAATGACAGTCAAGATCGATGAAATAGCACGCCCTTTCTCATGGATGAGTTTCTTGTTAAGGTCAACAAGTGGCTGAAGAATATAAGCTATGAAGCAGGCTGCGAAGAATGGGAGAAGCACGTCGCGCAGATAACCGATCAAAAGAATGAGCACGCAGGCAATGGCAAGCCCGATGATCAACTTCATTATTCGGTCAATGTTCCAGAAATGTTGAGTTTCCTGTCCTGACATATCGTTGTGGTCGTTTAAAAGGTAAACATTGAATTATTTCATACGCTTAAGAATATTATAGCTTGGGAGCACACCGAGCTCTCCGGCACGTGACAGGTCGGAAAAAGCTTCCGCTTTCTTTCCGGAAGATAGTGCACATAATCCTCTGTTGTAGTAGGCAGCCCCAAATTCCGGATCAATCTCAAGAGCCTTAGAGAAACATTCAGCTGCTTGGGAATAGTCACGCTGGGTGTAAAGAATATATCCCTTATTAAACCATGCATGCATCAAGCGAGGATCAAGACGTGTGGCTGCATCAAAATCTGCCGCCGCCATAGCAATACTCTGCATAGCGAGTCGTTGGTCTTCCAGACTGCGTGCATCCTCATAGCGAGCAACCCCTCTTGCTATATACGCTATCGTAAAGTCTTTATTTGCTTCAATGATGGCATCGAAATCCTCGATGGCCGACTTGTAGTTTTTTAGCATCGAATAGCCAATTCCGCGTGCAAGAAGATCGGCGGGTCGAACTTTGCTTCCACTGCTTGCAATAACGGAAGTATAATTGTCTACCATTTTGAACAGCGCATCATAATCTATATCCGCTGTCCCTGATTCAATGGGAGCAAGGTAGATCTGTCGGGTTATATACCTGCCACGATTGAAATCATCGAGTGCACGGAAATAATTTGTCACGCCCCCTAATGATTTGGAGGGAGGATTGTAAGAGATTGTGTACAGTGGTTCCGGCTCAGCAATCACATTTCTATCTTGAACGCGACCTTTGATCCGCTCATTATATGAGAGCTGAGTCTGCGGAATTTCTTGCATTGTCACAAGTTGGTTGAATCTGTTCATTACTTCATTTTCATCTTCTTCCTCACCTTCGGGAGTATTGTTGGCATTTCTTGGGGTGCCGGCTGCTATGGTAGGGCGGTCAAGCGGATTCGTTTCCGGGTTAGCCACATACTTACGCACAAGGCTTTCTGCATGATTCACATTGGCTCCGACAGCCTTGAGGTTGCCAAGATTGCGCTCAGCTTCGGCAATGGCGTAGTAGACAGGATAGAAATTAGGATATCTTCGTGCTATGCTTTTGAAGTCGGCAAGTGCTTCCTTGTATTCTCCCGTCTCGAGTTGCACAAGGCCACGGTTGTAGAGAGCATGAAAATTTTGCGGATTCAGGGCAAGCACAGACGAAAAGTCTTGTTTTGCATTGATAAGGTCTTTCACTTCAAATCTCAGAAGCGCCCTGTTGAAGAGGGCTGCCATATTGTTGGGGTCGAGCTGAAGGGCATAGTTATAATCAGACATCGCTCCGAGATAATTGTCGGTATTATAGCGAAGATAAGCCCTATTGATGTAAAATCCCGGCTCATCAGGATATAGCTTTACAGCCTCTTCCATATCTGACAATGCTGCATCCCAGTTGCCACGCGTGCTTTCAATTTCTGCCCTGATGAGAAAAGGATTCACTAAAGAGCGATTGAGTTTGATAGCTTTCTCCACATCGTCAAGAGCAGCCACAGTGTCTTTCCTTTGGAGATTGAGAGAGGCTCGGGCTGCGTATCCATCTTCAAAACGAGGATAGAGACGAAGAAGATCGTTCATGGTCTGCAAAGCCTCCTCATTTTTCTTCATGGAAGTAAGCGCCACACCTTTATAGAACAGAAAGTATTTATCAGTAGGGTCGTGCTTAAGACCCTCATTATAATCCTCAATGGCAAGGGAATCCAACCCAAGATGCTGACGTGCAAAACCTCTGAGCTTATATGCCTCAGTCTTGAATTTATTGCGTTTGATAGCTTCAGTGCAGTCAATCTCAGCACCTTTATAGTCGTCAAGACTCATCTTGGCAAGCCCACGAAGGAAATATGGATCTGCCAAATAAGGCTTCGCTTTGATTGCCTGATTGAAATACTGTATGGCAAGCATATAGTCGTCCATAGAAAGGACATTTCTTCCAATGGTGATGACCTGCTCAGCATTGATCTGTGCATAAGCGGCCTTGGGGAGAATCAGACCTAAAAAAAGTAGTAAGTATGTTCCGAAACGTTTCATATGGCAAAGTTAACATTTTTTTTTTGATTTTCAAACTTGATAGGCTTTGAGAATGTTGTAATTCAAGAAACGAAGGATTTCAGGCGTCAGGTTTCAGGCGTCAGGTTTCAGAAAAATTTTTTGCATTTTGTATTTTGAATTGTTTTTGATATTATGGAAAAACAGACAATTGTAATAATAGGAGGTGGATTTGCCGGAATGAATCTTGCAAAGCGTCTTAATAGAAAGAAATTTGAGGTGAAGGTGATCGATCGCAACAACTATCATTCCTTTCCCCCCTTATTCTATCAGATAGCATCGTCAGCACTCGACGTGCCGAGCATTTCTTTCCCGTTCAGGAGAGAGTTTAAGAAATCAGGAGGAGATGTGACTTATCATATGGGTCACGTCAAGAATATTGACACAGCATCCAAAACGGTATCGACGAGTTATGAGACATTGAAATATGACAAACTTGTCATAGCAGCCGGATCTACCAACAATTATTTTGGTATGCAAGGTCTTGAAGAAAATGTATTTGGAATCAAGACTTCAGGCGAGGCAAGCCATACGAGAGATGAAATCCTTGATCGTCTTGAGAGGGGATGCATCGAGAAAGATGCCGAACGGAGGAAGCAATTGCTTAGTTTTTTAGTTATTGGAGGAGGTCCGGCCGGTGTGGAAATTGCAGGAGCGTTGGGAGAAATGAAACGTGATGTGCTCCCAAGGGAATATCCTGAGCTTGATCCGGAAGACATGACCATCACCCTTGTGGAAGGTGCCGATAGGTTGCTATCTGCGTTTGACCCAAAGCTAAGCCAGAAAGCATATGTCTACCTGACCCAGCTTATGGTTGACATTCGACTCAATACTGTGATGAAGGGATATGAAAACAAGATGGTAGCTTTTGCTGACGGCCATGAAGAGTATTGGGAGACTTTGATATGGACAGCCGGAGTTAAGGGAGAGCCGATGCCGGGTTTGTCGGCCGATTTTATAGGAAGGGGAGGAAGAATCATTGTAGATGAGTATAATCAGGTGAAGGGCACGGACGACGTTTTTGCAATCGGGGATATCGCTTTGATGCAGACTGAAGAATACCCTAACGGTCACCCACAGGTGGCTCAGCCGGCGATTCAGCAGGCAAAGAATCTTGCTTCGAATCTCAATAAAGGGGAGATGAAGAAGGCATTTAAGTATAACGACAAGGGGACTATGGCTACCATTGGACGCAATAAGGCAATAGCCCAGATAGGAAAGATGACATTTGCGGGAAGATTCGCCTGGTGGCTTTGGATGGCTATCCACTTGATAAGCATACTTGGAGTAAGGACTAAGGCTACAGTCTTATTAAATTGGATATGGAACTATTGCACATATTCCACTTCGTTGCGCCTTCTGATGCGTCCGGTGAAGTATCCTCTAAGGAAGCATTGGGGAGATTGAGATATTCGGCGTTGCTTAATTGCGTAGCGCGTGATGCGCATTGCGTGATGCGTATAGCGAAGGGGGAGTTGGATATTTGGGAATTTTTAGTTAACTTTGCAAAAATAGAAAATTTATGAAGATAAGAAATAACAATGTCATGATGGCAGCATTAGGATTAGCATTGGCATTCAGTGCTTCAAGCTGCTCTATTTTCAAACCATCGTCGAATGCTGAAGGAAGCGGCAAGGGTCTTCAAGGATGGGTGGAATCTGAAAAAGAGGAAGCCAAGAAAGATGCTAAGGCTGCTAAGGCTGAGGCAGCAAAGGAGGCGAAAGCGACCAAATCTGAAGCAGAGAAAGCTATGGCAAAAGTAGATAAGAAACTTCATCAGATAGCAGATGAAGAGAAGAATGGGGCTCTTTCCGGAGATTGGGCTATTGAGAATGTACTTGGAAAAAAAGCAGTAGGAGAAACTGCGCCATTCATTAAGTTTGTGCCGAATGAAAACCGTATATATGGCAATAACGGATGCAACATCCTGAATGGTCAATATTTATCAAGCACTGCTGACAAAACCATTTCGTTCAGCAATCTTGCCACCACAATGATGCTTTGTGGACAAAATAATATCACAGACACTGAAATTGGCGAAGCGTTAGGTCTTACGGTAAGATATACAATAGAAGACGGAAAAGACTCTGAAAGTATTCTTCGCTTTTATGACGCCGGCGGACGCGAAGTGATGGAGCTTATGCACCGTGATTTTCATTTCCTTGACGGAACATGGGCAGTGATAGCCATTGACGGAGAGAAGGTGAATATTGAAGGTATGAAAGTTGCACTTGATGTAGATGAAAAGAAGATGCATGGAAACACAGGATGCAATATCATCAACGGAGAGCTTGAAACTGATATGGATGCGGCAAATTCTATCTCATTCTCAAAGATTGGAATGACAAGAATGGCTTGTCCGAACTCCGGTTGGGAAACACGAATGACTATGGCACTTGAAGAAGCCGTGACGGCTCAGAAAGTCAGTGCCGATGAAATAGAGTTTATCGGAAGTAATGGAAAGCAAGTGATGCTACTTAAGAAGAGCTCACCTATAGAGGAATGACATGGAAGTAAGAATTGACAAGTGGCTGTGGGCAATGCGTGTATTCAAGACACGCACAATAGCCACTGATGCTTGCAAAAAGGGACGGGTGATGATGGGAGGAGCCCCGGTGAAACCATCCCGACTCATCAAGGAAGGTGATGTGATAGAAGTCCGTAAACCTCCAATCACCTATACATTCAGGGTCAAGGCAACGACTCAAAACAGACTTGGTGCGAAACTTGTGCCGGATTATCTTGAGAATATAACGCCAAAGAGCCAATATGACCTTCTTGAGATGACTAAAATCTCAGGATTTGTAGATCGTCGGAAGGGTATGGGGCGGCCTACAAAACGTGACAGCCGTGAAATGTCACGTTTTAAGGAAGATTCATATGCCGATACATATTTTCTCGATTGGGAAGATGACGATGAAGATGAATATTCTGAAGATTGAAAACAATACTGATAACCAGAAATACCGCGCTTATAAGATTTTGGCGCGGTATTTGCTGTATTGAGATATTATGAGTAAACGAGAAATAGAAATAAAAGGAGCAAGGGTCAATAACCTTAAAAATATTGATCTAACTCTTCCCATAGGCGAATTTATAGTGATAACAGGTGTCAGCGGAAGCGGTAAATCATCTCTTGCCTTCGATACGCTATATGCCGAAGGGCAGCGTCGCTATGTGGAGAGCCTGTCAGCCTATGCCCGCCAGTTTCTTGGAAGAATGTCGAAGCCGGAATGCGACTATATAAAAGGTCTTCCTCCTGCAATAGCCATTGAGCAAAAGGTGAATACAAGAAATCCGAGAAGCACGGTAGGAACTTCTACCGAGATATATGACTATATGCGCATGCTTTTTGCACGGGCAGGACATACATTTTCTCCTGTGACCGGGGAAGAAGTGAAGCGTGAGACCATAGAAGAAATAGTGCGTCAGATTCTTTCATTGCCGGAGGGTACGCGACTTGCGGTCATGATTCCCATTAACATTCCCGATGGAAGAAATATTCTGACCCAACTTGATATATACAGGAAAGAAGGATATTCCCGTCTTGAGAAAGATGGAAGGTTTGAAGACATAACTGATATTTATGAGAAAATAGAAAAGGGGCTCATCTCTGAAGATGATGCACTCAGCTATCGTCTGCTTATCGACCGTCTGGCTGTCAGTGGAGAAAAAGATGAAGTCTCCCGACTGACAGATTCTATTGAGACCGCTTACTTTGAGGGGCGGGATCACTGCATTGTAAAGATATGGGGAGAAGATGGGATTCAAGAACGTGAATATTCACGCCAGTTCACTGCCGATGGAATAGAATTTCGTGAGCCCTCGGACCTGATGTTTAATTTCAATAATCCTTATGGAGCATGCCCTACATGCGAAGGATTTGGCAAGATTCTTGGAATTAGTGAAGATCTTGTGGTGCCTGACAAGACTTTGTCGGTATATCAGGATGCTGTGATGTGTTTCAGAGGAGAAAAAATGAGCGAATGGAAGAACTGGCTCATAAAACTTGCCCCCACCATAGACTTCCCAATCCATAAACCATACATGGAACTAACTCAAGATGAAAAAGATATCCTATGGCATGGCAAGGGGAAATGGGAAGGTATCGATGGATTTTTCCGTTGGGTCGACGAGAACCAATACAACATCCAATTTCGCGTTATGAAAGCCCGATACCGTGGGCGTACGGTGTGCCCTGATTGTCACGGAACACGACTGCGTAAAGACGCTGAATACGTGAAAATTGGAGGGAAAAGCATCACCGACCTCGTAAGATTGCCTATTTCTGAGCTTCAAGTCTTTTTTGATAACTTGACCCTTAATGAGACTGACTATGCCATAGCGAAAAGACTTCTCATAGAGATTCGAAGCCGTCTTGACTTTTTAAACAAGGTTGGTCTGGGATATCTTACGCTCGACCGCCTTTCCTCTTCACTCTCAGGAGGAGAAAGCCAACGTATAAATCTTGCCACTTCTCTTGGCAGCTCACTTGTCGGGTCTCTCTATATCCTTGATGAGCCTTCAATCGGGCTCCATTCAAGAGATACGGAACGACTCATTGGGGTGCTTCGCAATTTGCAGGAAATTGGTAACACTGTAGTGGTAGTGGAGCATGATGAAGATATAATGCTTGCAGCGGATGAGATCGTAGACATAGGCAAGAATGCAGGGTCGAATGGCGGGAAAGTAGTATATCAGGGAAATCTTAAGAAAACTCTTGAAACTGGATATTCGGGAGAATCCTATACCATCGACTATCTTTCAGGACGAAGACATATTCCGGTGCCGGAACTCCGACGCCCATGGAAAAAATATGTTGAAGTAGTAGGTGCTCACGAAAACAATCTCAAAGGAATTGACGTGAAATTTCCTCTTGGCGTCATGACCGTAGTCACGGGAGTAAGCGGCAGTGGCAAGTCGACACTTGTCAGGGAAATTCTTTATAAAGCAATGGTCAGATTGCTTGGAGATCCATGTGATTCACCCGGAGCACATAAGAGAATCGGTGGAGATGTGAAAGAAGTAGGAGCGATTGAGTTTGTGGATCAAAATCCAATCGGCACATCTTCCCGATCCAATCCTGCTACCTATCTAAAGGCATTTGACGAGATCAGAAAGCTTTTTGCGGAACAGCCTCTTGCGAAACAAATGGGATTTACCCCCGGTTTCTTCTCTTTCAATGCAGAAGGTGGAAGATGCGAGGAGTGTAAGGGTGAAGGCACCATCACTATTCCCATGCAGTTTATGGCAGACATTACTGTAGAGTGTGAAGAATGCCATGGCAAGCGCTTCAAACAAGATGTGCTTGATGTAGAGTATAGGGGAAAGAACATATATGATTTCCTTGAGATGACAGTAGATGAATGCATCGCTTTTCTGCAGGAAGACATAAAGGATAGCCAAGTAAAGAAAATCGTTAAGAAACTTTTGCCTTTGCAAGAAGTGGGATTAGGATATGTAAAGCTTGGTCAAAGCAGCTCGTCGCTTTCAGGCGGAGAAAGCCAACGAGTGAAGCTTGCATATTATATCTCTCAGGAAAAGCAGCCACGCACTATGTTCATATTTGACGAGCCCACCACGGGTCTTCATTTCCACGACATCTCCACTTTGCTCAAATCGCTCAACCGGCTTATTGAAGCCGGTCATACGGTGGTGATCATTGAGCACAATATGGATGTCATAAAAAGTGCTGATTGGGTGATCGATATTGGCCCGGAGGGTGGAGAGGCCGGAGGCAACCTTGTGATTGCCGGCACTCCTGAAGAAGTGGCAGATTGTGAAAAATCATATACAGGAAAATACCTACGGGCAAAACTTATAAAATGATGAAAAAGACTATCTTCATTGCAGTCATTTCACTGGTATGTCTGTGTGTCACCGGATGCTCTAAAGAAAAGAAACATGTAGACAGAAGTGATGCCAAAAAGATGTTTGAGCGTATTTGCAAATTGACAAGTGAGTACACCGATATCCTTGCCAACTCTGCAGACAGCTCAAGTTGGGCGAAGGCAACAAGCGAGTATGAGGAAAAACTTGATAAGATAAACTTCAGCTTTCCTCCTGATACAGATCTTCTACTTACCGAAGGACAGAACGATACAATACATACTCTGATGCTTGCATATATCAAGGCGAGAGATGAAAGAATCCATGAAATCCTATATCCCGTAGCAGAAGTAGACTCTCTTGGCGATGGAGACAGCATAATGGTGTCTGAACCGATAGGGGAAGTCAGCCAAGAAGGTGCATCTCGCAGTCGCGGCAATTGAATTCAAGCGTAAACTTATCGCGTCCTGATTTTATGGAAAGGGGTTCGGAGTATTTTCCGAGTCCCTTTTCCTTTTTGCAAAGGCCGAGCTCCCGAAGAATGCAATGGCGTGTGGTCATCAGTCGATGGGGTTGCTTCTTTGAAGAAGTGCTCGCTTCAATTGCAGGCTCAATTTTTTCAACGCCATGATCGCGATAGAAACGCTTGGCAAGACTATTTGCCACGTTGTCGCGATAATCGACTTTTTTTGTCATGTATCTTGCATTCTTATCCTCTTTCTTTCTATATTGATAAGGATACGTAGTAAGATTAGCTTCATTCAGGGCATCAATTGCCTTGCGGCGTAATTCAGTGAGATCACCAGCCGGGATAAATACGGTAGGATCCAAAAGTGATCTGTAATCCTTAAGAGAGTATGGTGTATTGCCAAGTTTAGCAAAAATAGGAGAGAAGTCAGGTGTCTTCCTTGCGACATCCATTTTGCACTGAAGAGGAAGCCTTATGCAGCATCCTCTCTCATCTTCAGCAGTCAATCCTGAATCAGATAGTGTGAAAGAAACATTGAGTTTTCGAGTAGCTGTATTATGCTGCATTTCTTTATCCCAAACCCGATCGAAAGTGCGGTGTATTTCGGCTCCGTTCGGAATATTGACCGGCCTTGATGTGACTATTCTGTTTCCTTTGATGCCATTTACCATTGCACCGGTGTAAACACCTTTGGAATCAAAGAAACTGATACCGTCTCCATTATTGAGTTGCGTGATGTCAGTGATGGTTTCTCCCAAAGACTTAGGAGTGTCTGGCGAGATAATACCATTTGGACGGCGCTCCTCAATAAAATAGTGAGTGAATCCTCGGTTGAATGATTTGGATAATTCAGGAGAAAATGAAATTTCTGAAGATCCAAAACTACTTCTTTGATAGGAATCAGGATTCTTTGATATAAACTTATCTAAAGCCTTTCTATAGGCAGCTACAGTATTCTTGACATAAGAAGCTTCTTTGAGTCTTCCTTCTATCTTGAAGCTCGATATTCCTGCATCAATAAGACGAGGAAGCAGATCAAGAGTGTTAAGATCACGAAGAGAAAGAAGATGCTTGTCTTTACAAATCACATTTCCTTTAGAATCAGAAAGAGTGAAAGGCATGCGGCATATTTGTGCACATTCCCCACGGTTGGCACTTCTTCCACATGTGGCAAAACTTGCATGACAACGTCCGGAATAGCTGACACATAATGCTCCGTGAACGAAAGCCTCCAAAGGCACAGTCACAGTCTCAGACATCTTCTTGATTTCTTCCAAAGAGAGTTCCCTGGGGAGAACCAACTGGCTTAAACCTACATCCTGAAGAAAAAGTGCCTTTTCGGGGGTACGGATATCACACTGAGTGCTTGCATGCAGCTGTATGGGAGGAATGTCCATACGGAGAATCCCCATATCCTGTACGATTATCGCATCTACCCCGACACGATACAGATCGCTTATCAAACGCTCAACTTGTCTGATTTCTTTTTCGTAGACAAGAGTATTGACAGTGACGTAGACACGCACACGGAATATATGTGCGAAATCCACAACACGCTTTATATCGTCGATAGTATTGGCAGCATTACGCCTTGCGCCATGGCTGGAGGCGCCCATATATACAGCATCAGCGCCATGCAGAATTGCTTCGATGGCGATATCGGGTGTGCCAGCCGGGGCAAGGAGTTCAAGAAGCTTGGGTTTCGTCATCCTGAAATACTTATTTCTTCATAAGCCGGTCAAGAATTCTCTTGTCTTCGCGTTCCTTTATTGACTGACGCTTATCATATTGCTTTTTGCCTCTTGCAACACCAACTACAAGTTTTGCATATCCACGGTCGTTGATGAAAATCCTTAGAGGGATAAGTGTATAACCGGGGTCGGAGATCGCTTTCTCAATCTTTGCTATCTCCTTTTTTGAAAGAAGCAATTTTCGGTCGCGGCGAGCAATGTGATTATTGTAAGAACCATAAAAATACTCGGAAATATTCATTCCCTTTACCCATACCTCACCACGGTCGATGATGCAGTATGAATCAGTCAAAGAGGCTTTGCCGGCACGAATTGATTTTATTTCCGTTCCGGTCAGCACCATCCCTGAAGTATAGGTGTCGCCAATTTCATAATCGAAAGTGGCACGTCGGTTTTTTATATTTATGTTTTTTGCTTCCATAGAGTGTGGGTATTTTAAGTTTCGCAAGCTCAACTTAAAGGGTTAAGGGTTAAGGGTTATTGGGTTAGAGCTTACTGTTCAGTTAAGAATTTCTTCGCATAGCCACAAGAATAAATAGGGCATTACGATTACTGTCAAAACAATTGTAGTCATACAACGGTTGAGACATTTTTCCGGTAATCTGAGAAACCTTATACCTTTAGTGATGATGAAAGCTGTCCAAATAGGGAGGAAGACGGTCAAAGGTTCGAGGATTGGCATCAGCTCACCGGGAATCCAGAAAAGGGCAAGACTTGAAAGAGCATATTGCACCATAAGTTTGAAAAAAGGAGTCTCCGTCTTCGACTTAGCAACCAAAGGAAACAACCATCTGCATACAACCTGCACAGCAAAGAAGCTGAAAAAGAAAGAAGCAAATACTGATACGGCGCTCACCAAAGTTGAGGATAGGTCAAATTCCGGAAGGTAGAACCAATCGGCAAAACGACACACCGAGGCAAGAGCGATAAGGGGATAAAAACATCCCGCCGCTGTTTGTTCCGGTTTAAGACGGGAGCGTCGAAGATCCTTCCAACCGGCAGTGCCTGTCATAAGAATTCCGAAAAGCAACACTATTGGTTTATAAGGACGTGGTTGCGACTCTTTATGTTCGACTTGACCATCAGACTGAGGGTCAGGATCCGTGTTAAGATTGATATCGTCAGAAATAGAATCGTTCATTTATAGGGGGTATTATTCGTCAGCAAGATCGTCTTCTTCCTCATAAGTGTCACGGAGCAGATTTATGAGCATCACCATTCCATGAGCTGTGGCTTGCTCAATGACATCGTTGCGGCTGCCTTTGAAGTGGCGACATTCACTGACGAGCTTGCTGCCATACTTAGCTCCTATCCAAACAGTGCCTACAGGCTTATACTTAGTGCCTCCATCAGGTCCGGCAATTCCGGAAGTGGAGATAGCACAGTCGCTGCGCATGAGACGAGAGGCCCCTTCTGCCATAGCTTCCACAACCTCACGGCTGACTGCACCTTTTTGATCTATATATTTTTGAGGCACTCCAAGCACGCTTGTCTTCACATCATTAGCATAGCTGACAATACTTCCAAGGAAATAGTTGCTGCTTCCGGGCTGTTGTGTGATGCGATGAGCGATGTTGCCACCGGTGCAGCTTTCAGCACAAGACACAGTCAGTTCACGTTCTTTCAGAAGAGAACCGAGTACTTCGGCAAGCGACTTATCTTCGTCAGCAATCACATCTTTTGTGAAGATGTCGCGAAGATTTTGATGCAAACGGTTCATCTGAAAACGCAATATCGCCACGCCATTGTGCTGTCCGGTAAGAGTGATCTTAGACAGCAGAAGATTTGCCTCAATGGCTATCTTAATATAATCTGGAAGATGCTTTTCAAAATGTCTAAGGACGCTTGCAAGCTCGTCGCTTGTGTAGCCATACACTATGACGTGTCTTTTTTCAATATTGGGAGCTTCGTTCATAATCTTCGTAGTGTCCGAGTTATACTTCAACTTTTGAATAGGGGGGCATATCAAGCGAGCAGAACTCACCTTTGAGAAACTTAAAATAACCGGCAATGGCCACCATGGCAGCGTTGTCAGTGGTGAAAGCACGTTTTGGTATCCAAGCCTTGATCCTTCGATTGTCGCAGAAAACTTCAATAGCTTTTCTGACACCAGAGTTGGCCGAGACTCCTCCACCAATGGCCACAGCCTTAACTTTGGTTTCTTTGACTGCCTTGGCCAATTTGTCAAGCAAAATGTCGATTATAGTCTTCTGTAAAGATGCAGCAAGATCTGCCTTTCTCTTCTCTATGAAATCAGGTTCGACTTTTAGATTGTCGCGCACCGTATATAAGAAAGATGTTTTGAGTCCGCTAAAGGAATAATCAAAGCCGGGGATGTGCGGTTTTGCGAATTTAAATGCGTCAGCATCTCCTTCAGTAGCAAGGCGGTCGATATGGGGTCCGCCGGGGTAGGGAAGTCCCATCACCTTGGCGCATTTATCGAAAGCTTCCCCAGCTGCATCATCGATGGTGCTACCGAGGATTTCCATATCGAAAGGAGATCGAACCAAAATGATCTGGGAGTTTCCTCCTGAAATCAAAAGGCAAATATAAGGAAATTCAGGCACTTCCTGATCTTCTGTCTCCTTTATGAAATGACTTAGCACATGGCCATGAAGATGATTGACATCAATTGTCGGAATATCGAGACCAATTGCCATGCCTTTGGCAAATGAAGTGCCTACCAACAGCGAACCAAGCAGACCGGGACCCCGAGTGAACGCTACAGCATCAAGATCTGACGCTGTTACACCCGCCTGTCGCAACGCCTCACTCACTACCGGGAGAATATTTTGCTGATGTGCGCGGCTGGCGAGTTCAGGAACGACTCCACCAAACTGCTCGTGGACCTTCTGACCCGCAATAACGTTGCTGCGGAGAATGCCATCGGAAATCACTGCAGCCGATGTATCATCGCAACTTGATTCTATTCCAAGAATTGTAGTACTCATTATAACTTTATCTTCATATGCATCTCATCAGGAGGATAAGACAAGAGTGCAATGCAAAGTTAATACTATTTTTTGAAAGATGCAAATCTATGAAGTTGTTTACACTTCTGTTTTTTTATTATTTTCATTAGTATTAAACCGTCTTTTTTTATTAATTTTGTAAGAATTTGCAGTAAGGGCAATGTCAAAAGACTGACACTGAAATCGCTTAAACATGAATATCTAACTATAAATGAGTATTTTAAGGCCTGTATACAACGTCTTTAGGAGCATAATCATGTCTGTGATTGTGCTTCTTGTGGTGGTATATGTAGGGCTGTATGTGGTGCTTTCAATTCCGTCTGTCCAAAATAAAGTTAAGGATAAAGTATGTCGGGAGACATCAAAAGTGCTTGGTGGGGACTTGAAAATGGAATCATTGACGATTCATCCTTTCAGTGAAGTGATCCTTTCCGGTGTAGGCCTGTATTCTCCTGAAAACGAAAAATGCGCGTCAATCAAAAAGGTGGCAGCCGGCATTGATCTATGGGCACTATTCATAGACAGAAAGATTGTGCTCAACTATGCAGAAATCATAGGTATGAATGTTGGAGTTAGCCAACAAGCCAAGGATGCACCATTAAATATACAATTTCTTATAGATGCACTTGCACCAAAAGATAAAAACAAACCATCTGCAATCTTTGACTTGAGAATCAGAAATATTGTGATAAGAGATTCCAAGGCATCATTCTCTCGACCTTGGATGAAAGACACTGAGGGCAACAAGCTGCCATTTGCAGATGTGGATGTATCAAGACTCAGGATGGACTTAAGCATACCGGTGCTTCGTAATGATTTGTATAAATTTGATATCAGGAACCTTCAGTTTGAAGTGACTCCCGGTGTAAACTTGAGAGGATTGACGGCTGAAATAAGGTATTCGAGAGATCAAGACAAGAGCAGAGGAGGCGACAGGCTTGAGGTGAAGGATTTGAACATTAATTTACCTAATACATCGCTTGCTATAGGAGATATTGACCTCCGTCTTGATTCAATCACGGGGGTAAGGGGCACCGTGGAAGGGATATTGACTCCATCCGACTTTTCGAATATTTTGCCTACACTGAGTGCGTTTGATACTCCATGGAGTATGGACATTGATGCTACATATGTCAAAAATGAAATTGAACTTGCAAAAATTAACCTTACTAATGAAGACTCGAAATCATCGCTTAGATTGGAAGGGTTTATTGGAAACCTTAATAAAAAAGATAGCCTAAACCTTGAATTAGACAAAATGCATGCCGAGATTTCATCAAGTCTCATTTCTAAAGTGGTCACAAACCTGACACATCTTCCTGCACAAAAAGGATTGCAAATAATAGAGTCGCTTGGTAATGTAGCAATTGACATCGAGGGAAAATTGATGGATGGAAACATAGCAGATGCACAAGGAAGAATCAACACCGAAAGCGGGAATATTGAGTTCACTGCATCGGGAAGCAGACTTGCTTCAGGAAGACCTACCTTATCAATAAAAGCAAATGCGGAAAATTTAGAGCTTGACAAGCTTCTTTCTTCCAATAAATTAGGCAAGGCTACATTCAGTATTGAGGGAGAAACGACCGGATTAGACAAAAATGCGGATGGCTATGTCTCACTTAAATCAGAAGAGTGTGAGGTGATGGGGAATTTGCTGACAGGAGTGGATCTGGAATTGAGGAAAAATAAAGATGCAGTAGACTTAGATCTTTATTTGGCCACTGATGTGATGGAGCTCAATCTCGATGCTGGAGCAGAAATCTCAGGCAAAAACAGTAATATGCAAGCTGAGATGCTGATTTCAGGCTTCAATCCTTCGGATTTCGGACTAAAGGGGAAAATGGCTGACAGCAATATCTCCGGCAGGATCTCTGCAAATACTAAAGGAAATAACTTAGACAATGCAACCGGCACGATCGAGCTAAGTGATCTCATGTTGGAGCGTAATGATGGCAATAAATTGCAGCTTAAGGAGCTTACAGTAAGTGTTGATTCCCTAACCTCTTTGTCAGCTGATGATGAAGCGATCAATAAGCGTCTGATCAATTTAAAATCTGATTGGTTTGACGCAAGGGTTAGTGGAGAGATCTATCCAAGCACTTTGCTAAAGGAACTTAAAGGAATGATAGAGTCCGTGATGCCATCCATAGGGGTCACTGATGCACACATTCCGGATGAGAAGGCTGCATCAAATGCCTTTGACTTCGACATAAATATCAAGGGAGTGGCGACACCATACGCTTTTTTCAATACTCCTGTGCGTCCACTGACAAATATACCTTTGTACGGATCTTTTGACTTGAAACAAGGAAAGGCTTTTGTAAAAATATCCACGCCACATCTGCAGCAAGGAAAGAACAAGCTTATCAGAAATGTTGATGTTTCATTTGACATTGATTCTTTTCTTGGGATGGCAAAAGTCAACGCCGGACTGATATTCCCAGCAAAAAAGGGGGACGTGGAAATAGCAGCAGACATCTATGCTATGCGCGACAAGATTAATCTCAACCTTGGTCTTAATCCTTCAATGGAAAGTGTACTTAAAGGAGGAATCTCATTAGAAGCTGCGTTAGCCCGCTATCCCCATCCATTAAAACCTGAAGGAGAACTGGCGGTGAGGGTAGACATTCTGCCGTCTGCTATAACAATCAGTGACAAAACATGGTCGATTGCCAACGGAGCAATAGATTATTCCGGAAAGCGTATTGATGTGAGCAATTTCCTTATAAGCCACGATGATCAATATGTAAGGATTGAAGGAACTGCATCGGAAAATGACGAGGATGCCGTACTGGTAAAGCTGAATGATATTGACCTTGAATATATTTTCAATGTTCTTAATATCAATTATGTGTCGTTTGGGGGAATGGCTACCGGAGAAGTGATAGGAAGACGCTTGCTGACAAAAGATCTTGAAGCACGAACAGAATTCCTGCATGTGAAGGATTTGAGCTATAATGGAGCTATATTAGGAGATGGGGACCTTGCATCAGATTACGACATCGCTCAACAGAAAGTAGGAATTTACGGAGTGATAAGGGATGCGCTGACAAGAGAGCGCAGGGTGAGTGTAGATGGAGGAATCTGGGTGACACGCGACTCCTTGAGTTTTGATATTGACGCTCAAAAGGTAAATGTAGGGATAATGAAACCGTTCGTTTCGGCTTTTTGCTCGGATCTATATGGCAAGGCTTCAGGAAAATGCAAGCTATTTGGGACATTCTCAGACATTGACCTTATCGGAGGGCTAAGAGCCGACACACTTTCTATGAAGCTTGATTTCACAAATACATGGTATCATGCGGGAAATGACTCTGTCTATCTCTACAATGGAGTCATAGATATCCCGCCTCTCACTCTGTATGATGATGATAAGCACACAGCAGAATTCAGCGGATGGTTACGGCATACCTATTTCCATAACCCGGTTTTCAATTTCAGGCTTAAGGATGCCAAATCCCTGCTTTGCTACGACACAAATGAGAAAATCAATCCTCTATGGTATGGCACTATTTATGGGTCCGGTCATGCACAGATCAACGGGTATCCGGGGCAAATAGATATTGATATGAATATGACCACGGATGAAGGGTCAAAATTCTATTATGTCATAAGTGACGCGGAGGATGTAGACCAATACTCGTTTCTTACATTCACTGACAGACGCAAAGAAATAAAGGAATTGGAAGCTGTAGACTCAGTGCCTGATTATCTTCTTAAATTCCAAAAGCATACAGAAGAGCTGGAGGAAGGCTCAAGCAATGTGATATTATCGCTCAAGGGAACTGTGACCAATAACGCGTTGGTCACCTTGGTCATGGATCCAAAAGCCGGTGACAAAATAATAGCACGCGGACAAGGTGCCCTTCAGATGGACTATAACTTGGCGAGCAATGACCTTAGGATGATTGGCACATATGTGCTTGACGAAGGGAGCTACAATTTCACATTGCAGGATATCATTATTAAAAACTTTAATATCAGAAAGGGTAGTCTTATAAAATTTGACGGTGACCCCATGAACGCAAATTTGGACATAGCTGCCACTTATAGGGTCAATACAAATCTTACGGATCTTGACAAGAGCTTTTCAACCGACAAAGAGTTAAACCGTACGAACGTCCCTGTTGATGCGTTACTTCTTGTGAAAGGACCAATGACAAATCCGGATATTACATTCGATATTGAATTGCCTTCGCTGACTTCAGATGTAGAGCGTAAGGTGAAGAGTATAGTATCGACCAACGACATGATGAGCCGGCAGATAATATATCTTTTAGCGTTGAACCGTTTTTATACTCCTGAGTACACCGGAGGACAAAGCAATGGGTCAGAATGGTCGAGCATGGCATCATCTACCATTTCATCGCAATTGAGCAATATACTCAGCCAAATGACTGATAAATTAGATGTGGCTCCATCTTTCAGGAGCGACAAGGGAGACTTCACAGACATGGAATTCGACCTTGCCCTCTCTTCCCGATTGCTTAATAACAGACTTCTCATAAATGGCAATTTTGGATATAGAGACAGGAATACGAGCAACACCCAATTTGTAGGAGATTTTGACATTGAGTATCTGCTCAGTAAAAATGGGAACTTGCGTCTGAAAGCATACAATCATTTTAATGACCAGAATTATTATCTTCGCTCAGCCCTCACCACACAAGGAGTGGGAGTGGTGTTCCAACGCGATTTTGACCGACTTTTCAGACGCAAGAAAGAGGATATAATCAAAACTGAGGGAGAAGAAAGGAGAGACTCCACGGCGATGCCCGCAGATATGAAACCTGAGAGTAAAGTGAATAATAATGATTCAATTAACCATATAAATAATTAGGAATATGATTTGGAGTATAGGAGAAATACTTGGAAAGATCGGTTTTTCAAATAATTCAATTGGCTACGCTTTCAGTGGAGGCGGAGCCCGTGGATTCTCACATATAGGTGTATTAAAAGCATTGGAGCAGTTTGGAATTCGTCCCGATGTAATGGCTGGAGTGTCGGCTGGTAGCGTGGCAGCTGTCATGTATGGTGCGGGCTTAACTCCGGATGACATGACACATTGCTTTGAAGACCTTTCTAAAGTGCGGGAATTCGTCACTTGGAAGGTGCCCGGCAACTCCCTGATGAGAATAGACAAGTTTGGAAAACTTATCGAATCATGGTTGCCGGTGAAAAACTTGGAAGACCTCAAGATACCGACAATAGTGTGTGCCACCGATTTCCAACATTGTAAATCTATTGGCTGGGCAAGAGGAGAGATTGTGCCACGTGTGCTTGCTTCATGTTCGATTCCTATTGTATTCGAGCCGGTAAAGATTAATGGCAGAGTTTATGTGGATGGTGGTGTGCTTAGGAATCTCCCGGCATGGGCAGTAAGAAAATACTGTAAGACTCTATATGGCATAAATTGCTCCCCCTTCCATAATATATGGAAAGATCCTTCAAAACATAACCTTGTAGAAATAGCCTTAAGAAGTTATCAGTTGATGTCAAAGTCAAATATGGTGAACGATGCGAAGATGTGTGATATTCTTATCAATTTAAGAGGTGCACATGCGATAGGCACATTTGATGTTGCCAAGCTGCATCATATTGTAGAACTTGGTTATGAAACTGCTTGCAGGATTCTTGAGAAGAAGCTTAGATAAGGGTTAAGAGTAAAGAGTAAAGAGTTAAGGGTTAAGGGTTGAGGAGTACGAGTTGAGGGATGAGGGATGAGGGTTACAGATTGGGGGGAAAAGGATGAGGATTGGGGATATGGATTGAAGGGTATGAGAGAAACGAATAATAAAGAAAATAAAAAGAATAAATGGAGAGATTGATTATCTATCAGATGTTTCCGCGCATCTTCAGCAATTCTACTGCGGAACCAAAACCTTGGGGGACACTTGAGGAAAATGGCTCAGGTAAACTCAACGATTTGACTCCAAAGGCTCTTCGGTCGATAAAAGAACTTGGGGTGAATTGCATTTGGCTGACGGGAGTGATAGAGCACGCTACAAAGACAGATTTTTCTAAATATGGAATCACGCCCGACAATCCAAATGTAGTGAAAGGAGAGGCCGGAAGTCCCTATGCTATCAAAGATTATTATGACATAGATCCGGCAATAGCTGTCGATGTCAAGAATCGCATGGGAGAGTTTGAAAATTGTGTGAAAAGGATTCATAAGGAGGGCATGAAGGTAATAATTGACTTTGTGCCTAATCATACGGCTCGTGTCTACCACAGCGATGCAGCGCCGTCAGGAATAAAAGACTTTGGTGCTGACGATGACATAACAATGGGATTTTCACACCGAAATAATTATTATTATATTCCATTTCAGCAATTTTCACCAGACTTTCCGCTTGATGCCGAAGGGGATACACCATACGTGGAATTCCCTGCCAAGGCTACAGGAAATGATTGCTTCACAGCCTTTTGTGGCAAATGTGATTGGTATGAGACTGCTAAGCTTAATTATGGCCATGATTATGGCGACTGGAGTGATCACTTTGACCCGGTGCCTGACACTTGGATAAAGATGCTCGCCATTTTGCGCTTCTGGGCATCGAAGGGGATAGACGGTTTCAGATGCGACATGTGCTTTATGGTTCCTCTTCCATTCTGGCATTGGGCGATACCCCAGGTGAAGAAGGATTATCCCAATGTATTGTTTATAGGTGAGATATATGATGTGGGACAATACAGGCCATTCCTTGAATATGGTTGTTTCGACTATCTCTATGACAAGGTTAACTTATACGACACGCTCGTAGACATTGAGATACATAATCATTCAGCAGCACGCCTCACCGGGGCTTGGCAGACTGTGGATGGCATTGGAGACTCAATGCTGAACTTCCTTGAGAATCATGATGAAGTAAGATTCGGATCAAAGGCTTATGCCGGAAATCCTGCCAATGTGCTTCCATCACTTGTGGTGAGCTCCATGATATCAAAGGGGCCATTTATGATCTATTACGGTCAGGAATTAGGAGAGTCGGCAAAAGATAACGAGGGCTTTGCCGGGGATAATGACAGGAGTACGATATTCGACTATTGGAGCTATGACACATTGCGCAGATGGTGGAACGATGGAAAACCTTCATTAAAAAACCTTACGCCTCAAGAAAAATGGCTAAGAGGCGTATATCAGAAGGTCTTGACTCTTTGCAATTCGGAAGCTGCGCTAAGGGAAGGAAGTTTCTTTGACCTAATGTATGTCAACTTGAGACATGAGGGATTTAATCCACACAGTCAGTTTGCTTTTCTACGCTATACTCAAGATTCTGTCTTGCTGATTGCCGTAAACTTTGACAACAATCCTGCAGAGATGGATATAGTGATACCGAGACTTGCTTTTGATATGGCAGGATTGATGGAAGGAAATGTAGTGGCAGACGATCTTATTTGTGGAAGGAGTGTATTTTTGAATTTTAACCCTGATTGTGGGACACGCGTCAGGTTGAAAGGAAAGGATGCTGTGGTGCTACGAGTGAAATAAATGAAGTTGTAGCGACTTCAATATCTAAGAACGATAAAAATCCCGATGGCTTTAAGCCGTCGGGATTTTTTAATATTTTTATGACAATATCTTATGGTTTGAAAAGATATTGGCTCGAAATAGACTGGTTGTTGTGGATACGGCGAATTGTATCAGCAAAAAGCTTGGTCACAGTCAATATTGTAGCCTTAGGATTATCTTTCCTGTATGGGATTGAATCTGTGAATATTATTTCGCTTATTCCGCTTTCAAGAATACGATTAGTAGCCGGATCGCTCATAACAGGGTGGGTGATAAGAGCCCGAACGGAATTGGCACCCTCTTTAATCATCAGGTCGGCTGCTTTCGTAATAGTTCCGGCTGTGTCAGCAATATCGTCAACAAGAATTACATTCTTGCCTTTGACATCACCAATGACTTGCATCTTGGCAACTACATTTGCTTTTGCCCTCTGCTTATGACAAAGAACAAGGGGCACATCGAAGTATTTTGCATAGGAGTTTGCACGTTTAGCACCACCGACATCAGGAGAGGCGATCACCATGTTTTCAAGATGAAGGCTTTCAATGTAAGGGATGAAAACCGATGAAGCATATAGATGATCAACAGGAACGTTGAAGAAACCCTGAATCTGATCTGCGTGGAGGTCCATTGTGAGAAGACGGTCGATACCGGCAACGCTTAGGAGGTCTGCCACAAGCTTAGCAGCTATGGATACACGTGGCTTGTCTTTACGATCTTGTCGTGCCCATCCAAAATAAGGGATAACAGCGTTGATGCTTGCAGCAGATGCGCGTTTGGCTGCATCGATCATCAGGAGAAGCTCCATCAGATTGTCGGAGTTAGGGAATGTAGACTGCACGAGATATACTTCGGCGCCACGAATTGATTCGTCGAAGCATACTTCAAATTCTCCATCGGCAAAATGCTCGATGTTCATCTTGCCGAGTTCTATGCCCAGATCCTTGCAGATGCCTTCGCCAAGATAATGGCTTTTGGTGCCTGCAAATACTTTGATAGGCGGTAGGGTATTGCTCATAGTAGCTCAATTATATTTGTGCTCCTTGAGGAGCTTCACTTTTTTCAATGCAAAATTAATCAATATTTTCGATTATAGCAACACGAAAAGCAAAAAAATACGGGACAAAAATCATGTCCCGTATTTTTATATCAATTATGCATGTTTTACCAGATGATGACGCGCTCGGAAGCGGGGCGGAACATCTTGTCGCCGTCTTTGATGCCGAAGGCCTTGAAGAAGGGCTCGATGTTCTTAAGGGTTACGTTGACACGGTTTTCTCCGAGGGAGTGAACGTCGCCGCTGGTCAGGTTGCGCATCTCTGCTTCGCGGATGTTCTGAGCCCAAAGGTTAGCGTAGTTCATGTAGAACACTTGTTCCGGAGTGAGACCTTCAATGAGAGCTGCTTCGCTATTTACATCTACTCCTTTCTTCTTCTGGCTGTCGAGGAAGGCAGTCATTGCAATGCGGAGTCCACCTTGGTCAGCGATATTCTCACCGAGAGTGTACTGACCGTTTGCAAAGAGGCCGGGGAGGATTTCAACCTTGTTGAATTGGTCGGCAAGACCCTGGGTAAGTTCACTGAATGCTACAGCATCTTCAGGTTGCCACCAGTTGACCATATTTCCGTTGGCATCGAAGTTGCAACCTTGGTCGTCAAAACCGTGGGTCATCTCATGGCCAATAACCACACCGATGCCGCCATAGTTTTCTGCATCGCTTGCTTCCGGATCAAAGAAAGGAGCTTGAAGGATACCTGCAGGGAATACAATTTCGTTGTTAAGGGGATTGTAGTAAGCATTGATGGTCTGAGGAGTCATGGCCCATTCAGTGCGGTCGACCGGTTTGCCCCATTTCTTCAGATATTCCTTCTGAGCCCACATATTTGCATTGTGGATGTTCTCTGCATAGCTGAGATTCGGATCGATGGTGAGTTCAGAATAATCTTTCCATTTGTCGGGATAACCGATCTTGACAGTAAACTTATTGAGTTTCTTAAGAGCCTCAACCTTTGTGTCGTCGCTCATCCATTCGAGGTGGATGATATGTTTTCCAAGAGCGTTGCGGAGATTTTCAACAAGACCGATCATGTAGTCTTTTGAGCTCTGAGGGAAATACTCGTTGACATAGAGCTCACCGATGGCTTCACCAAGATAGCCTTCAGTAGCACCGAGAGCCTTCTTCCAGCGAGGACGCTGTTGCTGCACACCGCTCATGACCTTGCTGAATTCAAAACCTGCATCAGCGAAATCATCGCTTAGATATGGAGCATAGCTTTGCACAACTTCCCATGCATAATAGTCTTTAAGTTCGCGGTCAGTGAGTTCAGCAGCAAGTTTATTTGCTGCATTCATCGAACGGGGTTCAGTGACGATGATGGTTTCGGGAGCCTCGATGTCCATAGTCTCAATAAAGAAACGATCGAGAGGAAGATTGCTCCACTTAGCTTTTACATCCTCATAGCTGTAAGGATTGTAGAGAGCCGGTATGTTACGGCTTTCTTCACGAGTAAGTGCTGAGTCAGCAAGAGCAGTCTCGATCTTCATCACGCTCTTCACGATTCTCTTGGCATCTTTCTTGGAATATCCTGCGAGAGTCATGTATTTCTCAATGAGCTTCTGGTAAGCATCGCGAACTTCCTTATTACGCTTATCATTCAGCAAATAATAGTCGCGGTCGCCAAGTCCAAGACTATTGCTTCCAAGATACATGGCATAGACCTGAGAATTAGCGAGGTCTTCCTGCGGACCACCGCTGAAGAGAGGACTGCTGTAGTTCTTATGCATCCAAAGGAGAAGATCGGTCATGCCATCTTTTGAAGTTCCCTCAATCTTTGAAAGGATCGGTTTGACTGGTTCAGCGCCGAGCTTATTACGGCGGATTGAGTCCATGCCTTGTTCGTAGAGAGTGGCAACTTTATATGCGTTGGTTCCCGGCTGAGGGTTAGTAGCAGCCAGACCGGTCACAATTCGGCGCACGCGATTGTTGCTTGAATCATTGAGAATATTGAAAGCACCGTAGCGGGCATATTCAGGGGTCAGGGGGTGAGAATCCATCCAACCTTTGTTGACGTGCCTGTAAAAGTCTGCAGATGCAGGAGTGTTAGGATCGACACCTTTCGGGTCAAGGCTCTTCAGGTGTTCGGCATACATGCCAGTGCAAACGGCTACCGAAGCGAAAAGCGTGAGAAAATTTCTTAGTCTCATTCTTCTGAAGTTTTAAGATTGTTTATTATGGTTTTTGATTTCAATTCAGTTTCGTGCCTCTCCTTTTCAGGAGAGGAGAGAGGCGTGATCCCTCCTCCGGCATATATGGCTACTGCATCTTTCGACACTTTCGCCGACCTGAGGTTTACGAAAAATGCGGTGACACCTTCTATGTCGTTCGGACCACAGAATCCCCCATACATTTCCCTCGGAAATTTCTCATATTTCCTGATAATTTCAAGAGAAAATGAGCGGTCAGATCCACATAGTGCAGGGGTCGGAGAGAGTTCCGTAAGAAGTTTCCGAAGCCTATTGTTATAGCTTTCTTCGTATTCTTCAGCAAGATCAGATGGAGGCATATAAGCATATATAGGAGTACAGATATGTTCGATTGATCCCGCTTTTTTCGTGAATGTCTTTCCTGCGGTAACCATACCGCAGTGTCTCATAAGAGAATCAATGATGAATTCCGTCACCATAGCTTGCTCATCATGGTTTTTCTCATCCCACTCTATATCTTGGTCAGAAGAAGGGCGAGTTCCGGCAAGAGCCATCGTAGAGAGAAAATCTCCTTCCTTTCGGAGAAGCAGTTCAGGAGAGGCTCCGATCCATGTGCCGGTAAATGGAGTGGAAAACAAAAAGACGAATGCATCCGGGTATGATGAGCAAAGATTGTCAAATGTTGCGTCAAGGTCAATATTGGTTTCGATTCGAATCGTTCTTGCGGCTACAATCTTGCCACGGCGATCGCCAAGCGCATGAATTATTTGATGGACTTCCTCTTCATAGTCTTTTTTGGGGGTAGATAATGGAATATAGGATGTTTCCGGTTCGAATCTTGAATTAGGATTAATAATGTCGTAAGGGATTGTCATCAATCCCTTATCCGGATCGGCAAATGGAGCTATGACAAAACCGTTAGCGAATCCTTTTAAGATTCGCTCCGCGCCACCTGATATAATAACAGGGGAGTTAGGAAGTCTATATTTAAACCTGTTCACCGAATAATTCAAAGGGCTCTGCCCCGGTAACTTTTACGTTGATGAATTCTCCGGGCTCTGCCTCTGAACCCTTCACATATATCTCCGGGTCAACTTCCGGAGAGTCCCACTGGGTGCGACCAATTCGGGTTTCACCTTCGATTCGGTCTATCAGCACACGGACAGTCTTTCCTACCATCTCAAGATTTCTCTGGTAGGAGATTTCCTGTTGAAGTTCCATTAGTCTGTCAAGTCGTGCTTGTTTCACCTCTTGAGGAATATCGTCTGATAGGTTTTTGGCAGCCCAAGTGTCATCTTCCTCGCTGTATGCAAAAGCACCCATACGTTCGAAACGCTGTTCACGTACGAAATCAAGGAGCTCCTTAAATTCCTCGTCACCTTCACCCGGAAAACCGACCATCAAAGTAGTTCGGATTTTCAAACCCGGAACGCGTCTGCGCATCTCTGCGAGCAAATCACGTGTCTGTTTGCCATTGATATGACGGCGCATATTGTCGAGAACCTTGTCTGAGATATGCTGGAGAGCTATGTCTATGTATTTGCATACAGTGTCGTGCCGCGCCCTCCCATCCAATAGCTCCATTGGGAAAGAGG
>JAIDSL010000024.1 GCA_029061255.1 Muribaculaceae bacterium
GCGTAATCAGCTTCTGCCACTCCTTATGAACGGTCAAGTATCTGTCGTGCCGCCGGAGGTAAATTGCGATTTATCTCTCATAAAAATTCTCCCAGGCAAGGGTGTTTACGTAAATATGCAGAAATACAGATTTCTCTCTATAGCATCTTTTTCGTATCAAATCCAGAAAAAATCATCCGCCAAATTATCTCCATTAAGAAAGTTTTACTAAATTTGCAGAATCATAAAAATTTAGGCTAAAAGCAAGAAATTTAGGAGGGCAGTATGAACAAAGAGGATTCCACCAATAAAAAAGAACGAATGGGTATTTTGAATGAAGTGCTTGAATATGGAGATAATATCATATCTCAGGTGCCGGAATTCAGGAAATTCTCTGTGGCATGCATGGATCATATTGGAGAAAAAAGCCTCCCTTATATTAAGTCTGCTTACGAAGCAATCAGATATCTGGTTCCTAAGTATATTTCTGACAATATGGATAGCACTGACTATGTAAATAGTACGTCATCGGAAAATATATTGGAGTGGTATGATATATTTATTGAGGAAATAGCTCAGAAACAATTAGAAAAAGAATTCAAAGATAATATTGATGAGCTGCAGTTCCTTGTGGAAGAATATAGGAATACCAAAGATTTCAAAGAAATGCTGGAATTTATTGGAAGATTTAAGTGGCTTGCTCCATATAATGCCATGTTGGTTCAGATGCAGCTTCCAGGTGCAAGACTTGTATTGAACGGTAAGACATGGGCTAACTATAACAGAAGGCCTAAGAAAAATGCAAAAAGACTGATTACCTTGATGAACTTTGGTCCCATACAATGCATGTTTGAGTATGCAGATACAGAACATATTCCCGGCACTATTGAAATCGAAGAAGAAAAGATATTCGAGAAATGGGATAAAATACTGCTGAATACTTCCGGCAATCCACAAGATGATGAGCTGCATAATCTTATGTATAACCTTGGACAATTAGGAATATATGTAGATACCGGTTTCGAAGCTGTAAATACGTATGGGGGATATCTGTCTCATTTTACAAATGGAGAAGTTGCTTTCCATATTTCTGATTCTGTGAAAGGAAAAACAAACTCTGCTTTTATCATCAGTATTAATAGCAAGGCTAACAAAGCAAGTCAATTCCATACTCTTTGCCATGAGTTGGGTCATCTATTTTGCAGGCATCTGTATTATGATAGAAGCAAGGAACGTCATCTTACTATTCAACAGAGAGAATTCGAGGCAGAAACCGTAGCTTGGCTTGTATGCAAGCGTCGAGGAATTCATAATCCTTCTGAAGCATATCTCTCAACGTATGCTTCAAATGGGAATATACCAGTATGCAGCACGGATATTATTCTGAAAGCTGTAACCAAAATAGAATCTTTATTGACAACAAAGATAAAAATAAAGGATTCTCCATGGTATGATAAGAATAAAACATTGCAAAAGCTTGTACAACGCATTGAATCTGAGAATAAAGGTCCACGCAATTTATTCAACTATAAATAAACTTTTCATTTGCAGAATAATACCATAAGCTACAAATATTTGCAGATAACAACAATATGATATGGAAAGTAGTAGGAGATTTAGCGGCTTGGACGTGGGTGCATTATACTGATCAAGACTACGATTTTTCTATGTTAAAGTGTATACGATTTTGATAAGTAAGTTAGAGGGGAGCAGAATTAGGCCGGATAGGCTTACTTTGTAAGACAAATCTCTTGCTGGTCTTGGGATTTGGGATGCCGAGCCTTAGGCTCGGACACCTATACAAATGATTGCTTTTGTGGGGGAGGTGGGATGATGGTTCCGGGGAGGGTGGCGGTGCACTCTCCCCGGCGGATTTGTAAGCTGTTGGGTTGATGATTATGTCTGATCGATATGGTCACTCCGGACCATGATTTGTCAATAAAGAAAACCGGTGTGGCAGAGGATTCCTCAGCTACACCGGTCCTAAAAACCGTGTTGGCGTCTCGCGTCGGAATCCAAATATGCCATGCGGCATGGTTGCGACCGGGGTCACAACGTTTCAGGATTCTGCAAGACGGGACGCAGATATGTCATGTGTTTAAGGGAGAAGAGCCGTCCCATCACTTTCAGTCGACTGTCGGAGCATAATATGCTCCACCAATTGCCCGAATTGCCAAGGTGATGTAATCTCCCGTCAGAATCTTTGGCAAGAATGTCGATGTCAGTATAGACACAAGCTGCCTGATTCCGATTGCGGTGCAAAATTACAACAATATTATCAAAAATGCAAGTTTATGGATATGCTTTTCAATGTTTTTTACAAGACCAGATGTCATTTTGTCTTTGATGACCGGTGTCAATGGCCAGAAAGTGGACTTTGAGGTGTCATTCTTTCGCGGCAGGAGGGAAGTGCATGCCGACGAGGGTGAGGGAATTGTCGGCGGCGTATTGGAGGATACGTTTACGCGCTTCGATGGCGGCATCCTTGTCCATGTCGTAGCGGGCGCAGTACTCTGGATATTGGGTTTGCAGAGCCACTCCATGCATTAGGTCGCCGGCTATCAGAATGGAGTCTATCTGAAATACGGTGTGGCCGGGGGTGTGGCCATAGGCGGGAATGCTTATGATCTCGTAGTCGAGGGTGTCGCCGGCCTCAAATTTATGGAGACGGTCTTTGTAGGCGTTTAAGATAGCTGTAGCTTGGTCTCCTTTGCCATCGGGCATATTCTTCCAAGCTTCTGCTTCAGTACGATTTACAAATACTTGGGCGTTTGGAAAAACTACCTGTCCGTCTTTCATCATGCCTCCGATGTGGTCGCCATGAAGGTGGGTCAGGAAGATATAGCTGATGCTGTCAGATGTCAGTCCCTTTGCTGAAAGTTTGGATTGCAATTGGCTGAATGGAGCCCCAAGTCCCGTATCAAAAAGGATGTTTTTCCCTTCTGTTTGAATGAGAAAACAGCTCATTGATGATGGGACTCCATTTTCAAGACCAAGGGCTTTCCATATTGAATCGGGAACCTCGGGAAATAGGCTGCAGTCGTTGACTGATGGCCCGGGTTTATCTTCAATCCAGGTTAAAGTCACTATTTTGCTGTCGTCTTCCATTTCTGACTTGATTGTTTTCGAACTGCATGCCATAAGGGTCGCCATGCCTGCGACAGAGCATAATGATGCTGCAATAAGTTGTCTTGTTTTCATGATAATTTGGTTAAAGCACAAAGTTAATAAAAAATTCAATATACTTCAAATTCAAATGTATTCAATTCTTATAGGTCCGACTAAATATGCGATGGTTGAACATTGGCGAACAGAGTACAGGTGATTTTTGTTGATATGGGAAACTATAATTCGGTAGAAACAAAACTTAATTCTTACGCCTATGATTCACGATATCATATTCTTCGTTCTTGGATTGGTGCTGTTGGTGTTTGGTGCCAATTATGTTACGGATGGTGCTGTTGCGGTAGCCAGGCGGTTTAAGGTGTCAAACCTCATTATCGGCCTGACTGTGGTGGCTCTCGGCAGTACGATGCCGGATATCGTGGTGTGTGTGGAGTCGGCATTTCAGAATAAACCGGCCCTTGCTGTAGGAGAGGTGATTGGCGCCAATATCTTCGACCTGCTGCTCGTGGTAGGCATAATGGGGTTGGTGCGTCCGTTTAAAGTAAGCGACATTATGAGGACTCAGGATCTTCCTATCCTTTTCATCGCCTCGGCTGCTCTATGGATAGCCGGCGACAGCGTGCTTTTCGATGCTGCTCACCATAATGTGATCAACCGTTCGTCGGGCATTATGCTTATTGTGATTTTCGTGTTCTATATGTGGTTTATGATTCTCTCCTCAAAGAATAAGCAGTTGCAAGATCCCGATGATTCTGATGATGAGGAGAATGCCGTTTCTGAGGGAGCCGAAACTACCACAGCAAACGTAGGGATTGCGTCTGCCCATAGCGCGAAGTGTGAGCTGAGTGCCCTGAAGGCTGATGTTGCCAAGCTCAGGAGCAAGCACTGGTTTTCGTGGGTGATGATAGCAGTTGGCTTGGGTGCACTCGTGGTAGGGGGCAACTGGGTGGTAGACGGAGCAAGCGGCTTGGCATTGAAGATAGGCATGAGCCAGGCTATGGTTGCGCTTACGGTTGTTGCCATCGGCAATGCGCTTCCGGATTTGGTGACTTCTGTTACGGCGACAGTGAAGGGTGCAAGCGGTATCGCATTTGGTAACATAGTGGGTTCGTGTATCATCAATGCGTTGCTTACGATTGGGCTGAGTGCGCTTGTGATACCGTTGAGGGCGGATTCCATAGGATTTGTAGACTTCATCACTCTTGTTGGGGCAGCTGCATTGTTGTGGATAGTCCCGTTGATGGTCAAGAGCCGTAAGATCGGGCGTGTGTTTGGCATCGTGCTTACGTTGCTTTATGTGGCGTATATGGTGTTTACGGTCATAAGGGGCTGATGTGATTCGCCGGACGCACGAGCCGTGCGTCCCTACAGGACGAATAGGTGATGGAATTTTGGGGAAATAGTTGGTGATGTCAGATTTTATGTGTAGCTTTGTGAATTAGAAATAACTACCATAAATCTGACATCATGGAAACCAATGAAATCATTCAGTTTGTATCAGATGGTTTTGACCGTGCAAAAGCAGGGGCAGCCATAGAGGTGTATTCCTCGATAGTGAAAAATCCGGAACTACGGGAACTGCCTAAGAAAAGCCACTATCCTCTTGGTTGGATCATTTACTATGCGCTGCATCAGAGTCCGGTACACGCTATTCAGGAGCGTAAGCAGTTGCTCGCTCATTATCTGCGTCTTGACGTGACAAAACCACACAAGCTGCATTCCATGATCCTGACGGAAGCTTTCCGGCTTTATAAGGATAGTAAGTCTTCAGCTTCGAGTCTTAAGTCTTCAGTATCGGGTCCGATGTCTTCAGCTGAGTCACGGTTTTCGATCGTGAAGTTTGCAAATCTCTGGAATCTCGAGAATATCCGACCGACAGACTGGAACCGGAAAGAACATGAGGGGAAACAGTTGCCGTCGACCGTGGAGAAGTTGATCACACATTATGTGGATGAGCTTTACAGTATGCATATCCCAGCTTCAGATGAATTTATGGCGATCGTAAATCGAGCATTGGTCTCATATCCTCCATCTGCCAATCTCCTTGCCCAAAGTGCCCAGCTTTACGAATTAGAGGGTGAAAAGGAGAAGGCGATAGAGATGCTTCGCAATGCTATCTTGGCTTCATCAACCAAATTCTATCTTTGGACACGCCTGGCGAATCTTATCACGGATAAGGATGACCTGCGACTGAAGGTCAGTCTTCTCTACAGGGCGCTCCGCTGTCCGGGGCAGGAGGATTTCAAGGGGAAGATACATCTTCAGCTTGCTGCTGCGCTTGCGGAGGGTGGAGCATTCCCGCAGGCGAAGTGGGAGCTGAATCATGTCAGAGATTTTTATGGGAACAAGGGCTGGAATCTGCCGCGGCTCTACAAGGAGACAGAAAAAAAGATTCCATCAGGAACTGTGGCAGCCGATCCTGCCGGTATCTATAGTAAGATAGAGAATATGGCAGATGATTTCATCTATGAATCTCTGCCTGAGATCCCGGTAAGAAAAACCTACCATAAACCTGCGGCAGAGACAACGGACCGCTACGGTAACCGCCGACCTGGCCAGACAGCATGGAGGGTGACGGATTCGGAAGGAAACAATTATTGGTTTAATCCCGGACGGTTTGGGATACGGGAGGATCTTCCTGCTGATACCCAGCTTGCGGTAAAGATATTCGGAGGCAAGGTAGTGAAAGCGAGATTGATTATTGAAGATTAATTGTTTCATCTTCGACAAACCTGATGACGCGGATAAAGTTACCTTTCAAGTGTTATATTGATAAAATGAATTCTGAATATGGATAAGAAGATATATTTTGCCGGAGGATGTTTTTGGGGGACTGACCATCTTTTCTCACTCGTGGATGGTGTGGTGAAGACGACGGCTGGATACGCCAACAGTGTTGTTCCGTATCCTTCCTATGAGCAGGTGTGCACAGGGCGTACGGGGGCTGCCGAGACTGTGGAGGTGGAGTATGATGACACCAAGGTGGGTCTTACCGATCTGCTGTCGATATACTTCAGAAGCATCGACCCGACTACCCTCAACCGTCAGGGCAACGATGTAGGTACGCAATACCGTACGGGTATATATTACGTTGATGCAGCCGACCTTCCGGTGATCGAGGCGTTTGTGGCCATGGTGCAGCGTAGGCATAAGGAGCCGTTAGCGGTGGAAGTGGCGAAGTTGGTCAATTTCTATCCGGCAGAGCTCTACCATCAGGAGTATCTCTATAAGAATCCGCAGGGCTACTGCCATGTGGATCCGGCTCTCTTTGAAGAAGTGAGAAACCGTAAACCTCGTAATCTTGACAAAGCGGAGTTGAGGGAACGGCTTACGCCGCTGCAGTGGGAAGTGACGCAGAACGGGGCTACGGAGCGACCGTTCATCAACGAATACGACCACGAGTTCCGGAAAGGTATATATGTCGACATTACCGATGGCACACCGCTCTTCGTGTCATCGAGGAAATATAATTCCGGGTGTGGGTGGCCGGCATTCTCCCGTCCTATAGACCAGTCGCTTATCACGGAGCATACCGACACATCGTTTGGGCGTGTACGCACTGAAGTGCGCTCTGCATCGAGCGGCGCACATCTAGGACACGTCTTCCCGGACGGCCCGCAGGACGACGGCGGCATGCGCTACTGCATCAATTCCGCTTCGCTCCGCTTCATCCCGCTGGAAGACATGGAGGCTGCGGGGTATGGGGAGTATCTCGGTCTGGTGGAGTGATTATTTCCGTAGAATATAGTGTTAAAGGTATAAGTTATAGGCTATCAGAGGGGGTGGACGCACGGGCCGTGCGTCCCTACCGGAGTGATGAAGGGTAAGTTTCTTTAGATTTGATTATGTGGGAGGAAATTATTAACTTTGTGAAATATTAGGGAAAACCGACTAATGCTATTGATATCATGAATATGTCCGGAACTATATATCTGTCCACAGCATTGGCTGCCGTAGCCATATGCCTTTGCTCATGTTCGCGCGGAGTCACTGTCAGCGTGTATAATCCTACGACAACAGCCCGCAACGGGCTGGTGGTCGAGATAGACGCTTCTTCCATCACGAACCGACTTGGCAACGTATTCAGCGTTAGGGATCCGGAAGGAAACTCGGTGACAACGCAGCTAACTTGCGACAACAAGATACTCATACAGGGAGATTTCCCAGGATTGCAGACACGTAAATTCTTTTTCAAGAAAGTTAAGGATAGCGAGGGGATATCTCCTGCTGATACTTTCTGCTTAGGACAGATACGGCACGACATGCAGGATGACTTCACATGGGAGAACGATCGGGGAGGCTACCGCCTTTACGGTCCATCCTACCGCAAGGGAGGTGGAAACGTGAGCGGATACGATATATGGACGAAGTCAGTAGACTATCCGGTGCTTACCGCCCGTTATGACGACCATATGGCGGGGAAGATCTCTTACCATAAGGACTATGGCAACGGGATGGATGTCTACACTGTAGGGCATACGTTGGGAGCCGGCATGGACGCGCTCGTATTGCCCTCGGGCGAGATAGCCTATCCGTGCGCCTATCAGGAATGCAACATTATCGAAAACGGCCCGCTGCGCATGACTGCGAAGATTACCTGCTATCCGGAGACTATCGGCGAGGACGAAGGAGTGGTGGAGACAAGGACAATAACGCTCGACAAGGGCTCCTGGCTCAACAGGACGGAAGTGAGCTACGAAGGTCTGACGAAAGAATATGGACTTGTCAACGGTATCGTGGTGCATAAGCAGAATCCTGAGGGTTATGTGTTGGATGAAGGGAAGCGCTATCTGGCTTATGCCGACCTGACAGATAATCCGGCGAATGACAACGGCACTATCTATATAGGAATAGTCAACGCGGAGGAGCCGGCGGCCACTGGATATGAGGGCCTTGATCCAAATGTGGGGGATGCTGTAGGGCATATAATGTCGCATGCCTCATACAAGCCCGGCGAGAAATACGTGTATTACTGGGGTTCAGGCTGGAGCAAAGGAGGAGTGAAGGACATGAATGCCTGGACCGAATACCTTGAGGGGTTCCATGACGCACTCCAGCATCCTCTTGAGGTTAAGGTGAAGTAAATAGGGAATTTTGGGTGTTATATGCGGTTATTCGTGATAAATTCACAAATCTCATCTGTTTGATTAGGATTTATTGATTTTATTGAGTATCTTTGTGCTCCATAAACATTGTCATTTTCATGATACAGGAATTTCAAGTTTCGAATTTTTATTCGATAAGAGAGAAGGTCAGTATCAATTTCTTACCATCTTCAGATGATAAGATGCTGGATTATTATACCTATGAGGTTAAGCCAGGCTTAAGGTTGCTTAAATTGGGAATAATCTACGGTGCAAATGCAAGTGGAAAGACTACTATATTGGAAGCAATTTCTTTCTTCCGTGACTTCATGGTGACCCGTCCTGATGATAAGTTGAAGGGTATTGAATTTTATCCATTCATGCTTGACAACGAATCCTGTAAAAAGAATTCATTTATGGAAATGTCATTTTTCATAGATGGAGAAAAATATGTATTGGGTTGTGAATTTAATGGACGACTGGTCATATCCGAACGTCTGATTGTATATACATCAAGTCGTCCTACTCTTATGTATAAAAGGGATTATTCAAAAGATACAGGTCATAGTGCCATAACTTTCGGCTCGAAAATTGGCCTTTCAAAGAAGAGTCAACGAGCAATCGAAGGAAATACTATCAACAATTGCTCAGTCATGGCTGCTGTCGGGCAATCCAACGTAGAGAAATCAAGATTGGATAAAGTCTATAAGTATTTTTCCGATAATCTTCTTGAGATGTTGTCGCCAGGAATGGCTGTTATGGATTATGTTAAGAACCAATTAAGGAATTCACCAGACAATAAGGTTAAGTCATTTCTTCTCCAGGTACTAAAGGCTTCGGATTTTAATATAGTTGATTTCTATATTTCTAAAAATGCCGGAATGGCTTCTTCCGAGGATTTGATATTTATGCATTCCGGTGACGGAGGCGATTTCAATCTTAACGAAGAACTTGAATCTGCAGGAACAAAGCGTTTTTTAGGGATGTCTGTAATCCTTTACAGACTTATTCATCAGAATTGCTTTTTCCCTATTGATGAGGTTGAGACGAGCATTCATTATGAACTGTTTTCTTATTTCATAAAAGTTTTCCTTGCAAATAGTGATGGTTCATCCCAGTTGCTGATGACAACTCATGACATTAATCTCCTTGATGAGGATTTCATCCGCCGTGATGTGATATGGTTTACAGTTAAGGATATGGCCGGAGCTACTTCAATCAGGAGGCTGTCGGCAAGTGGGCTTCATAAAACCATGTCGGTATATAATGCTTACAGACAGGGAAAATTGGTCGAATTACCATTTCTTGGAAGTATATTCTTAGATAATTGAAGAGTATGGAAATTCCTAAGAGCATCGCAATTATTGGAGAAGGCGAGACAGAATGGTTCTATTTCGACTCTTTGAGGATAGCCTGCCGCTATCCATTTAAGATTGCCCCTGACATGCCGCAGCATTCCGATATTCCGCATATGGCTAAGATGGCAGAACAATATATAGCCAGGGATTATGATACTGTTGTCTGTCTGGTGGACATGGATAGACTACTTACGCATAAAAAAGAACTTTCTACTTACAGACAAATACGGGCTGCATGCAGCGATAAGATAGTCTGGATTGAGACAAATCCATGTACGGAATTCTGGTTTTTGCTTCATTTTCTACCGGAATTGGCGGTAAGACATTATCAGACATGTGATGAAGTCATGGTAGAGTTGCGGAAGTATATGCCGGGTTATGAAAAGACGATACGATACTTTCGTAAGATAAAACTATATGATTACCTTCGTACTTATGGAGATATAGACCGTGCTATGAAATATGCTGACCAGTTATCCAGACTTAGCGAATCCTCCCGGGAAGATAAAATTGCATATTCTCAAATCAATAAAGTTTTAAGGATACTGGCTCAATGGTCTAATACTAATATTATTGAGAAGGGTTTAAAAACCGAGTTTTCGGAACGAATAGGAGAAGTAGAGGCTAAAATCATTGATTTTTTAGCTAATTCTTCCGATTCAGATATAAAATCCATTTCAAAAGCCATAGGTCTTCGTACGTCACGAGTATCTGATTACCTCAAACTGCTTATTGAGGCAGGTCACATAGAAAGTTCAGGCAGCTGGCGAAAAACCTATCATCTGATAAATACAAAATAGATCATGAGGAAAATAAGCGGTGGTACATTGTTGTGTGTTTTTGTTTTTATGGCAGGACTTTGGAGCTGCTCCCAGAAAACACATAATGTGCAGACGGGGATTGTGCCTGATGAACTTGTCGCGGCAATTCAGAATAATATTCCTGTGGCTGAGGAATATGGGGAGGAGGAAGGGGCGGTCCAGGAACCGGCGTGGACTTACTTCGAGCGACTTTCGATAGCGTTCGACGGAGACTCGACATGCATAGGAATGAAGTCGGATTTGGATTTCCCGGAGTGGTATTCCGGCTGCTTTGTCAATGACAGGGACAGACTGACCATCAATGTGATCGGCGACACGGTGGAAATGCGTACCATGCTGAATGATCTGCTTGGAGGGAATGAGTTTGACTTAGGAGTGGGAGTCTGCAATAAGACGACTCAACAGCAGACGCTGCGCCTTCTCCGCGAGGCCATGGAAAGATCCGTGACAAAACAGGACGTCGGTTTTTCCTCACGGGAGGATGGCACGATAGAGGTCACGCTGACAGGAGACTCTATCGAGTCTGTCGATAGATTCAAAAGCGAGATATTAGACTCTCCGATATTGAGATTCAAAACGGTGGAAAGCCTCGAGATAATCTTGTTGTGAATGTGTTCGGATGATACTGTAAATCACATCGTAGTGTGATTTTGGGGTATAATAGGACTGCTTGTCCTTAATTTTGAGGTAAAATCACATTGCAATGTGATTTTTCTTGTGTGATTCAAAATTTTTTCCTAAATTTGCCATGAAATCACAATATAGTGTGATTTCTGCGTGCTATGGATAAAAAAGAATTGGGTTATGTGATAAAGACAAGACGCAAGGCGTTGAAGATCGACCAGCAGACATTGGCATTGCTTGCAGGTGTCGGCCTCAATACAGTGGTGGCTGTGGAGCGAGGGGAGGGAAATCCCAAGATCTCTACCATCTTATCCTTACTTGACACTATGGGACTTCAAATAAAGGTAACATTAAAGGATTTATAGTTTATGCGACAGTGTAAGGTGTTTATAAATAGGAAATATGCAGGGATAATGACGGAAACAGACCATCCCCGCGAGTACGTTTTCAAGTATGATAAAGACTATCTTGAGACAGAGACAGAACCTGTATGCCTTGCCATGCCTTTGAGAGAAGAGGAGTATAAGTCCCCATATCTGTTTCCGTACTTCGCCAACCTTCTCTCGGAAGGTGCTAACCGGGAACTGCAATCAAACTACCTGCACATAGATAAGGAAGATGATTTCGGTATACTTCTCGAGACAGCCCAATATGATACTGTAGGTATAGTGACCGTAATGCCAATATCATCAGATAACGTACAGGTATGATCATTGTAGACAGGTGTCCATCCCTTCTGATAGAAGGACACAGCACATATTCCAAGAATGCACTTAAGGATTTGTTTGACGGGAGGGAAGTCAGTCATATACTTGGTTTTCCATCCCCTGCATCAGATAATTCCACTACCTATACTTCCGTCAAGAACGCAGGTAGACTGTCTTTGTCTGGTGCTCAGTCAAAATTCGGACTGATTCTGGATGCGGACAATCAGCTTCAATATTCTCCGAAGGACACTCAAAGCACCTACATACTTAAACCCCGTCCCATCGGATATCATCTGATAAATCATGATTACTGTGCTGCTAATGAAAACCTGACAATGCAGATGGCGTCGCAGGTTTTTGGAATTGAGACAGCATCTAACGGACTCTGTTTTTTTGAGGATGGCCCATCCGCTTACATTACCCGGCGCTTTGATATACACGAAAACGGAAAATATGCTCAGGAGGATTTCGCTTCCTTGATGGGTTTCAGTAAGGATAACGGTGGTTCAGACTTCAAGTATAACCAAGGAAGCTATGAGGAATGTGGGGGAATAATACAGAAGTATGTAAAGGCGGCTATGGTCGATATGCTTCGTTTTTTCAGAATCGTGCTTTATAACTTCATAACGCTGAATGACGATGCGCATCTCAAGAATTTTTCCCTCATAAAGAAGGGAAATGAGTATCGGCTATCACCTGCATATGATCTTATCAACACATCGTTGCAGATATATGAACCAAGGCTTTTCGCGCTTGAAAAAGGACTCTTCAAGGAAGGTATGCATCTATCTGATACGAGACATATCACATACAAGGATTTTGCGGAACTTGGCCGACGTATAGGTCTTCCTGAGAGATTGTATATGCAGGAGCTTAAGAAGGTTTCGGCCCCGAACAAAGCAGCGGATCAGCTTATCGGTAGATCATTCCTCTCGCAGGAGCTTAAGAAATCATATATGCAGAGCATGCACTACCGCCAGTTTATGATCCGGCCCAGTTGATTTTCGTGATATTGTAAAGTTGAAGCAGATTTATAGAAATTATAGAGGCATTGGCTTGTTGAATGAAAATGTACTTTGCAATAATGCATGTTTTGCAGGAATGCAAAATATATTTTGCGATTTTGCAGACATTGTTTGGAATGTAAAGTATAATTGATTAATTTTTCGGTTAATTGGGGTTGCGGAAGACGCGTTGTCGGACGCACGGGCCGTGCGTCCCTACTATTTGGTTTCGTTATTACGCGGACGGAGGGTGGGTGGCCTACGGCCTGGCGGTCAGGGATGACCGCCCTCCATAAGGTGTCAGCTGGCGGAGGAGAAGGTGAAGCCGACGGGCTTGCGGCGTGGGTTGACCTTCGGTGTGGACATCGGGATGTCGGAGGGTTGGATCACTTTCAACGACTGGCGGTCAGTGAAGCCGGAATCCATCACCCTGACGGCCATCGCCGGAAGGATTTCGGTGTGGATGAGGTTGACGACATGGCGGGCGTTGCCGAATTTATGGTCACGGTTAGCATAGTCGTCTGAGAGACGCTGGCGTAAGGCCTCCTCTGCCTCGGAGGAGAGGGTAAAGTCAAGTTTCTCAAGTCTGCGCCCGGCTATCTCCATCAGTTCATCTTCCGAAAAATCATCGAAGGTATAGATGTTCGACTCAGGAATACGGGACTTGAAGCCGGGGTTAAGCTCAAACAGACGCTTCAGATCATCGGGATATCCGGCGAGGATCAGCATCCAGTCGTCCTTGTCAGGGTCAGCGAGTGCGGTCATCAAAGCCTCAATGACGAACTTTCCCGGATCTTTAGGGTCATCGGCTTGAAAGAGGGAGTGAGCCTCGTCGATGAAGAGGATGCCACCCTGTGCATGCTCGATAGCCTCAAGTGTCTTTTCGGCTTCGGAACTGTAGTACTGTCCGATAAGCGTGGATCGTTCCTTCATCACTACATGTCCGCTTGAGAGGACTCCGGCTTTCTTCAGCATCTTGCCCATAAGACGTGCCACGGTGGTCTTTCCTGTGCCGGGAGAGCCGAGAAACATGGCATGGAGCGGCGAGTGGAACAATTCGAGTCCCTTGGCGGCGCGGAGCATGCAGAAGCGCATTATTTTATCGTAGGTGATGATCTTTTCCTTTACGGAGCGGAGGCCTGTGAGGTCGTCGAGCTCGGAGAGGAGGGAGGGTTCCTCGTCAAGTATCGGATGCTCCGCATCAGTATCAAGTATCGGCGCTTCGCGCAGTATCGAAGAGTAGGGATCGGAGGTGTCGGAGGAATCAGAGTTGTCGGAGCTATCGGTTTCTTCCGGTTCAGATGCTATGAAAGTACTGAGGAGGGCATCGAAGTCCTCGTCGGTGGGAATATATTCCGATTCGTCGTCTGGCAGCGACTCGTTGTAACGGCGGTTGGCAGCAGCATAGTCGTATTCATCGAGTGGAGTCAGTCCCTCGCCGCTCCAATGACCCTCCATATTCCTGTCGGTAGTGAAGACGAAGCCTGCGATGGGATGGTCCATGCAGAGGAGTTCGACATAATATACTCCACAGCCCACCGGGGCACGGAACGGTAGGTCTACAATATAGGTATGGTCGCCGCGGTATGCGTTACGAGGTTCTATGAAATCGACGAATACATTTTCTTCGGAGGGATAATAGAGGCGTACCTCAAGTTCGGGCATCGTATCGGGACGAGGTGATCTGAGAGCGTCCCATACTTCGAAGCGGATACGGCATATCCTGTTTTCTCGGGTGTCCGGGTCGAAGCTCTTCATCAGGTCTGATTCCCCGTCGGGGAGCAGTCCGCCGACGACAGGCTCGTACCACTTCGAGGGATCGCCGAACTGACCATCCATATAGGTGCGGAAACATTCTTCTCCAAGGAGTTGGTCAGCGTTGTCGTCGCGCACCTGGAGTCGGAAGGCGTGGCCTGACCTGAATTCGGTCTCCTCGAAGGGGAAGGCTACTACCTTCCGGCAGTGTGATTCGGATTTGGTAATCCTCACTGTGATCCGCTTTGTACTGATGAGGACACGGTCGGTGGCATCGAAGAGAAGTACTGATACTTTGCGGCGTACGCCATCGAAACTGTGATCGTTAGTTTTGAAGAAGTGAAGTTCGGTGGCGATTCCGGCGAAATTCTTATCTATGAGGAAGTCGTGGCGAAGATCGAAGTGCCGGTCTTCGGGACGGAAGAAGGTGTCGGCGAGGTGCTGCCAGGTGTAGTCGGTGAAGGAGAGTTGGGAGAGTTCGATAGGTGATTGTTTCTTTTTCATATTCTTACAGTTTTAGAGATTAAATATAAAAGTTTGAATGTCGCGGAGGCCATGGCTCAGGCGGCTGTGCCTTTGGCCATTCTCCGGCGCCTCCTCAAGAGGCGAACCCTCAATGTCATGGTACGCGCTGACGCACGAGCCGTGCGTCCCTACCGGAGGGTAAGGGCACAGCATGGGCTGTCAGTGCATCTCTGCGGCTGTGAAAATTAGGGAGAATCTATTACGCTCTACATTTCCGCGTCGCCTGACGAGGCGATACCGCAAGATCTTTTTCTGCTGTCGATTGAATGTAGATGCTTCATAGTTGAAAATGAAACTAATATGTAAGAATATGAGGAAGCGTCACGAGGAGCCACTTCCCATCATAGCGCAAATTTAATACAAAGTTCGATTAAATGCAAGAAAAATCGGAATTTTTTATTAATTTTGTGCAGTCTAACCTTATTGATTTGCGAATATGGATTTTGAAGGAACGAGGTATGCGTCGCGTTGGGATGCATCGACATGGCTGCTTTTGCTGTTGATGGTTTTAGTTTGTATCTTGCCGATCTTGTTGGATAGCGACTGGGTTGGTCCGGTCATAGTTGCCGTCGGAATGGTCACCTCATTCATTGGCTTGTTTTTGGGAACATACTATAGGATTGACGGTGATAAACTGGTAATTTATCAGTTTTTCAAGCCAACTGCTCTCCCGATTGACAAGATATCAGAGATCAGTCCGACCAAAACGATACTGGCGGCTCCGGCTACTTCATTGACTCATAGAATAGCAATAAAATTCTCCGATAGAAAGGTGCTAAAAAGCTCCGCTCCATTGGTAATATCTCCGGTACATGAGGATAAATTCGTCGCTCAGCTGACGGCCATAAATCCCAACATAAAGGTGGAGGAATGAAGGCAGAAAGTATCGTGTCGTATATTTGCAGGTGAAAAAAGGACTTAGATAGTTTATGGATATCCTTCGGAAGGAATTGAATGAGGTGTATGCGTCGCAAAGTCTGCAATCCGAGACTTTACCACAAGCATGGGTTGCGGAGACACGGTCGATAGCTGATAATTTTGTCAGGGTCACTGACGGATGTGCAGTGATTACAGACGCTTCCTGCGACCGTTGTTACGTCTATTCCGGCAACTTCGGAGTTTTATTGGGTTACAGTGAAGAAGGTCCCTCTTCCGTTGAAGTTGATTCAAGCGATGAGGACGCTGTCTACGACCGTATTCATCCGGAAGATTTGGTAGATAAGCGGCTGTTGGAATATGAATTCTTCAAATCCGTCGACAAGAAGGATTCGGAAGATAAACTGCATTTCATTGCAAGATGCAGGCTCAGGATGCGAGACAAGCATGGTGTGTACCGTGTGGTCGAAAACAGCACTCAGCTGATACGCCTCTCTCCACACGGAAAGATATGGCTTATCCTATGTACGTACTGTCTATCTTCTAATACAGATGCAGGAGATGGAATTGCTCCGAATATAATGAATACAAAGACTGGTGATATTAAATATCTATCTTTCGGAAGTAGACGCGCTGAGATTCTTTCGGCAAGGGAAAAGGAAGTGCTGATGCTGATAAGAGATGGAAAACCGAGCAAACAGATCGCCGACATCTTAGGGATAAGCATACATACTGTCAACCGTCACCGTCAGAATATCATAGAGAAACTAAGTGTAGGCAACAGTATTGAAGCCGTTACTGCCGCCACGCTTATGAAACTCTTATGATGGTTATTTTTCAGCATTGCATATTATTCGTCATATCTGTAATTTTGCAGAAAAATTTCAGATATGAAAATATTGTTTCGATTATTGTTGTTGATATGTAGTTTAGTATCAGTAGCTTCGTTCAGGGCTGAGCACCCATTCTCTTGGGACGGTGCTACCGTCTACTTTCTCATAACTGACCGCTTCTGCAATGGTGATTCCACCAACGACATCAATTATGGTCGTAAAACCGATTACGGAAGTGAACGACTCAATGCAGCCACTTTCCATGGAGGTGATTTCGCCGGAGTACTGAAGAAGGCAAAGGAAGGATATTTTACCCAGCTTGGAGTGGATGTAGTGTGGCTTACGGATGTATACGAGCAGATCCATGGATGGATGACCGGCTCCGGAGATGTGAATGATTTTCCTCATTATGGTTACCATGGATATTATCCTCTTGACTATACGCAGACAGATAAAAATTACGGGACGATAGAGGAATTCCGTGAGGTGGTCGATACATTGCATGCGCAGGGGATACGCGTGATGCTCGGAGCGAACCTCAATGATCCCGGTTATCCAACACTTCTTGATGCCGTGCAGTATGGTTTTGCGGATACGAGTCTTTCTGAGAAGGAGGCTGCCGAACATATTCGCGAGTGGAGCTACGATGATTTCTTCCAAGGTCGACTTGGATGGAAAGGATGGTATGGACGCGACTGGATACGCATGCCTGATGAGGTCTGGGATGAAGACAATCCTCTGGAGGCGACCCTTTACGGTATGCCGGACTATAAGGATGAAAACGATAGCCCGGTGCGTATTCCTGAATTCTTGAAAAGGAAATGGAAGAAGGAGGGAAAGAAGAATAATCCATGGGTAAATCCTACAGTAGCCGCCATTCCGGTGATAGCCATAGTTGCCTTCATCAGTTGTTGCCTGACCGCCCGCCTCATAGCCTTCTGTCCCGGCAGCAAATGGCTCATCGGTGCGTGATGTCGCTTACAGAGATTTTCTTCGCGGTATTTCCTTGCCGGAGGATATAGATGCCTTTTGTAAGTGGCAAGGAAGAAGAGTCAAGGGTCAAGGAAGAGCCGGCAGGGAGGGTGCCGAGGTGGCGGCCGGATGTGTCGTAGACGCTGCAGGGGAGAGTCGGGTCAATATCGGCTTCAAGCTGTCTTACTGCATTTGGTTCAGTGCCGAGAATCGGGGAAATGACCACATGTGAGCCTTGCGGCATTGTGATAGCGAGGGTCTCGGTGTTGTAGGTGGTGGAGGTAGTCTGGCCGGAGGCTGTCACTTTTACTTCCCATCCGTTGACGTAGAGGCCATCGGTCTCGGAATCGGAGCGCACCGTAAGCTTACGCTGCGGGAAGAACTTTCCGTTGAAGCTTTCCTCTGTAAGAGGAATGTCGTTGACGGTTAGGGTTCTGCCTTCACCGCCGTTGAGAATAGTCATCGATACCGGGTTTTTTAGCCCGAAGAATGTAGCCAGATGATTGTAGAAGAAAGTGTGTCGCTGTCGGGTCCATTCCTTGCCCCAGTCCACTTCCTGACTGTATACGGGCCACCAGGGATTGATTTTGTCACGGTGGAATTTATATTCGGTCTTTATTGCATTATAGCGTGCATCGATGCGGGCGATGATAGCTTCCGGAGTGAGGAAATCACCCAAATAGATGGCGCAGCGGTCGATAAACATATCCCTGAATTCCGGGGTGTCAAGCAGGCGGCGGAAGAGGCGGGTGTGCTCCCATTTGTTAGCCCAGTCGTTCTTGTTGTTGTCGTAACCCTGCGTGGTTATCCAGTTGAGTGTGGGGTAGTTGGCGCGTTCACCGTATAGACCCATGCCGAAATCGGTGTCCTTTGATATCCAACGCCAGCGTCCACCGTCGGCGATAGGACGCCACATCACGATATTGTTGCCCGGGAAATCCTTGTTGTCGAAGAATGTGCCCATGATCATCAGGTTGCAGAATTCTCCGGTATCCATCAGGGCATCGAATTCATTAAACGAATGATCCTTGCCTTCGTAGAATTCCTTGAAGGCATTGAAATTGTCCATTGAGCCTTCCTTCAGCTCCCACCAGTTTTCGATGATGTCGATATCCTCGAGGCCGTCGTAGTAGGAATATACGTGGTCTTCGTTGCTGCGCGGACGGATGTTGAGCAACCCCTTGTATTCACCGTTGATATAAAATATCACGGGACGTGATGGCTGCCAGTCAAGGTCGCAGTTCATGCCCATACTCTGCTGGATGATGGCGTCGCGCATATACATATAGTCGAAGTCATTGCCGCAGTTGCGCATCTCAAACGACTTGAACTCGTCGATGCCTGGAGTCTGGTCGGGAAAGAACTCATAGTTGAATCGTTTTTCACCAAAGCGCTTGTTGGCATAGACGGCAAGCGACTTTAGGGCATTGCCACGGGTGGCGCCACCCTTGACACGAGTCTCGCAAAGCTGATTGATGGCACTTTCCGTATCGGATGCTTCAAAATATTCTATGTTTATGGGTCTGCGCCAGTCATACTCATAGTTGGGCTTGTAGTTGGTGTAGTTGCCCTGCACGTAGATGCCGAGTTTGTTATCGTAGAAGTAATCATTGTTTGTGACAATCGAGACAACCGGGAGTGTCACCTCACGCGGATGCTTGATATAGGAATGTGTAGTGGAGCGCGGCGACAGGTAGCCGTCGCAGAAGAGTTTGGCCCGCACGGTCCTTGTCACGGACATATGGATAGGATTGGAATACACGATACTGGTCTCAGTCGGTTCCTTGCCGTCGAGGGTATAGCGTATTACAGTTCCCTCCGGAGAACCCTCCGGCAGAGAAAGTTCAAGGTCGAAGACATCGGAAGATACTTTGCCGGGAATGCTGAACACGGGGTCGCCGAGTATTTCCTTATAGGTCGTGCCACAGTTTGCAGCTCCGGGCGTAGGGATTGCCTGATATCCCCATTTGTCGGCGTTGTCGGTCTCGCGGCCGTAGGCGATGTTGGGGGCGGGCTGTTTCTTCAGGCCTTCAAGATGATCTACGATTTCATCGTTTTTGAAGAGATAGACAGCGCCATCCTTGCCGGATTCGAGGCGGAAGTCTGTGTGGCGTCCTTGTTCGGCTTTATCACAGTAGATCACCATATATTTGCCTGCCGGTACAGATCCGGAGGGCAGACGGTAAGCTTTCTTGGCCTTATCCTTGGTGCCGAGACTGTAGTCGGCGATGTATTCGGTATCCGGACCGGGATTATATAGCTCTACCCAAGAGTCGGGGAATTCGTTGAAGTCGTCCATAATGCAATCGATGTTTGACTGCATTATCTCGTTTATGACTAGATGGGCTGAGGCAACCGGGATTCCGGCTGCGAGGGCCGCGGTTATTAGTAGGGTTCTGTAGGGTTTATGCATGATGTAAATAGTTGTTGTGCCTGAATATCTTGGCATGCTACAAAATTAGGCATAAAATCTTGGATTTACAAATAATTATAGTAATATTTCAAATTTAGTGGAGAGGTTAGAGGGTAGGATAGAGTGAACTGAAATGGGATTGTGGTGTTTTTTTTTAAAGGGGAAATGGCGTGGGGACTTAAATATTCTATACTATATACTATGAAAAATTCTACTTCGCTTTCTTCCCAGGCAGGACCTTCGGGAGGATATTACGTATTTCTTATTATCTATCTGGTGTTGCTGAGCGCCTTCGGGTCGTTTGTCAACGATATGTATCTGCCTACTTTGCCGGAGATGGTGAGGTCGTTTCATACCACTCGACCTGTAGTGCAGTTAGGTCTTACGTTCGGCATGATAGGCCTGGGTGTTGGTGAGTTGATTTTGGGCCCGCTGAGCGACCGTTTCGGACGTAAGCCTATATTGATATGGGCGTTGGTGGTGTTCTGCATAGGTGCTTTCGGTAGCGTATGGTCTAAGACGATTCATGTCTTCCTTTGGTGGAGATTAATTCAGGGCTTGGGTGCTTCGGGTGGATATTTTCTTGCCCGAACAATTCCGGCCGACCTTTACAAAGGGCGTGCCCTTGCCAAGGTGATGGCTCTTGTAGGAGCGATAAATGGTTTTGCTCCGGCGAGTGCGCCTGTGATCGGCGGTTTGGTGGCAAGATCTGTGGGTTGGCAAGGTATATTCTGGATTCTTTTCGGATTTAGTGCCATGCTCCTGCTTCTCACTCCGGCCTTCAAGGAGTCGCTACCTAAGGACCGTAGGGTGACGGGACATTTTGGTACGGCCTTCAAGAATTATGTGGTGCTTGGCAAAAACAAGCATTTCGTTGTGCACGTGATGCTTAAGGCTGCGGCTCTGGGCGTGCTGTTCGCATATATATCCTCAGCACCATTCATCATTCAGGATCATTATGGATTCAGTCAGCTGCAGTTCGGTCTGTTCATGGGCTTCAATGCGATTTTTGTGGCATTCGGAGCGACTGTGGCGTTGCATTTCAAGCCGTTGAAGCGTGCGGCGCTGTTCGGTGGCCGGGCACTTGTGGTGATTGCAGCTGCTCAGTTCGCATGCTTCTATTTGGTAGACAATGTATGGGTGTATGAGGCATTGAACCTTCCCATGCTGTTCTGCCTGGGCATGCTGTTTACGGTTGGAAATACCTTGGCTATGAATGAAGGGCGAGACTGTGCCGGGGATGCGTCGGCGCTTATCGGATTGATGGGATATGTGTTTGGCGCTACGGTCAGCCCGCTTGTGGGGCTTGGGAATACTATGCATTCGACGGCTATCACGATTATGGCATTGTCGGTGTTGGTATTGGTATTCACAAGGATGACGAGGGTGCTTCCTGCAGATTTGGAGGTTACCCCGCAGAGTGCGTCGAGGACTGCTGAGAAGGTATAAAAAAAGGACGCACGAGCCGTGCGTACCTACAAGGTTATTGATAAATTTTCCGTTTATTTCTGCTGGAGTGGAGTCATGTGGTAGCCGAGGGCGTTGAGCTCCATTTCCATTCCGGCGAGGTACATCTGATGGAGTGCGGCCACGAAGCAACCGAAGGCGGCTTCAGTGCCGTTCTCAACCTGCTCGTGGGTCAGGAGGCTGTGGACTCTTGATGCACATTCAGCTACAAGTTCTATCACTTTGTCGGCGGCTTCGCCTTCATATCCAAGTACTGTCTTGACGACTGTTTCGTCAAGGTTGTCGAAGCCATTTTTCTCGCGAAGGGCCTCGTAGTAGTCGGTGCGGTCGGCGTTTGCTACCCAGTCTGTATCCCAGTAATATGCCATCGCCATTCCTACAAACATTATCCAACCGAGCGACACGACGGGATACTGTTGGAATTCCTTGGATGCGTCCGGGAGATAGGCACGGCCTATCATCGCCCATTTCTCTTCTACGTCGGGGCATTTCGGTACGTGAGGGTCGAGCGCTTTCTTATACTGGAGGAAGCTCGTGAGGTCTTCCCTTACCTTTTCTTCAAATTTCTTAGCTATTTCCTTGCTGTTTTCCATAATAGTATATTTAGTTATCAGTTATTAGTTATCAGTTATCAGCGTTGTCGGTTGACAGAGGCTGAATTATACTCATTGCTAAAACGTATGGGAGGATAGATTGGTTGTAATCCAAAAAATTGGTCAAATTTGAGGATTATAATCCATAAAATTGACCTAATTTTTGGATTAGTGGGATTTTTATCTTAAATTTGCGAGTGTAAGTCAAAATTGCTGTTTATGCATATAAAGAGAAAACTAGAGGAAACTGTAGCACACCGTCTTTTCAGGCGTAAGGCCATCATCATATTAGGTGCTCGGCAGGTCGGTAAAAGTACTCTTATGGCTCACGTGACAGAGAATCTTGATTTGCCGGTATTGAA
>JAIDSL010000025.1 GCA_029061255.1 Muribaculaceae bacterium
TCTTGGTTTTAGTTGCACCGCGAAGTTAGTCAAAATTTCTTTTAGCTCGGACACGTCATTTTTGGACGCTTACAAGCGTCTAAACCTATAGATGAGCGTCGTGAGGGGATACGATCCCATGGGCTTGTCGAAGATAGGAAGTATTTGTTTGCATACTCCCTTGGTCACGGAACCGTAAACATTGACTTTGTTGCGTAACAGAAGTGCCTGTCCTCTAGCATATCTAACTTCGTTCAAGCTTCGCAAATCCGTTGGTCATAAGTTTGAGGAGACCAACGAATTTGGACTCCTTAACTGTTTTATTTTAATAAAAATCTTGATTTTTTTACTTAACAAAAGCGTAAGACCCATAGAAGCAGTGACTTTATGGTTTGCATCAGATTGATTTTGTATAGCTCGAATGATTTTGTGTGTCATCGTTTTCAGTGTCCATCATTTTCATCGAATTAACTTCACGGTTGCCCCTTGTTAATCCTTGAATCTTAAGGCGAAGTATTATAACGCCCTCGTATTGGTAGTGTTCCCAGAACGCTTCAAGTTTTTTGTCGTTATCATAACTTATGTTTTTTAAGTTTGTCCAGTATAAGTGTCAAGCTGCTTCACTCAAGCTGATACAAGTGTGTTAACGACCGCAAAGTTAAATCTAATTTTTCAACCCGACCAAATTACGCCATTGGACAGGTACTTCAAAATTAGGTCAAGCCTTCGAATCTGGCAAAAAAGGCAATTGGACAGTAACGTGCCAGATATATTGGCTTTGTAGCAAAAGAAAAAGATTGAATTTTAGAGTTGAGAATTTACTGAAGAAGATTTGTGATGTTGATAATAAATTTCGTCATATCTACTGTGTTGATTATGTCATCGCAGAGTCCGTTTATGAAAGTTTCTTCAGTTGTCCCAGCACTGGTAATTCTTTTTAAGATAAAGTCATAGAAATTTTTATTGTTATCAGCAAATCCTTTTCTTGTCCCCTCATTATAATCAGAAATTATCTGATCTAAAGAATCTACTATGAAATATTTGTCTGATATTATTTTACGTAAGGATGGATTCTTTTCTTCCTTTAAGACAGCATATAGGAACTTCTCAACGCTTTGTACTGGAAGAAAGCAATGAGGATATGACTTCTGCTTTCTTATTAGTTTGCCATAAGCATCTCCGTCAAGAATATTTATAATTTTAGTTGAAGTCCCTAAAACCTTTTTTGTATATAACTCTTCGTACAGATCCAATACATTTTGCCAGCCTCCAACAGGAACACAATGAATCAATCTATTAATGCGAAGTGATTTATTTGTAAGGATTTTATTTACTACCAACTGTGCGAGCTGATCTTCCACCAACAATAAGAAATCCGGTGAAACATTACTGTATAAATCTCGAATCAGATAACTTGGGTAGCAATTTCTCTCCATTGTCAGTATCCCAGATGAATTAATATTGACTTTAAATAGATTACGAGGAGGAATCGTTCTAATCACCTCTGGAGAATGACTGGATAGATAGATTACAAGATTGGGACGATCTTTTACAACCTCCTTTAAAAAATTTACAAGTCTCAATATGGCTACTGGGTGGAGAGCCAATTCTAATTCATCTATGATTACTACGGCTTTCTGTTCGACAGACAAATTCCGGCGTTCGATTGCATTATAAAAAAAGTGAATGAGGGAAATCAAAAGGCATTCTCCGGAACTCATACGATACTGACTGATTAAAGTCCCTTCATAATCCATGAAATATGGTAGATTTCGAATTTTGATTTTTCTGGCTTCTGCCTTGTTTTTTATTCTTTTAAGATTCCTATAATGCGTATAGTCTCCATGAAGTATGTAGCTGACATGATCTTTTACATACTCATCCGCATCAATTATCAATGTTGGTGAGATTCTCCCATTCGACAACATCACATCAATCTTACCGGAGTCTTCAAATCTTGTTCCATAAAACAAGCTTCCCTCATACAGTCCATAATAATAGCCAACAGAAGTATCACTGATCAGACCACCATCCTTAGATCTCCATATTCTCTTTTGCCCATTTAGTTCGGTTTGTATTTGTGAAGAAGCATTGATCCCCCAAAATTCAATGCTTTTCATACGAATCAAGGTAGCAAGACAGCGCATCAAGGTACTTTTCCCACTGCCGTTGCTTCCTACAAATGTATAAATTCCTCCCTCAAATGGTATTTCAAGATTCGCGGATTTTATACTTCTAATATTAGAGATAGCTATATTTAGAGAATCCATATAAATGAGGTTAATGAATTGGCTTTGTATTCTTTTATTCGGTATTTTACCAATTTTTTTAAGAGTTTGAGGAGCACAAATGATAATCTTGTCTACCTAAAGCTACTACTTTTGCACAGTAAAAAAGAATGTTCAGGCACGGAGTTTTTTTAGATGATTAGTGCACTATGCTTATCAATATTGAAAAGGAGACTCAAATGACCCCAGTAATATGTGCTTGGTATCTTTTTGGAAGAGTATGGCAAATGAAGCTGCTAATCAAAGTGAATAAGAGTCAAGAACCAAAAGTTAAGCAAAGTCAAATGGAGAGGTAAAAACATGTAATAAAGGGTGTCTCAAGTCTTTTTCTGAAAGAATAGCTTTACTTGGGTCGATCTTCCAGTCTATGCCGAGGGTTTCGTCGAGGATGGAGATGCCGCCGTCGGCTTCGGGATGGTAGTAGTTGTCGCATTTGTATTGGAAGATGGCGATGTCGCTTAGGACGGCGAAGCCGTGGGCGAAGCCTCTGGGTATGAATAACTGGCGGTGGTTGTTTTCTGTGAGTTCGACGGCGACATGTTGGCCGTATGTGGATGAGCCTTTGCGGATGTCGACGGCTACGTCGAGGACTGCTCCTTTGACGCAGCGGACGAGCTTGGCTTGAGCGAAGGGGGGGCGTTGGAAGTGGAGACCGCGCATGACACCGTAGGTGGAGCAGGATTCGTTATCTTGTACGAAGTCTACTTTGGCTACCTTTTCGTCGAATTCGCGCTTGTTATAGCTTTCGAAGAAGTAGCCTCTGGAGTCTTTGAAGATGCGGGGCTCTATTATTACGGGACCGTCGATATTTGTCTTTATTACATTCATGGCACGCTGAGTGGCAGAGTGGCAGAGCGCGCAGGAGGAGGCTCACGCTAAGCCGTAAAATTATTTATATGTTTGAGTTTTTGGCAGTGTAAGCGCCTTAGTGGGGAAGAAAGCGGATAATTCTTATTTCACCTGCGACAAACCTGCTGCACACACAAGACTAAACAGCACCGGACGCACGAACCGTGCGTCCCTACCGATCGGATTTAATTGAATTTTTGGATATCTTCGTCCGCAATCTTCATCAGGTACTGGCCATACTGGTTCTTGAGCATTGGCTTGGCAAGTTCTCGAAGCTTATCGGCGGTAATCCATCCGTTCATGTAGGCTATGCCTTCCAGGCATGCTATTTTTAATCCCTGTCGCTTTTCGAGGACTTCTACGTAGATGCTGGCTTCGGAGAGGGAGTCGTGGGTGCCGGTGTCAAGCCAGGCAAAGCCTCGCGGGAGGGTCTGGACCTTAAGTTCACCGTCTTTCAGGAATTCTTGGTTGACGGTGGTGATTTCGAGCTCGCCTCGGGCGGAGGGCTTTATGTTGTTGGCTACTTCTACTACTTTATTGGGATAGAAGTAGAGACCTACTACTGCGTAGTTGCTTTTGGGATGCTCAGGTTTTTCTTCGATGGAGAGGCAGTTGCCGTCCTTGTCGAATTCGGCTACGCCGTAGCGTTCGGGGTCGTTGACCCAGTAGCCGAAGACTGTGGCTTTATGCTCTTGTTCGGCTGTCCTTACGGCTTCTTTCAGGACTTCGGAGAAGCCTGCGCCGTGGAAGATGTTGTCGCCGAGTACGAGGCAGACGGAGTCGTCGCCGATGAAGTCCTTGCCGATGATGAAGGCTTGGGCGAGTCCGTCTGGTGAGGGTTGCTCAGCATAGGAGAGGTTGATGCCATAGTCGGAGCCGTCACCGAGGAGGCGCTTGAAGCCGGGAAGGTCCTGTGGGGTGGAGATGATGAGGATGTCGCGGATTCCGGCAAGCATGAGGGTGGAGAGGGGGTAGTAGACCATCGGCTTGTCGAAGATAGGGAGGAGCTGTTTGCTGACGCCCTTGGTAATTGGATATAATCTTGTGCCGGAGCCTCCGGCTAGAACTATGCCTTTCATTTTTGAGGTGTTGGTTATCTGTTGGAGTGCTCACTTTGTTCGCACCACAATCTCTTGCTATTGTTGGAAAAGCGATGACAAGCCGGAGGTGGATGTGTGTGGATATGTGTGGAATATGAAGTCCTCCGGGCTTGTCAGAGCGCTATGGTGAGTAGTTTGTTTTGAGTTGTTGTTGGAGTAAAAGGGGCACATGTGCCCCATCGGTGGACAAAAGGGAGGAGGGGTATTGCCGAACCAGAGGTTCGGGCACCGAGACAAACTGAGACGGGGGAGATGGAGTTGCGTGGGGGAGGCGTTATGTATTAGATGCGTTCGGCAAAGAATCGGCGAAGCGGGGGGTCGCAGTATCGGAAGCTTTACTTCGGTATGAGGGGACGAGTTAGAGCGTAACAAAAGTTACGGGCGGAAACGGCTTCGCGCTTGGGACGTATAATTGCTTTAGACCGGCACGGTGGTGACACGTCTGTTTGCCTTTTTTGTTTTTCTATGTCACGGTGGGAGGCTGGGAATTAACTTCGTTCAAGCTAAAGCAAGTCTCCCTCCCATAGTTTGACGCGCGGGGACGCATGCGGAGCATGCTTTCCACACTGGATTGACGCGGGGGGACGCGCACGGAGTGCGCTATCCACACTGTTTGACTTTGTGGAAAGCATGCTCCGCATGCGTTAGCGCGGGTCCTGTATCATACTTTGTTAATTCCGGCGGAGGTTCCACTCGATGCGGTCGATGTCTATGTATGGTGTCAATGTCATTCGGTGGCTATCAAGCAGCGCCAGGAGGTCGTGGCGCTCGGAGGGGGAGGTGACGGTGGCACGAGGGCTTTCGAAGGGGGTGAGGTAGGAGAGGGCCTTATTTATTAAGGTGAGGGTGCGGCGGGTGGGGTGACGGAGGCTCTCCGAGAGTTGGGCGGAGAGCTCCTTAAGTATCGGCGCTTCGCGCAGTATCGGCTTCGCAGTATTGGCGGCTGAGCCGCAGTATGTTTTGGCGGTTGTCGTCGTTTTCATCGTTGTCGTCGTCTTCATCGTTGTAGGGTCGCAGGCCGGAAGGCCTGCTTTCCATATTCGACAGGGTAACGGGGGATAGACGGTGAGTGTCAGGGAGAAAGGGATGTGGAGGAGGTGAACGGGGAGGTGAGGGGTGGGTATGGTCTTTCTTCCCTCAGTCAATTATCTTCTTTTTTGAAGATATTGATGAAGGTGTGGTGTTGTAAGTATTTGAGGATTAATACTTTGAAAAATCATTGTTTAGCAAGTTTTGGGTATCTCTTACTAAGAGATAATTAACTTTTTGTAAGTCGCTGAGTATCAAGAATTAATGATGGACAAAAATTGGCACTTGCTAAACAAATTGGGCTAAATTGGCATTTTTGAGGGGAGACTGTAAAAATTTGGAGAAACTTTTTTGCTTAAAAATGAGGATATTCCGAATTTTTTATATACCTTTGTATTCGGATTTAATACTCTCTTAGTAAGAGATTGACAAATTTGCTAAACAAAGTGCCTTCGGCAAAGTATCGGCGAAGCGGAGCTTCGCAGTATTGGAGGCTTCGCCTAAGTATCGGCGCTGTTAGATCAGTATGGAATTAGCCTCTCCGAGGCGGTAGGGATAGATAAATAGAAAACCCCGGACCTTCACGGTTCGGGGTTTTCTGGTATGGTTACTAAGGTTGACGCGCGGAGACGCGCACGGAGTGCGCTATCCACATAGTTTGACGCGCGGGGACGCGCACGGAGTGCGCTTTCCACATAGTTTGACGCGCGGGGACGCGCACGGAGTGCGCTTGCTACTAAGTTTGACTCCGGGGGGAGGCTGGGAAGCCTCCCTTCCATAGGGTGGACGCACGGGCCGTGCGTCCCTACAGAGACAGCGGGGGAGGCTGGGAAGCCTCCCTTCCATATTT
>JAIDSL010000026.1 GCA_029061255.1 Muribaculaceae bacterium
GCCGTCGATGTTGACTGGGAATATGCATACAGTTCCAGCCGGAATTGTGATCGGCTTGGATGGGAACTTCACTCCGCAAAGGTCAAACTGCACATCTTTTTTCGGAGAAAGCTTTTGCAGACGCTCATAGTTGTTGATAAATACAAAACCACTGTCGCCATTGGAGCGATAGGCATATCTTAGACTTGAGTCATCGCCTTTGGCGATATCCTGAGGAGCGGGGAATGTCGCTTGCATCGGGGCGAGGACTTTTCCATAGTCTTGCATGAAGAGATGGAGCTTGCGTAGAGTGTAATAGTGTGGATATGTGTGTCCGAACTCTCCAAGGGGAGCCTGGAAATCATAGTTTTTAACCGGAAGATCGTTATAGTTCGTTGCTTTTGTTCGTTGGGTCTCGTTGAGATATATGTCGCTTTCCGGATTTGTGCCACCGTGATACATGTAGTAGCCGAGCAGGTTGCTGCCGCTTCCGAGTTTCACCACGGCGAGTGAATACGCGTCTTCAGGATATATCCAAGGGCGGCGGTGGTATGCTCCCATCATCCCTCCTCCGAGTTCGCAAGTGAAGTAAGGATACAGTTCGTCGCCCTCGGTCAATTTCTCTTTCTGGTCTTTCAACTGCTCTGATGCTATAGCCGTGCTACTTCTGAAGGGCTTGAAGTTGAAAGCCTTGTAGTAGTTGCCGGCAGTGGGTTCGATTGATCGTTCCCAAAAACCGTCGGCATAGTCGCCATAGAGAGGAATCATCTCACCGTAGGGTACTGGTGTCTTCAGTTCGGGCCATCCGGTCCGGGTGTAGAAAGGAAGGTCGAACCCTATATCTTCCGCGATACCCTTGAGTTTCATAAGGTAGGACCCGTGGCCACGGTATTCGTTGTCGAACTGGCATGCCATCACGGGGCCGCCGTCTTTCCATTGCAGTCCCTGCACTTGGGTGAATATCTGCCTGTATAGCTTGGTCACTGCATCAAGGAATGCCGGATCTTCTGACCTTGATTTGATACCGTTGTCGAAGATCCAATCAGGTATGCCGCCATTTCTTGCTTCCCCATGGCAGAAAGGACCTACGCGGAGCACAACCGGCATCCCTTCTTCTTTACAAACCTCAAGGAATTTCCTCAGGTTGCGCTGTCCGCTCCAATCGAATTTCCCTTCGTTCTGCTCTATATGGTTCCAGAATACATATGTTGCGATAAGCGTTACGCCGCCATCCTTCATCTTCCTTACTGATGAACGCCATTCGCTTTCCGGAAGACGGCTGTAATGGATCTCTCCCATTACGGGAGTGACCCTCTCGCCATCGATGATCAGGCTCTGTGCATCCCATTTCACTTCCGGAATATGACATTTATACTCTGAAAATGATATGGATAACGATGATGAGAGGTATAAAGCTGCAAAAAATGATAAAAATCGAGTTTTCATATAGATGTCAGTCTTTTAATGTTGTTATAGGAACCACATAAGTACCGTCAGCGCGGCGATAAGCATAAGAACCAACTGCTGTCAGAACCATTTTAAAACTTGGTGCTTTCATTCGCGTAGTGTCAATTTTTTTAGTTAAGGAATCGAGTGTCTTAGCACCATTTTCGATGGCATTTTCACCGCCTAATTTGATTTCTATCAGTCCATATGAGCCGTTTCGCATATGAATGACTGCATCGCATTCCAGCCCGCTGCTGTCTCGATAGTGGTAGACAGTGCCACCGATAGCTTCGGCATACACTCGCAGGTCTCTTGCGCACAACGTTTCAAATAAAAGTCCGAAGGTTTCCAGATCATTGATAAGATCGGAAGGTCCTAATCCTAAAGAAGCAGAAGCAATAGAAGGATCGGAAAAATATCTTGTATCAGACGTGCGGATAGCGATTTTGGACCGAAGATTAGGATTCCACGACGGCATGTCTTCTATTACAAAAATTTTCCTTAAGGTATCTATGTAAGAGGCTACCGTACGCTCATCCATTGCCATGATGTCGTTGCTTTTGATGTCATCTCTTATTGATGCTATCGACGCCTGAGCCCCTTGATGTCGGGCATAAGAGCGGAGTATCAGTTTGACGCGCTCTGGATTGGTAAGGGTTTTATCTGTACGGGATATGTCCGTGTTCACGATTGCGTCATAATAGTCGAATGCCCTGTCTAATGCTATTTGTGGTCGTTGGGATATGCTTTTAGGCCAACCGCCTCTACACACATAATATGCCACTTTCTCAAGATCGCTCTCTCCTGTGCCATATATGTCTTGCTTGTTTGAAAACAGATCTTTGAGAGATACTTCTCCAGAAGATTCCTGTGATTCCCATAACGACATGGTTCTCATTTTAATTCTACCGATTCGGCCCGTACCGCTATGGCTTATTTTCTTTTTTTCTTCATCAGAGAGTGGAACTGCGGAGCCAGTAAGTATAAACATCCCTTCTTGATCACCATGGTCTACGGCGAAGCGTACAGCATCCCAGAGTTCAGGGACAGTCTGCCATTCATCAAGAAGTCGTGGATATTCCCCAATAAGCAGTTTTTGCGGGTTCAAGGCAGCAATATTAATATATTGCTGCCTTTTCCCAGGCTCGTCAAGATAGATTATGCTGTGTGCTTTTTGTTCGGCTGTAGTCGTTTTCCCACACCATTTCAATCCTTCAATCAAGACAGCTCCCATACCTTCCAGTTTATCTGAAAGTAATAAGTCGGCTATACGTGGTTTATATTCTGTCATAAGGATAAATTTTGTGCAAAGATAATGATAATTATTATAATGTCCAAATTTTAAATGATATTATTCCTCAATGAAATACATTGTATGATGTTCTAAACGATGATTTATCAATGTGTCAAATGATGATTTTTTAATGTATCAAATGATGATTTCCCAATGTGTCAAATGATGATTTCCCAATGTATCAAATGATGATTTTGTGGGTGGATGGATGTCCTTAAGGATAAAGTTTGCTTATGATACGTTGGCATGCTTCGATATGCATTATCCAATGTCTGGAAAGTGGCATCTTTATCAGTCCTCTCAGGTCTTTATTGCACCAGTAATCTATAAGCCAATTGGAAATTGGTTGGTCGCTTACCACATTAAGAGAGCGAAGATATTCCTTTTTGTCAAAATCGAATTTCTTCTTCATGTCGCTGTAGTTTAGGGTTCGAAGAAATACGTCTGTATGATTTTTGACTTCGGTTGCATAAGTCATTAGCTCATCTAAGTCCAGTTTTTTGGAAAAGTCAGCAATCTGATATTTGATAAGCTCGTTTCCGGTGGTAATTATATCAGATTTTATTCTTTTCTGATAGTTGCCAGTAAAGAATACTTGTATATCATTGTTTATCAAAGAATTGACTACGATATCCTCAATACGAAAGATATGCCAGATAGAGTAAGCGATCGTCTTGTTATGGTAGCCATCTGCATTAAGGTAAGGAATAGCTGAGAAGTCATCCTTATTTAAATCTGTAAAGAAAGCTCTGACTGTTTCGAAAAGAATCGACCTTAGAGATATTAGAGTAGCGATTCCTGACTCGAAGTCAACTTTATTGCCGATTTCCATCTGCATCTTCTTATTCAAGTCAGACCATTCTTTATTCATGATAGTGTGGTTGTTAAGATTCTTATTTTGTACTGATTAATTCCTATGCTTGACTGGTAGAGCATACAAAATTAATGATATAATTCATTATGTACAAATTTTTATCTCATTAATTAAATGTTCTTTTCAATTATGAGATTGCCTCTATCCCGATAAGGTAATTATTATGGTTGGACTGATTAGATGGTAAAAATTTCAATAGAAAATTACTTTTTGTGTAATTTTCTATTGAAATTTTCACTATTTTTGTAATTCCACTAAGAACTCATTAAATAAAAATAGTTTGTAGCAATGATAAAGAGATTTTTATTTTATTCAATATTGATGATAATTCCTATGGTGTCCTTTGCTGCTGGACCTGACTACGACGTATCTCTACGCGACAGTATCATAGGTAATATCTCAGGAGCAAGTATTTCAGACAATACCGTGAGTATCCTCCGTTATGGCGCGAAAGGCGATGGAGTCAAGGATTGTCGGAAGGCTTTTGGGAAGGCAATGAGGGAGGCTGAGAAATCCGGAGGCATACATATCGTGGTGCCTGCCGGTGAGTATTTCATGGATGGTCCGCTCCATCTTCAAAGCAATGTATGCATCGAGCTGGAGGAAGGGGCGGTGCTGAAATTCACACCTGATCCGAGTAAATATCCGATAGTTGAAACAAGCTGGGAAGGAACGTATCTGCATAATTACTCTCCTTTTATTTATGGTTATGGACTACATGACGTTGCCATTATCGGAAAGGGTACGATCGATGGAAACGCTATGTCGACCTTCGCCATATGGAAACCAAACCAGAAACCGGCACAGATGAGGACCCGAGAAATGAATCATAACGGAGTCGATATCTCGGAGCGAACATTCGGGGAAGGTGACTGGCTGAGGCCTCATTTAATACAGTTTTATGATTGCCGGAATGTCACTCTCGAGGGAGTAAAGATCATTAATTCCCCCTTTTGGTGTGTGCATCTCCTACGAAGTGAAAATATTATCTGTCGGTCGCTTCGATACGATGCAAAACTCGTAAATAATGATGGCATTGATCCTGAAAGCTCTCGCAATATCCTTATAGAGGATATATATTTCGACAACGGCGATGATAACATCGCCATCAAGAGCGGACGCGACAACGATGGATGGACTGCAGCCTGCCCCAGCGAGAACATTGTGATACGCCGATGCCACTTTAAGGGCCTGCATGCCGTAGTGATAGGCAGTGAGATGTCGGGAGGTGTAAGGAATGTCTTTGTCGAAAACTGCGACTATGCCGGTTATTGCAAACGCGGCATATATGTAAAGACCAATCCTGATAGAGGAGGATATGTGAAAAATCTGGTTGTCAATAACTGCAGCTTCGACGCGGTGGAAGACCTCTTCTATGTGACAAGCAAATATGCAGGGGAGGGTCTTGACAGCAACCATTTCTCAGAGATAGAAGGCATCTATGTCAATGGCCTTAGCTGCAGCAAGGCATCGCAAGCTGCCCTTGTGCTTCAAGGCACCAGACAGAAGCCGATATCAAATGTTGTCTTCGACAATATCTCTGTGGGAGAAGCTAAGATAGGTATAAGTTTTTCAGATACCAAAAACGTCTCGATAGGGGAGTGCCATATAGGAGGCACTGTCGATGTCCCGACGCAGGTGACACCAAAAGACAATATCTTCGGAAGGGAGCCAATTGATACGCTCTCTTATTCGCTTGGATACACCGTGACAATTTCTCTTTTCGCGGGAGAAAATCCTCTTGTCACCAACGAGGAAGAGTTTTCGAGATATATTGCAGGAATTGAGGAAAATATCAATATGGAACCGAAGGTGGACTCAAAGGAGCAGTTTCCTGGTCTGAACAGTGATGATCCATCTTTCAGGATGTCTTATTCGCTTGGAGGAATGCAAGCTGTATTTCTATTTGACGGACTGGAGGGTCGCGACGCGTCGCGGATGCCACCTGTTGATTGCATCGTAGCAGGACTCCGCGAAGTGGCAGATGGAATGATAGGGTTGCCAGCAGATACGATAAAGGCATCTGAAATCATAAATTCCTATAGCAAAGACATGGATCCCATGACACTTGAAGGAGAAAGTAAGTGTGAGTTTTTCAGGGCATATGGCATAATGAAGGCTATGGCGCCAGACATTCAGGAGCTTATTCAGGAAATGGCACCGGAAAAAGGACTGATTGCCGACCGCAAGGCATATGCGATGGGGATAGCCGACTATCTTGAAGAGTCTTCCCGGGCGCGAATGCCTGAAAATGCTTATGATCTTGGAAAGATGATTGCAGATACACACATGATTGAGAGCATTCCCTTTAAATTGGATATTCCTTCTTTTATCGAAGGAGCCAAGGCTGTTTGGGGATTCGGGCTGCCGCTAATCCCTCTTCAACGCATGACAGAGCTCCTGGAGCCTTACCTGTGAAATCACATTTGCTACTGGATTTTATTATGTCTCCGTCGATATTGAAGCATACGCATATATTTGTGGAGTAAAAAATAATGCCCCATGAACCCAGAGTGCTATTTACCGCCATGCTTATAAAAATAATTTTATAAATGGTTAACGTGTTGAGTATGAGAAAGCAAATATTACTAATCATCTGTATATTGACTTCACTGTCAATATTTTCGGAAACCGTGTCAATCGAAGAAATTGCGCGGTTGCGTGAAGTGGCCGACAGTCTTCACAGTATAGGTCGTACTGATTCCGCTGCTATAGTAGGAGAAAAGGCCATAAGGCTCGCCGAAGTCAGCGGCGATCTGACCCAGATTGTAGGTACACGTTCAGCCCAGGGGGTATTTCTTCGCTCTCTCGGCAGAATAGACGAGGCTCTTGAAAGTTATGACGGTGCTTTGGAAATCATAACGTCCGGTAAATTTCGTGAGAATCCTGACCAGGAGGCGATAGAGGAAATAGCTTCTCTCTACATCAATCTTTCAGTGCTTAATCTTGATACACAACATAAGGAGCAGGCTGTCAAGCATGCCGAACTCGCTGGCGAATGGATAGCTAAAAGCACTGATCCGGAACTCCGGAGCACTATCTATGGAGTTGTGGGATCAGTGCTCACAGGTTGCGGAGAGCCGGAAAAGTCTATGCGATATCAAGAGCTGGCTTACAAGGACGCTTTGGAATCAGGAGACAAGGAAGCGGCCTTTAGGGCTGCCTCTTATGCCATGCTTGTCTGCGACAGACTTGGAAACAAAGGTACGGCTGATGATTGGCGCCGGAAGTGCCAGACTTTGCTTCCTGAGATTGAGTCCTCAATGGCAAAGCTTGTGTATTATCAAGCAGAATGCTCGATATGTCTGAAATCTAATGATAGCAGGGGTGCCCTCAAATGGTTTGATGAGATACTTCATTCCGAAGGAATTGACCGACTACCCTTCGTGAAGTTTGACTGCTACAACAACATGCATATCGCATATTCCGACTTAGGTGACTATAAAAACGCATATTCTACCCTCCTGCAGAGCAACGAGCTTCGTGATTCACTCTGGCAGCAGGAAAAGGCCGAGAGTCTTCGTGACCTAACTGTGAAGTATGAGACAAAAGAAACCGAGCTTGCTCTCGCCCAAAGCGAGGCTCGGAGGGCTAATACACTTATGTGGCTATTCGCTGCTGTCGGACTTCTGCTTTCCGGAGTGATTGCCTTCATAGTATACGCAGGTCGCCAGAAGCGTAAGCGAATGCAGAAGGAGCTGGAGTTTGCCGCCTTGCGTGCGGATATCGGGCGTCAGCTTACGACTCAGTATGTCGAGGGTCTTGAAAACGAACGGAAGCGAATGGCACGCGAACTTCACGACGGAGTCTGCAATGACCTTCTCGCTATTCAGATGAGTGTGACAGACGGTAAGCCTCAACAAAATACAGCAGAACTTCTGAATTCTTGCCGCGAATCCGTTCGCCGGATATCTCATGAACTGATGCCTCCTGAATTTGCATATGCGTCGCTTGATGAAGTGGTGCGTTTCTTTGTCAGAAAGCAGGCTGAAGCCAATATTGGCAGGATTGACATGTCGTATGCATCGTCGGCTGAAGGTCAGTCATGGGAGGATGTGCCCGATTCCGTGTCGCTTGAAGTCTACCGAATAGCCCAGGAGGCTGTAGGCAATGCTGTGAAGCATTCCGGGGCAACTGAGATTAAGGTCTCTCTTATTCTTGACGGGGACGTTCTGTCGATGACTGTGGCAGACAACGGCACATTTGATTCGTCTCAAAGAAAAGGTCTTGGTCTCGACTCCATAAGAAGAAGGGCTGAATCAATCGGAGGCAACATAAGCATCAATTATGTTGAAAACAATGGCACTGAAGTCAAACTTCAGGTAAAGCTCCGGTCTTAATTATTTCCTGCAGTAATATCTCAAAAATCTAATCTGTCACAGATGAAAATAGTTGTTGTCGACGATTATGACCTTATTAGGGAAGACCTGAATACCGTATGTAAAGATTTGTAATGTTGAGGAGGGTGTTGCAAAATGGGCCAATATTCTGATGTAGGGACGCACGGCTCGTGCGTCCTCTATGCAATTAGATTGGTAATGTTTTCAAAGTAGTTATTGTTGTAGGCTACAGTCTCTAATTCCGCATGTGTGCCTGCCGGAAGGACCACCTATCCGCCAACGGCAAATACCGCGTTCACGTTGTTGGCAAATTCCTTGAATGAAATGCTGATAGGCTCAACGACCTTGAAATCTTCTACTGGTGTCATTTCAATTGTCTGACCATCAAGTTTCTTGCCCGCCTCTTCGATTTTTGAGCGATACTTCTCCTTCAGCTCATCAATCTGGGCTGAGCCCTTTTTGTAGTCGATTTTGGAATCCATAATTTCAGCGTCGATTTTGTCACGCTGTACCTGATAGTTGGCATAGAGATAGGGTACTTCACCGAAAACTAAGCAATTCTCGGTTGATGAACTGGAGCTGCCGCAAGATGCGATTACGGCTGTTGCAAGCAGACTTATACCTGCAATAAGATGATTGAGTTTCATATAATTAATGTTTAAAAGTTATTGAATGATTCCTACATTTTTGAGTTGCCCTTTCCCATTTTTACAAAATCAATGTTGTTGTGCTTTAAGAAAATAAGGTGATTTGCGGTTGTCTATCCTCATAATGTCAGTTACCGGGTCAATTACGTAGAATCCTGACACTATGTTTCCCCTGTTTCTTTATGTAGAGTCCCGGGGCAAGAGTTTCACCATTGACTCGCATGCCATTGAGATTATAGTATTCGAAAGCTTCATCGGTGCTGACATCAGTATCTACAACCTCAATTCACTTGAAAGGCAAAGCTCATCGAAATAAACAATGCGATTGTTGTTGAATTTTTCCTCATATATTTTTTATTTAATAATGTGTATGATTTGTCAGCCTTAGGATTCTCCCAAAAAAAGACCCTTAAGCAATTCAATAGCAAAATTATTATAAAAACTGAATAGCATCAATTACGGAATTCCGTGATTTTTTTACTGCATAAGTTAAAATTCGATTGTTAATTGTTTTGATATAATGTCTGAAATAAACATACTCTCAAGTGCCAATATGTAAAGAATTACGGATTTCCGTAATTGTATCTTGTCGAAAGTCTTTGTAATTTTGCATTATAAAATTTGAGTTTTCTCAATTTAATGCAAAACATAGGCAAATAATGACGGAAGAACCAGTCTTATCACAAATCAAAATTGCAGTCGTTGATGACCATGACTTAATTAGGGAAGGACTGAACGCCGTTCTTGTAAGCCACGGTATGACTCACGTACATAAATTTGGCACAGCAACCGACCTTTTGGCAAGTATGGATAATGGTGAGATCTTCGATTTCTTTATCATAGATCTCGAATTGCCGGATATTGAGGGTTTGATACTGATTGAGATGGTTCGTGCCAGAAAACCGGAAGCAAAGGTAATAGTGAGCACCGTGCATGATGAGATATGGACACTTCGCAAGATTCTTGCTTGTGATGTGGATGGAATAATCTATAAATCAAGTGATGGAAACGATATTGTTGAGGCTATAAAAGCAATTTTGAATGGGACTCGTTATTATTGCGAAGAGGTACGCAACTCATTGGATTCGGCTTCAGACAATTCGCTTCATCCCTCATCAAGAGAGCTTGAGGTCCTATGTCAGATAGCGCAAGGAAAGACATCACGGGAGATAGCGGCTTCAATGTATGTCACCGAAAATACCATAGAAGCTCATCGCAAAGCTTTGCTCTCAAAGATAGGAGCGGTCAATGTAGCAGACCTTATTGTCAAGTCCATTCATAAGGGTTATCTTAAGAAAAACGGGAAAAAATAGAGGATTTTTGTTTTTAAATTTTGCATTTAAGTTTATTTTTGATATATTTTTTATTTAGGATGCCAATTTTGATAAATTAAATGCACTGAAATTGGAAAGTACCCGGTTGGATAAGATAAAGGTTGCTGTTGTAGACGACCATGAATTGGTAAGGGAAGGAGTGTGCCAGATTCTTTCTGCCAATGGAGTGTCGGACATTGAAAGATTTGGTACAGGAATGGATTTGATCAGAAGCCTTGAAAATGGAAGTGATTTCGGATTCTTTGTTGTTGACCTTGAACTTCCTGATATCGATGGATTTGCGCTTATAGAATTTATAAGGCAACGGAATAAGGATGCAAGGATTATTGTGAGTACTGTGCATGATGAGATCTGGACCTTGCGCAGATTGCTTTCTTGTAATGTCAATGCTATTATATACAAGTCTGCAGGCAGTGGTGAATTCCTGAAAGCCATAGAGGAAATTCTTGATGGATCAGTCTACTATTGCAGGGAAGTGAGGGAAGTCATGGGGATTGCCGACGACAAATCGCTGCATCCATCTTCGCGCGAAATGGAAGTGCTAAGCCTTATCGCAGCCGGCAAGACTACCAGAGAAATAGCCGATGCCCTGTTTGTCTCTGAAAATACTGTCGAAGCACACAGAAAGGCACTTCTAAGCAAGCTTGGTGCCGTCAATGTAGTCGATTTGATAATGAAGTCGATAGCAAAAGGTTATGTCAACAGAGTCAATCAATCTTCGGGCAAAGTCGGTCAACGGAATTGCTGAGATCATCTCTGATGAGAAAACCTTTACAGAAGTTCGCATTTGCATTAAGATAAAATAATAAACATAATTAACCGCTGTAAAACAACTTTTCATTTTATGAGAATCAAACAAATCAAACGATTTTTTTTGGCTGCAGTTTTGTTTACTGCTGCCTTTTCAGCGGTCCGTGCCGAAGAGGCGCGCCTGATTATCACCACAAAGAGTGGTACGGTTGCTGAGTTCCTCATCGCTGATTCTCCGGTAATCACTTATCAAGATAACCTTCTCAAAGTGACAGGAGGTGGTTCTGAGATTTCGGTGGAAGCTGATGCTGTTGGCTCTTTCGACTTTGTTCCTTCAGAAGAAGCAGGCGTAGACCTTATTTCGGTCAACGGATCCTTATTCTCCGGACTACGTCCGGGAAGTAAAGTAAATGTGTTTACACTTGATGGGAGCCTTGTGGCGACTTTCACTGCCGACAATTCTACGTCTGCATCAGTCGATTTAAGCTCACTTGCCCCGGGCTATTACATTGTAAGCACTCCTGACACATCATTTAAAATTAAAAAATAACAACTAATATTTCAGTCAATTGCAATGAAAAAAATATTCATCTCAATGATGGCAGCTTTCGCCATCCTTTTCCCGACATCACTTCGTGCTGATGAGCCTGCAAAGGAATACAATATGGTCATAACCCTGCAGAATGGCACAACTATCACTCTCGGACACAACGACAT
>JAIDSL010000027.1 GCA_029061255.1 Muribaculaceae bacterium
GGCAAGTGCCACATGCGACGCAGTTGTCGCCAATTACATAAGCCATAATTGTAATTCTTTTAAAGGTTTATTATTTTGATATTTGTTATCAGGTTGATTTTTCAATGCAAATTTAAACCTAAAACCGCAATCCACCAAACATTCAGCCACAAAATCACCCTCTCAACCCCTAATTTAGACACCGTCTAAACAATTAGTGCTTATCCTTATACACCTTCACATCTTTCTGCTTCTGAGGAGCATCCTCAAATCCTCTCAGGCGAAGCAATGCCTTGGCATCAGGAGCATGGCCACGGAATTTCTTGAAAAGCACTGTGGCATCCTCGTCATCACCACCTTCAAGGATATTCTTCTTATAAACCTCTGCTGTCTTCTTGTCAAAAATACCCTTCTGCTGGAAAAGTTCCCATGCATCTGCCTCAAGCACCTGTGCCCAAAGATAGGTGTAATATCCGGAAGCATATCCGTCATCGCCAAAGATATGCTTGAAATAGGGCGAACGATATCTGTAAGTGATTTCTTCCGGCATACCGATTTTCTCTGCAAATGCAGCCTCAAAACCCGGGACATCTACACCTTCGCCATCTGTCTTGCCCCACGCGAGGTCGAGAAGGGCTGCTCCTGCAAGCTCAGTGGTTATGAAGCCCTGATTGAACTTGGCGGCATCCTGTATCTTCTGGATCATCTCTTCGCTCATCGGTTCGCCTGTCTTGTAGTGCTTCGCATAGTAGCGCAGCACTTCAGGTGAAGTAGCCCAATGCTCGTTGAGCTGTGAGGGTAGCTCAACTGCGTCTCGGTCTACATTCGTGCCGGCAAGAGTCTTGTATTTTGACTGAGCTAACATTCCCTGAAGACCATGTCCAAACTCATGGAACATTGTCTCAACTTCATCGAGAGTCAGCAGTGCGGGAACATCGCCGGCAGGACGCGAGAAGTTGCATACATTATATACGATGGGACGCTTCATGACACCATCTTCATACATACCTGCAGACTGCATCTGCTCCATCCATGCTCCTTGCACCTTGGAGTTACGCGGGAAATAATCGGTCATAAAGACTGATATATGCTCACCCGTCTTTGCATCCTGCACATCATATACAGTCACTTCATCCATATATTTGGGAGCATCCGGCATCTCCACGAGTTTGATGCCATATAGTTTCTCAGCGCAATAGAAAAGTCCGTTCTTCACGTTCTCGAGTGAGAAGTAGGGCTGGATGTCGGCATCGCTCAGTCCAAACTTCTGTTCCTTCACCTTGCCTGCATAATAGTAATAGTCCCATGGAGCAATCTTAAATCCACCTCCATTGGCATCCACATATGCCTGCATGTCGGCTACTTCCTCATGTGCACGCTGCACAGCCGGCTCAAACACCTGAAGCAACAGGCTTTCAGCCGCTTCCGGAGTCTTTGCCATCACCTTGGCTGTCTGCATCTGGGCAAAATTATCAAAACCCATCAGCTTTGCCTTCTCTGCACGAAGCTTGACGATCTTCTCTATGACAGGATAATTGCTGTTGGCGCCATAGCTGGCAAGAGTGGTATATCCTTTGTAGATTGCCTCGCGAAGTCCGCGATTGTCTGCTGACTCAAGCACCGGCAGGCGGCTCGGAGCCCTAAGGGTGAACACCCAGAGACCGTCAAGGCCACGCGCTGTTGCCTCCTCTGCTGCAGCTGCAACCACATTGTCGGGAAGACCCGCAAGATCCTCCTTGTCATAGACCGTCACGAAAAATTCATTGGTGGCGTTGAGCAGGTTCTTATTAAACTGAATGAAAAGATTCGAAAGCTCATCGTTAATCTTTATCAGCTTCTGTTTGTCTTCCGGTGAAAGAGCTGCACCCTGTTCGGAGAACTGACGGTAGTATTTCTCCACGAGTCGCTTCTGCACCGGAGTAAGCCCCATCTTGTCGCGCATGTCGTAGATGGATTTGATGCGGTCGAAGAGCTGCTGGTTGAGCATCACCTTATTTTGCGCATCGTTGAGGAGAGGAATAGCCTCCTCTGCCATTGCCGCGAATTCAGGTGTCTTCATGCAACTGTCGTAGTGGTAGAAGACGCTTGCCACACGCTCAAGAATCGGAGAAAGATTCTCAAGCGGAACGATTGTGTTTTCAAAGTCAGGAGTCGCACGGTTGCGGAGTATGTTCGTAAGATTCTGCTCCTGCTGCTCGATACCTGCCTTGATGGCTGGTATGAAGTCTGATGTCTTGATCTGCTCGAAAGGAGGTATCTCATACTTTGCAGTATAAGCCCCCAAGAATGGATTGCTCTCTGCCATTGCTGTCATTGTCGATGCGGCTACAAGTAAAGAAGCCGCCATTGCTGTGATTTTCTTCATCTATTTAAATTTAAGTATATTTTTTCGTTCTCGACATCCCCAAACCGATAGGGACGTACGGCTCGTGCGTCCGCCACCCGATCCTGTTAAATCTTTCCTCTCTTAATAGCCCTTGGTATGAAACTCATATGTGAGGCTATTGCCTTCATTGCCCCATAGTGTGCCGCCATAATCTTGAAGCGCTCCATAAGCGATGCCTTCTTATTCTTATCTGTCAGTCCATCTGCCAGATAGTCGATGGTCACACGGTGCAGATTGACTCTGTCGCCCGCCCGCGATGCCTTTATGCAACGAATACACCAATCATAATCGGCAGAAAACCTATAATCTGTATCATAAAGAGGAGCAATGTCCTTTCTCACCATAAAAGCCTGATGACATACCAGCATCCCTTTACTGAAGCTATCTACAGTAAGGATTTCAGGAGCAGATAAATGGCGTGGGCCAAGCCTCTTTCCTTCAATGTCGACAATGTCGGTATCTCCATATATTATATCGGGATTTTTCCGTTCTATCGCTTCTGCGTATGCCTGAAGAGTATCCTGGGCATGAAACTTATCGCCGGAGTTAAGGAAAAGCAGATATCTTCCACGCGAAAATTTTATACCCTTGTTCATTGCGTCATAGAGTCCATGGTCAGGCTCACTGACGATACGAAGCAACGGAGTGCCCATTTTGCGGGCTATTGCTATAGTGTCGTCGGTCGAAGCTCCATCTATCACGATATGCTCAAAGTCCTTAAAAGTCTGCTCCTTGACCGACTCCATTGTGATAGGAAGCGTATCCGAAGCATTATAAGTGATCGTCACTACTGATATGAGAGGTCTTCCATCCATATCTATTATGAATTATTCATTGAGAATTAAAAATCTATTTCCATCACATATACCGGCTCGGTCATATGCTCGGTATCCGCTACCTTCTCTCCATCCCCCTGATGGCTTGTCTGCACGAATACGTTAAGTTTCCGCCGGTCGTTCCAAAGGTTCAGGTCGTGCGAAGGTTCCCATGCGTCCACGCTGAAGTCTGTCAGTTCCCTCACAGTCCATTCTTTTTTTCCGAGCTGAGGAGTATACGCGACGCTGACTTTACTTCCTCTCTCTGCGTCACGGAATACGTAACATGCCTTTTTTCCATCAGAAACTATCCTCGGGCGTGATATCGGTATCATCTTAGTCCCACCTCCGGAGAGGGAGAATGGGGTTTTACGCTCTCCTACAGTGCTCATTTGCCACTGACTTCCATCATGCCACACCAGCCTATATTGCGGGACTGTGCTGTCTTGATCCCTCCAATAGGTGGCGATAAAGGGATGCCCATCGGCATCTGCTGTCATACTTGTCTGGTTGATCAATTCAGACTTCTGGGGTATCTCCCACGCTATCTCTGCGGTAGACCGTGTGATAGGAAGTTGATATAGGCTCCCGTCGCTTCGTTTCCAAGTCTTTCCACCGTCATCCGATCTGGCGTAGCAAAGGTCATGATTGGTCTCAACAAGCCAAGTCTCACGCCATACCCATGAAAGATGCAATGTTCCCTTGGGGTCGGCAAACATCTGCCAGTAAGCATTGCGCTCCCCTTCTCCATCAATCAGCACGTCATGCAGGCGTGTCCATGTTTTCGTTTCAGTATCGTAGCGGTTCAATACGAGATTGCCCCGACCGGAAGCACCGGATCGGTAAGCAAATATCATATCGCCGTCGGGCATAGTGTAGAATTCCGGGTAGGTGACATCTTGTTCGTCGATTCCGGTCATCGGCATCATATCGCCAAGTTCAAGACTACCGGGAGCAACCGACCTTGTATATCGCAGGGGATGTCCATGATGGTCAAAAGATGCATGGATATATCCATCGCCGTCTACACCAATGCTGATCACATTATGGGCATCCTTGATGTTACCTTTGTATTGGGTCTTATGAAGAGTCCAGTCTTCACTCCCTAATTTTCTTTTGCCAAGCGTGACATATCCGTCGCCATCATAATATGCGATATACTGGGTGTCACCATGAGTAGCCAAGGAACTGCCTCTAAACACCGCCGTATTCACCGAAGTTGCCGAGTATCCCTCTCCCACCTTCACCAGTTTACCTTTAGGTACTTTTGCGGAAAGTGTCAAAGCCGACGCTATCAGCGTCAAACTCAGTATCAAGTATGTCCTTACAGTCTTATTCATGACGGGTAACATTGGTTATTTTTACAAAAATAGCTAATTTTAATTATGCTGGCAAGATTATATATGAATTTTCTTACCTAATTTTTGAACTTTTTAACGCCTTTTAAGGTTAATATGGCATAATCAATGATTCCCGCTATGAAAAACTTATCTACACTCGCCATTTTATTTGCTTTGACAGCATCTCAATTCTCATTCGCACAAGACCATCACAAATCCATGTCTTTTCCTGCACCGGTCAGAAAAGCCAGGCAGGCAACCCCTTCAAAAGACTCGGTGCAAACACAGGCTATAAATATTTCCGAAGAAATTGTGCCACAGCAATCGCTGCGTGCCAACTCTATGGTCGATATCCAGAAAGGAGCCCTGCTCAACGACCATAAGATTATATATATCGACGGGCGCCCTGAGAATCCCGACTCCAAACAGCATCAGGACTCTATACGTGACCTTGTAGAAAATTTCTTCTATGATCAGTTTCAGAGTTTCTCAGATCCCGCTGCCCCATACTTCCTGTTCATGGGGCGGGATGCAGAACTCGCCATGGGTATTGGAGGTTGCGTAAGAATCAGGGGATGGTATGATTTTGATGCAGCAATACCTGCAAATAGCTTTACACCCTACCTCATTCCAATGGTGAAGGACCCGGCAAACAACAGCAAGCTCGGTGCCACACCCTCAGGATCCACTCTTTTCTTCAGGGTCATAGGCAAAAATAAAAGATTTGGAAACTATCAGCTATATATTGAGGCTAACTTCAATGGCTACGGAGGCACAGACTTCCATCTGAAAAAGGCATATGCCCAGCTCAATAATGTGACGTTAGGCTACGCATCTTCCACATTCTCCGATCCGGCGGCTCTTCCCCCAACTGTTGACGCAAACGGTCCCGCCAATAAGATTTCTCCCACATCCGTTCTCGTAAGATGGATGAACACTTATAAGAAACGCTGGACTGTGGCAGCGTCAGTAGAACTGCCTAAAAACGCAGCAGTCTCAACAGTGGCAGGGAAAATAGGCACTGCGAGCCAGACGATGCCGGACTTTGCAGCATTCATACAGTATGCCTGGGGAAAAAGCGAGCATGTAAGACTCGCCGGACTCGCTCGCTCCCTCCCATATGAGGATATCGTAAGCCACGAACGCCATCATAAATTCGGATGGGGAATGCAACTCTCTACCGTAGTGCATCCGATTTCTCCAGTGACTCTCTATGGGACATTCAACTGTGGAGAAGGACACGAAAGCACCACCGGCGACCTTCAGGTTGGCAACTACGATCTCGTTCCCTCCCCTCATAATCCTATGGATATGTATGCGCCGTTCTCTCTCGGCTGGTGCATAGGGGCTCAATATAACTTCCGTCCAAACCTTTTCGCCTCAGTTTCATATTCCGACAGCCGCTACTTCCCGCGTAGTCCTCGCGAGGCTTCTGAATACCGCTATGGCAACATTTTTACTGCAAATGTTTTCTGGAACCTCACTCCGCGAATCCAGGCAGGTTTGGAATTCGACACCGGCGTGCGCAAGAACTGGAGCGGCAACTCCCGCCGTGCCGACCGGCTCGGCCTCATGGCCCAATTCTCCTTCTAATTTCCCTTTGATCCGAAATCCATGTTTGTTTAGGTGTTCGAGCCTCCGGCTCGGCTCCCACATACACGAAAACATAACATTAATACATTTTTACTATACCTAAAGCGGCCGCACTGAAGGATTATCCCAGTGCGGCCGAAATCTTTTCCTAATCTCCCCATATCACTCCTCCCAGCGGAATACAGCCCCATTCCTACGCGCCGGATCAGCTCCGGAATAGTCCATCGAATAAGGACTTCCGGTAGTAGGGCTCTTACCGATATACTTATGCGTTCTCGTCGACATCAACATGAATTCCTTGTCAAGATAATCTTGCCACATAAACTCCTCCGCCTTTGACTCATCATTCGTCAATCTGACGTCGCCGGGAAGCCCTTCTCCCGACACGAACACATATCGTCCGTCGCCGGTCTGAAGGATCACCTTGCCGTTGCCCCTGTCGATGATATTGAACTCAGTCTGAGGATTTCTTGCCCCGAAGGCTGTGTCATGAACCAATCCATGGCGTGTCGCATGCATCGGAAGCCCGGTAGCAAGATTTATGATTCTGAATTTCTTTCCGTATGGGATATTTTCACTGCGGTCTGCCTTAAGTTCATCTACAGTGAAATTATCGAATTCAGCGAAACCACCATTCTTTCCGTTTTTGTTAAAAGCGAAAAGCCCCGGACGCGAACCCTGGAATGTGATCAGCTGATAGCTGAGGGTCATGTCATCGCCGAGAGGCGTAAAATTCACTCCATCGGTTGAATAGCAATATCTGGCTCTGTCTACGTCATAATCCCCGTGCAGACGTAGCCATATCTTGTCAGTCTTGGCAGGAAGAGCTACATCAAGGGTATCGTTTTTCAGCTGCTCAAACCGGCGTAAGGTAAGCTTGTCACCATCCTTGACCACTCCAATCCAGCTGCATGGCACATTGATATTGCATAGTCCGGCTACATCGCCATCCTTCATTCCGGCAGTATATAACTCAACTGTCACATCCGATTCCGGACCGATAGCTCTTTGTGTAAGCGTGTTGCGTGCCCACATGAGCTGGTCAGCAGGCATAGTGTTCAGGCGTAGCTTACCCTTATTGAGTTTCCATTTGCTGTCATCCGGGTTATGATTCCATTGCCATACGCGTCCCAGTGTCTTTCCATTGAAATTTTCGTTGCGCTCATAAGGTGCATGGATTGGCTCAGTGTCGCGCGCCCCTGTCTCAGGTTTCAGCCATGTGCGAGGCGCACGCCCAAGGTTTCCTTCAAGACCAATCATTGGCCAACCATCCTTCCATGTTATAGGAGCCAGTCCCGGCACTCTGCCGATGGAATGGAAATCCTGCATCAGCACTGCCCACCACTGTCCGTCGGGAGTATCCACGATTCCACCCTGATGTATATTGGAAGCTGCTGTCTTGTCCTCATCCGGCATAGCCACGCTCACTGGATGGCCATCCGGCATGATTCTTCCCTTTATTTGCGTCATTGGAGCTGCATGATACCCGAAGGTCTCGTCAGCCGTGATTACACGCGTCTCATACGGACCCCATATGTTGTCAGCGCGGCTGCAGAGTGTTCTCCCATTAGGAATATAGTCAGTGGATATGAGGTAGTACTTTCCGTCGATCTTGTACATATGATGCCCTTCCCCGACACCATTCCCTTCAGGAATAATTACGCGCTCCGTACCTTCCACAGGACCCGACATATCCGGCTTCAACTCAGTGCACTTCACTTCCCCATAGCCATGTATGGCATAGATCTTGCCGTCGTCATCAAACAAGACACCGAGGTCGTAGATGTTGCCCTGCATATTGGAATGCTTCCATGGTCCCTCTATCCTGTCGCTTGTGAAGCACTGAAGACCCTTTCCGTTGACGTTGCTGTAGAGATAAAACTTTCCATCATGATGACGTATACATGGAGCCCAGATTCCCTGACCGTAGATCTCCTTGCCATTCTTAAGAGAGAAGGCATCGTCGTCGAAGTCAAAACGGTCGAAGCAATAAGACACGTTTTCCCAGTTCACAAGATCTTTCGAATGTAGTATCACAAGCCCCGGCACACTATGCATAGTTGTTCCTGCAAGATAATAATCCTCACCGACGCGAATCACGTCCGGGTCAGAGAACTCATCGTAGAAGAGAGGATTGGTAAAAGTACCGTTGCCGTTGTCGGCACTCCATGATTTTGCGGTTTCTGCTTGCGAGGTTCCGACTGCCGAGCACAATATTAACGACAGTGCAAGAGCTGTAAATTGTCTCATGATGGTTTAGAACTTAATTATATTATTTCTGGAGGCAATTTTGCATCCTTACTTACAACTTTTCACTTTATCACTTTATTTATCCACGCATACGACGTCGGTATTATACCTGCATCGAATACTCCAATGAGATTTCCTTCCGATGTATATCTGTAGATAGCACCCTGCTGCTGATAGTCAAGTGCATCTGCCACAAAAATCTGTTCTGTGATTGGAGACACCGTCATCGAATATAGATAGCGGTCACCGGCTGGAACCACTATCTTAAACGAAGGATACTGCTCGGTCAGGTCAAGCATATATACACCTCCTACATTCTTCCCTTCGCCGTTATATTCATTGACAATAAAGTAAATACGTGTACCGATGCCGTTCGTGCACAATTTTGATACACTTGCACCGAGCGGAAGCTCAAATACTCGCTTCTTATCCCAGGTTGAGCCCGGCACTCCGGGATTGAGATCCAATTCCACAAGTGTAGGAGCTTCATAACCAACAGGATTCTCTGCCCAGCCGCCTCCGTCGCAAATGGTCCATAGATTATCATGATTATCTTTGACAAGCGAATAGGGTTGTAAACCTACCATATATTCACCTACTTCCCTGTCTGTCTTAGTATCGATCTTAGCGATAGACTGTCCATAACTCCATAGATTTACATATACATAGTCGCCGACTTGCACCATCTCCTCAGAAGATCCTCCCTTGAGTTGACTACTGGAAACGTCAATATATCCGGTGACGCTATATGTCTTTGGATTTACTATTGCAATCTTGTCAGAATACATCTGGGTGACATACGCCTTGTCGTCAGATACAAAATGAATATAACGAGGACTCACTAATCCGGTGTCTATTCTTCCTTTCTCCTGAAGTGTTGTCTTATCTACTGCAAACACTACATTTGAATTGTTGACAACAATCCATAGAAGATCGCCATATACGGTTGCCGACTGAGCTACATCACCCAATTTAAAACCATTGGCTGAAACAAAAGCATTGTTATGAGATCCCGTCTCCGGATTCCAAACTGTAAGGGATGCATTCGACATATTAAAATTACCCGAGTTGACCACAATAAGTGATTCTTCTTTCACTCCAAACCCTGGTTCATTTTCCACAGGCTCCTCCTTTGAGCATCCCCAAAGTCCTATAATCGAAAGGGCAATGTATAGACAACCAGTCTTCTTCATATCTTCAAAAGTAAATAAATACGATAAAAAAAAGACACACTCATTTCTGAGTGTGTCTTCTAAGGCGGCGATTACCTACTCTCCCGCTTTCGCAGTACCATCGGCGTTACAAGGTTTAACTTCTCTGTTCGGAA
>JAIDSL010000028.1 GCA_029061255.1 Muribaculaceae bacterium
ACTTCGCGAGAGAATGCACCACTTCAGCCTGTCTTCCTCCCATATCGTCAATTGAAAAGCCTACAGGGTGTTCTACACCGGTAAGATCATCATGGATACCAGTATCGGAAAGTACAAATAGCGGAGCAGTCACCCGCCTAAGGTTCAAGGCTTTGGCAAGGTGTTTCTGGAAAGAATCCTTGATGTGCTGGATTGCTACTTCTGTGGTCTCAGGAAGGAGTTTTAGCGTGTATTTTTGCGGAAGCGTCAGCATATTTTTAATTTTATTGTTATTTTGATTGCAAAATTACAAAATATTCTCAACTTACGCAAATTTATTTCAATACTCAACTTTCGCAAGCTCCAAAAAAATCACGCAGAGGGCGCGAAGGAGCAAAGTATCGTTAGTCTTCGAGGTAGTAGACGATGGTGGTGACTACGCGGACTTTCTTGATGTATGGAGTGCTTGAGTCAGAATCATCGATTGAGAATTGGCCTTGGTGAGCATTTTTGATTTTTCCAACACGGCTTTCGCTGTCGGCAGCAAACTGCGCTGCAGCATCGCGTGCGGCTTTGGTGGCTTCTCCAATCATCTCGGGTTTGATTGCATTCAAACCGGTAAACTGATAGTTGATATACGAGTTTGAGAAGGCAATTCCTTCTTTGAGGAGTTCCGATTGACGATTGAGCAACTCACGCACCTTATCTACTTTTTTTGTAGTGACAGTAACTGTGCTTGAGATGGAATAATTGTAATTGAAGGTGTTGGAGCGATATTGATTAGACTCGGCATTATAAGTGTCAGGGGGATTGATGGAGATTTCATCACGTCCGATACCATTGGATGTCAAGAACTTTATGATGGTCTCATTGTTATGGCTCACTTGCGTGTAGAGTGATGCGAGGTCGTTGCCTGCAACAGAATAAGAGATGGGCCATGTGACGAGATCTGCCGGGACCTCGCGCTCGGCAAGGCCTTTGACAGTGACTTCACGGTCGCGGAATGCGATATTGTCGACACCAGCCTTCAGCGATAAGCCGAGGATCACAATTGCTACTGCAATGACAATAGAAGGGATGTAATTCTTCATAAGGGTTAAGGGTTGAGAGTTAAGAGTTAAGAGTCAAGGGTTAAGGGTTAAGGGTTAAGGGTTGAGGGTTTGACGGAGGCGGTGGCAGATACGTTCATGGCGCACCACCATGTATATGAGGAGGGCATTCATAACGGTGACTTCGAAGGCGAAGTAGACCCAAGGCATCTGAAGCACAAGAATTGAGATGAAGAGTGCCCAGCTCCGGACATTGAAGCTCAGTATATTGGTATACTTCATCAACGGACGGCTACATTCACGGAAACGATCGGCAAACTCCTTGGGAATTGCGGAGTGGTATTTCTCACGAAGTGCCCTACGAAGTTTCTGCATCTGTGGAGTGCAACGCTCTTGAGTACGGGTGTAATTAGCGTAGAATCCCATGACAAGCTTGCTGAAAAATTCCTTACTCCAAGACATGGAATGGAATTTTTTCCACAAAACCTGGGCATCTTCAAGCTCTGAACCTGACTTTCCCTTTAGGAAAAAGAGGTGGAACTGACGATAAATATCTGCCATTGCAGCTTGCTGCGCATGGCATATTCCTGCGAGCACGGCAAGAACCCATATCATCCACTTATGGGCCATAAAGAAATCGGATGTGTAATTCTCTCGCAGACAAATGGCAATATATATAGCCACAAACCATAGGTCGGAGCTAACACCATCAAGAATACGACCGAGACGGGAGTATTGCTTGGTCATCCTTGCGAGCTGGCCATCAGCACTGTCGTAGGAATTAGCCCAGATAAGCAAAAACATTCCGAGCAAATTGATCCAGAAATTATTATAATAGAACGCTATGCCAGCACCAATACCAATGAATATTGAGGCAATGGTGATGGCATTCGGATGAATGCCGAGCTTTCTTGCAATGACTGCCCACGTAAAACCTATGGGACGATAGAAAATCAAATCGAACCATTCTTCGGTGTCACTACTTTTAAGACTACCGCGATATTCTTCTTTTAGCCTTTGAAATTTAGATTTTTCCATAGTTCTCTTAATGCATAATTCATAATTCATAATGCATAATTATCAAGCACATATCGCATGCTATGACAAATCAATGAATACTCCCTTATCATTTGAGGGAACGGAGAGCGTAGGTCTTGGATCGGAGAAATTTGCCAAGTTCCTCGGGAGAGGAGTTGTGGGCAGCGATGTCTTCAACGCTTATGGGATCTCCAATAGAAATGTGAATTTCCTTGCCTCTCTTTCTGAACACTTCTGCGGGCAACCTGAGCGAACGAGCGGGCCAGCAAGCGTGACCAAGGAAATTAAACCACCAGCTATTGCTTCCATGAAAGTAGATCGGAATCACCGGCACTTTTGCCTTTCCAATGATTTGGAGCACGGACTTCTGCCATGGGCGATCTTCGAGATGACCATGTATGTCAACCTTACTCATAGCGCCGGCAGGAAAAAATCCAAGAGGTTTTCCTTCCCTCACCTGACGGAGTGCCTCCCTAATACCATTGACAGACACCTGGCGTTTGGCAGGATCCTTACTGCTCCACGCGTCGACTGCAATAAAGTTGGGACGCATGGCAGAAATCTTGTTGAGGATCATATTAACCATCACCTTGAAATCAGGGAAACGGCGAGTGACCAGATAGATAAGAGTGATGCCGTCGAGGGCTCCGAAAGGATGGTTGGATACTGTGATGAAACGACCGTCAGGCATATTATCGAGCACATCCTGTCCGTCGACCCTGAGTTTCAGCTTAAAGTCTTCCTCAACCATTCGTTTGACAAAATCGGGACCCGGAGTGTCGCACCAACGGCCGTGCACAGCGTTGACTTCATCCACCTGAAGCCAGTGAAGCAGCCAGTTGACAAGCTTCTCGTGCCCCTTGAGCTTTGGCACCATAGCAGAGATTTCATCATAGTTCAAGACATCGGGATGGACATCGTATTTTTCGCGCATTTCTGCGTAGTATTGTTCTTTATCTTGTTCAGTCATATTGGGTTGTGAGGTTGTGGGGGTTAGGGTTTATTTATGGGAGAGACCGGAGAGATATAGTTGGCGTAACGGCGAAGCCAGCGGCGGAATCCGGGAATGCGCATCAGAACGCATTCGAAAAGAGCCACAGCGATGAAGGAGCATAGGATGCCCCCGCAGACATCAAGGACATAATGATGGGAAGTATATACGGCTGTGAACCATATACCGAATGTCACAATTCCCAAGATCCATTTCCAGGTGCGACTACTCCGTATTATAAAAGAGTAGATGAAAGCGACGAAGGTATATGCAGAATGCAGAGATGGCATGGCGGCGAATACATTTGAATTTCGTGAATACAGGCCATGGAAAACAGACAATCCGGTCATCTCGTCGAACCTACCAAGGCCAGCCACATCTCCGGGCGTGCCGGGGACTGCCTCAAAGCCATGGAGGGCCACATACCATGGAGGAGCAGCCGGATGAATGTAGTATCCAGCAAAGCCAATCAGATTGACAAGAAGGAAGACCAGGGCAAATCTCAGATAATCGTATCTTCGACCGGAGAAGTAGACCCATAGTCCATAAAAAATGGGAAGAGGAACCCAGCAAAGGTAGAAGACTCCGGCAAGGAAATCAAGCAGAGGATGAGTGTGCAGGGCAAAAAACTCGTTTGGGGTCAGGAGAGATTCACCTGAAGAGAAACCAAATAAGGATTTTTCCGTCTCGTAGAGGCCTCTGACATCGACAGGGTTAACCTCATAATTGGGGAGGAGATTCATCCAATCGTAGCTAATACCAAAAAGCGCAAACGGGATGAGAGCCACGACAAGCCGGCGAGTGGACGGAGCGATGAAAAAAAGTGTGCCTATCAGTATAGCCAGAAATATATGTTCGGGACGGAATCCTATGAAAAGAGCTGTCACCGTGAGCCACACAGCCAGAGCCACAATACAAGCAAGCGCCTCCCGAAGCTTAGGGAGAGCGAAACAAAACTTTGAAGTATATGTAGACTTGGTGCTGATTCTCATGTGTGATGGATCAAACAAGATGTTTTCTCATATAATTGATTCGCGCAATGGCCGTGAGGTTGGTGAATACAGCCATTATCCCCATAGCCACAGCCACAATCCAAAGGGGATCGAATGAACGGACACCGCACTGACCGCAGATGCCGGTGGCAAGCAGAGACAATGCTGTCACCACTACCCTTTCAGGACGCTGCATAAAGCCTATCTTGCAGACTACACCGAGGCCTTCTCCTCTTGCCCGAGTATAGCTGACCAACAGCGAACCCATAAGGGCAAGGAACGTAAGGAGAGCCGCGATATCCCAGCCACGGCAAAGGAACAGATATGCGACAGCCCCCACTGTGACAAACTCGCAATAACGGTCGAGGACCGAATCGAAGAAAGCTCCAAATGTGGAGGCGAGATGACCGATACGAGCTGCCTGGCCATCGAGCATATCAAACAGAGAAAAGCCAATAATAAGAGCTCCACCCCATGTAAGCCAAACCCACTCAAGAGTCCTCCCTTGAGAAGAGTAAGCACCCCAACCTATCGCCACAGCAGCTGCCAAATTGCCAAGGAATCCTATGAAAGTAATGATATTGGGAGTCACTCCCATCCGCAGGAGCAGACGCACAAAGGGGTTTATCACCACATAAATACCCTGCTGGAGGGCATCGCGGGCGGATTTTGCTTTAGTCTTTATATAGCTCATTTCAGTTGTCAGTTTTCAGCTTTCAGTTGTCAGTTGTCAGTTGTCAGTTGTCAGTTGTCAGTTATCAGCTTTCAGTCCTTAACCTTTATGCGCAACATACGGCATATGGAATTCATGAATCGAACGGCGTAAGGATCGAATGAGGAGGGACGATAGACAAAATTGCGCTGGAGGATGAAATTCCAGAACCACGACACAAGCAACGACATCACGAGACGAGCCGTAGTATAATATCCTGCCGCCTTGAATCCCATCTCTTCCAGGATGTGCCATTTCTTCAGAAAGATGTAAAGGAGCTCGGTGCCACCTGAATTCAAAATAAGATTGCCTATCCAAACCAAAGCATACTTCACAACCACAGCCTTCCAAGGACAATTTTCTGCACGGAACGTAAACTTATAGCAGATGATACAGTTGACGATTCCGCCTGCCACCACACCAATGCCGGTAGCTAACCAAGAAAGATGCTGGTTGAAAATCCAATAAAACATCACGAAGCCGACTATGAAATCGACCCAGCCGGAAGCCTGACTTGAAACAGCAGAGCGTAAGAATGTAGGCACAAGCGATTTGCTCTTGAGCAAGGTATTGCCAATCTGCTTGAGGCTATGGTCCATATGCTCAGCAGCCGTGTTGTTATTCTGGTCTGTTTCCATGGTGTCTGAATAAAACTGGTTATATACTCAAATAGGAATCATATCAATAAAAGGATAACCTCGACTAAGCAAGCAGCGTAGATTGCAGCCAAGATGTCGTCGGCCATCATACCCCATCCTCCGGGGAACTTCTCCATCTTCCTAATCCCCAATGGCTTGAAGATGTCGAAAAACCGAAACAAAGCAAGCGACACAATGATGAGCCACCAAGGCGATACATGCGGTCCGCCACACAAAGGGAGAAGCGATATCAGCTGCCCTACAGTCTCGTCGACACAAGCCGCCACAGGATCCTTTCCCCAATACTTTTCAGAGACTGTGCTTGCCCAAGTGCCAGCTACAGCAAAGAACACAATAGCAACCACTGTAGCAATCAAAGCAGGCGTACCGGGACACCATAAGTAAAGAGGAAGCCAAAGAATGATTCCGACAAGCGCCCCCCATGTGCCTGGAGCCACAGGGAGGAAGCCAGCTCCAAATGAAGTGGCAATCAGCTTGGGGAAGATGGGAAACCTCTCATCCGTTATGGGTATTGGCCTTCTTGATTTCATAATCTATAGTCTTTTAGAAGCGGAAGCCTTTCTATAACGAGATAATACCGACTTTGCGATAGCACGGGCTGCTTCTTTCCTTATGGGAGCGAAACTTGGCCAGTCGTCGAAACTTACAAGTTGACAATCGCCGTGCGTATCAAGAACTATGTCGCAACCGAAGACATCCACATTCAGCACTTCAGCAGCCTTCATGCATATATCCTTGACCTTCTCCTGCAATGTCTGAGACAAGGTGTCGTTGTCTTCATCCTTGAAGGCAGCGCTTCTGAAAGGGAGAAACGAATGAAACCATCCGGAAGATGCCACTCCATAGCACCGGATCTTCTCCCCCCCTACATCCTTACTTACCACCGCCTTTGAAATATGACGGAAGAAAAACTCATGCAGGAGTTCCTGAGCCTCCTCGGCATGGCGGCAACGTGCTATGTCTTCAAGGTGATGCACCGGAGCATCGCCTTTCTTGACCCAACAAGAGCCAAAGCCTGCCTTCAAAAGCTGTTTGCGCACATCCACATCAGTGTCGACGACGAAAAACTCCGGAAGTGGGACACCTGCCTGGGCAAGCAAACGCACCATTATCATACGGATGCAGTTTTCTATGCCATAGCCTGAATTGACAACAAGGCGCCCGGCATCTTCAAGATGCTGGATCTTTTCTACAGCTCTGTCGCCACGGCACATTGCGAGAACCACATCCTCATCAATGACAGCGTTGCAGAACTCTTCTTCAGAATAGACCTTCACCTGGCATCCTCTCCTCCGAAGCTCAGCCACAACGGCATGAAGAATCGCCGCATCATTAGCGATGTGGTTTGGGGAGAAGATTCCTGCGCGTAGGATTGCTGCAATGCTTATATCTGCCATTGAGAATGTTTATTTTCAATTTTCAGGATGCGGCTAAAGCCGCATACAGTAAAAAAGATAGTTTACTTTCACTTTATCATGACTCTTCGGGGGCGGCCTTTTGGCGCTTCTCCTGCTTCAGGCGAGGCATCGGATTAGCAGTGGCCTCCTGATGCATGGCACGATTGCGGGTAAGGTCGATTCCCTGATAGATAGCCTGACGCATTGAGGTAGGGTCAGCCTCATTTTTCCCGGCAATGTTATAGCCGGTGCCATGGTCGGGACTTGTGCGGACATATTTGAGCCCGGCTGTGTAATTGACGCCATATTCCCGAGCCAGAGCCTTGAAAGGAGCAAGCCCTTGATCATGATACATAGCGACGATGCCGTCATACTTCGAATAGTCGCCGGTGCCGAAAAAGCCATCAGCAGCAAACGGACCGAAAGCGAGAATCCCTTCTGCCACACACTCAGCGATAGCAGGCTCAATCTCACGGATTTCCTCAGCCCCAAGGAGACCATTGTCGCCATTATGAGGATTAAGTGAAAGCACGGCAATGCGCGGCTTATCCATCCTGAAATCCTGACGAAGGGCAGAGTCCATATTGATAATGGTATTCTTCACAGAATCCTTGGTGATCGCATCAGGCACCTCACGAAGGGCCTTATGAGTGGTGACGAGCGCTACGCGCAGCTCATCGTCGAACAAAATCATCGTAGCCTTACCGCTATCTTCAGCGAGACGCTGAGCAAGGAATTCAGTGTGACCAGGGAAGGGGAACTTTTCGCTATAGACAGTCTTCTTGTTGATGGGAGCCGTAACTAAAAAATCAATCTCGCCATTTTCAAGCGCAATGCATGCCGCTTCTAAAGCGGACACAGCAGCCTCGCCAGCTTCCTTGGAGGGATGACCGGGAGTCATCTCAAGTCCTCTTGGACAAACATCCACCACATTGACCTTACCATCTTGAGCATCAGAGGCACTTCTGACGGGGGTGAAGCGGAAAGTCTCTGAGCCGATCTCCTTACGCACCTGATTAAGGAGTTCAGCACTACCAAAAACGACGGGAGTGAAGAGATCAGTAATCTCCTCCTCGTCGAGGGCCTTTATGATGACTTCGTAGCCAATGCCGTTGAAATCTCCGTGGGTGATACCCACGCGTATGGGATTATGCATTTTGTTGAGTTGTGAGGTTGTTGAGTTGCGAGGAGATTTAACTTTCAAAATTACAAAATAATTCTGAGATGACCAAAATTATTTTTTTGCAGCGAGCATACCGCATGCAGCGTCGATGTCTTCGCCGCGAGAAGCCCGGATAGTGGCTGTGATCCCGGCATCGTTGAGAAGTTTGCGGAACATCTGCATACGGTCGTCGGAGGCAGGGTAAAGATCCACACCAGGAATCTTATGGAAGCGTATCAGATTGACACGGCAGTCGAGGTCGCCAATTAGCTTTATCAGCATATTTGCGTGCGCCACATCATCGTTGACACCACGCCACATGATATATTCGAACGAGAGCCTGCGTTGCCCCGAAAAATCGTAAGACTTAAGCATTCTCACCACCGATTGGATCGGGAATGCCTTCTGGGCCGGCATCATTGATTCACGCTGCAAGACATCGGCCGTATGCAGGCTGACAGCTACATGGACATTGGTCTTTTCAAGGAGATCCTTTAGTTGAGGAAGTTTGCCGACTGTAGAGACAGTGATTCTCTTCGGACTCCAACCCATTCCCCATGGGGCAGTGAGAATCTCAATGGCCTTGAGCACTTCCGGGAAATTGTCGAGAGGCTCACCCATACCCATAAAAACGATGTTGGTAAGCTCACCCTGCTCGCTACCGCCAGTCTTATTCCCTCGAATAGGCATCGACAGGATCTGGTTCATGATCTGGGCTGCCGTGAGATTGGTCTTGAATCCAAGCTTTCCTGTAGCACAGAAATAACAGTTCATCTTGCAGCCACATTGGGAGCTCACACAAAGAGTAGCACGGTCTTTGTCGGGTATCATCACAGACTCGACGCGGTTGCCATTTCCAACATCGAATAAGTATTTGATGGTGCCATCTTGCGACTTTGAGGACTTAGCCGGCTTACTGCGACCGATCTCATAGTTCTCGGCAAGCCATGCTTGATTTTTCTTTGATATATTGACCATCTGATCGAAGGAAACGACTCGCTTGGCATATAGCCAGTCGGCGAGTTGCTTGGCCACAAAGCGGGGCATGCCACCTTGCTTGGCAACTCCTTCGAGTTCTTGGAGGGTCATTCCGATTAATGAGGGGTTCATGATAAAGTAATGAGTAAAGAGTAACGAGTAAAGAGTATTGAGTATTGGGATTTGGATGAGAGACTCCGGAGCAGAGCCAAAGGCTCTGACACCGAAACAAATTTAGACAATTGAAAGATATGGCTCAAGGCGGTTGGAAACCGCCTTCCCATAGAAACTGCATTCACATAGAAATCGACTTTCCATGGAAACAGCCTTTCCATAAACGGAAGAGGGTCATCGCCCGGAATGGGGATGACCCTCGATATTCGGGTCGGCGGCGGTTAGGAAACCGCCGTTGCATATATTATTCTCCGCCTTCGAATTTATAGCTTGTGTTGACAAGCTTGTCGCTGCCACGAAGCATCTGGTCCAAGTTGGGGTTGACGAGCTGGAAATACTGCTGCTCATAGTTAGACTCGTTGTAAGGCATATCTGCCTTGGAAGAGCCATTTACCACGAATGCATATACGCCGTCTTCACCTGGAATGACAACGAGTTTCTTATCAGCTTTTGCTCCTGCAATCTGACCGAGAACCTTGGGGTCGTTGACACCCATTCCGCGGCCCATGCGGAACTGCTCAAGTTGACGGGGTTCTACTCCCATAGCCTTAGAAACAGCTTCGAGAGTCTTACCACCCTTCTGATATTCAGCCACAAGATCCTTGCCGGCTTTCTGGCGACGAACCTTGTTGGTGAGATAGTTCTTCACATCAGCATTTGCAGCAGGAACATAATCGTCATACTGGGCGTCAACAGCCACTGCGTAGAGCATAGGAGCAGAGGCATCCTTTGACTCATAGATCCGGCTTACCTGACCGGGCTTTCCATCAATCATTGCCCAGCGCACCACCTGACGGCTATCAGGGAAGAACTGATTGTAGCCTGCCATACGGGGCACAGCCGGAGTAGACTGAGTGAACTGGAATGTCTGAACGTTGTAGCCAGCCTCAGCGGCATTCTTGCTGAAGAGCTCAGCTGTGGCGTTCTTTTCAAGATATTTCTCAAACTTGGCGATCTCGTCGTCGACAGTCTTTGCTGAAGGATTAAGCTGATAGTTGTATTCTTCAAACTCAACGACTTCAACAGGAGCATTCTGCTTCACAACCTTTGCGAGCACTGCACCCTGCGGAGAGTTCATGATAGCCACATATTTTCCGGCAGCCTGACGCAGAGAATCGAGCTGAGAAGAAGCGAGTGCACCGGTGGGACCGTCCTGAGCGAAAAGAGGAATCCATTGTTCTTTCTGAGCGAAAACGCTGTCGGCAGAAAATTCCTTGTTAATGCTATCGAGAGGAAGACCTGCATTCAGGCGGGCAGCCACCTTAGCTGGAAGAGCCTCACCAGCCACTTGAACGAGGTTGATCTGGATAGAGTCAACTTCATAGCTGCGCTTGCCCATCTTCACGATTTCAAAACCACGGAGATTTTCAGTCACCATGCTAACCTCGCCAGCCTTTGCATTGCTTACAAAATTCTTGACGGGACCATTACGGAGGTCGGAAGCACGGACATTGCTACGAGTCATCACCACACCTTCCTTCTTAATATTAGCAGGAAGACCGGTAGATGCTGAATCGTTGAGAGCCTTGAGAGTATTCTGCGCAAGCGCCTTGGCAGCTGCACGGTCGGCATCAGATGCAGCAATGTTGATGGCAATGAAAGAAACCTCTTTTGTAGGCTCGAGAACCTCAAACATAGATTTCTCCTCGCTATATGCAGCATTTACTTCAGAATCAGAAACGGGATATTTCTTTTCATCGATGGCACCATAGGGACGATAGGCGAGCGACACATTATTTGTGGCTACGTAATCATTATAAAGAGCCTTCTTATCAAGATCGTTAGCCTTAACAGTACCAATCACAAGCTGCTGATATTTCTGACGCTTGATGAGCTGCTTTGTCTCTTCTTCCATAGCCACCCATGCATTCTGGAAAGGCTTAGCCTGCTGCTCAGACATACCATTGCGGCCGGGATTGAAGATCACCTCATAAGCCTGTGCCGGAGTCTGGACGCTAAAACCGGAAGCATTGAGTTGCTGAATGATGTTAGACATAGCCTCGCGGTTGATAGGATTGTCAAGCACGAAGAAACGGAGTTGCTCAGGGCTTGACTCGATGCCTGCATTCTTCACAGCATCGTCGAGCAGGCGCTCACCGACAAGCTGCTCCACAGCCATCTGGCCGAGCATCTGCACGTCGAAATTTGCATACTGCTGGGGATTTGTCTGCTTCAGCTGCTCAAGCTGACGATTGAGTTCCTCACGCTTACGCTGATATTCGGTATAGTCGATTTTCTTACCGCCGATCTTAGCCACTGTGGTATGGTCGCCAAAGAGGTTGCGGCTGTTAGTGAGTGCGTCACCCACAATGAAAGCGAGAAGCGCCACGCCGATGATCACGATCAGCATGACTGATTTGCTTCTGATTTTCTCTAATGTTGCCAT
>JAIDSL010000029.1 GCA_029061255.1 Muribaculaceae bacterium
CCACGGTAAAAGGACGATAGAAATAATCAATCTTTACACCTAATGCACCGGCAAGAGCAATCAGCACGCGGCTGTCAGGCTTCATTAGTCCCTTCTCATACTTGTTTATCGCCTGGCGCGTTACAGACGAGCTAAGGGACTGGGAGAGTTTCTCTAAAGATAAACCTCTCATCAGTCTTGCCTGCCTGAGTCGACGAGAAAATATATCAATGGTGTTATTAGTCATGTCGTTTTATTTTGGTTGACAAAGATAATAAAAATATTTCGATTGTCAACTATCGGAAGCTTAAAAAAAATCAAAAAACTTATCGAAACAGGTGAAAATCTCTATAATTTCTACAGTATATCTTTCATGAAGACCCCAAATGTCAAAATGTTTACAGATGCTGTCGGTGAGCACATTGATTGCCACGCCATCGTCAATTTCTCCTTCAAAAAAAATCGGATTATAAAACTGAAAACCCTAAAAAATAAATTTATAATGATGCTATGGCGGCGTTGATGTCGTTCACAGTCAGTCCGGCCTTTTTCTTTGGGAGGATATGGTGCTTTTGCTTTTTGCAAGCAGGGTGGCGATCTGAGAGTTGGAGATGCCGCATCTCATTTTCTTTGCCGGTTTATTTGTAAAGTCTTGGGGATTTTGTATTTTTGCATTTTGATAGGGGAGAGGTTAATAAAATTCATAGGAAATGAAAATACGTTATAGTTTATCGAAATATATCAGAAGATGTTGTTTTGGCATGGGATTATGTCTTTCCATATACAGCATCGATGCAGATGCACAGGTTAGTTTTGGAACGCCGGAGAAGTTTAATGAGGGTTGGCTTTTCCAATTAGGTGATGAAAAGGAGTCTTTTAAACCGGAGTATGCCGATTCCGCATGGCGACAGCTTTCGTTGCCCCACGATTGGAGTATAGAGGGGACTTATTCTCCGGATCTTGCGAGCGGTACGGGGTATTTGCCCGGAGGAATTGCCTGGTATCGCAAGCACTTCAATCATAATGCAAGCGAATCGCCCGAAAAGACTTACATCTACTTTGAAGGAGTCTACAACCGAAGCGATGTGTATGTCAACGGACATCATCTCGGAAACCGCCCAAACGGTTACTCTTCATTTATGTATGATCTTACTCCATATCTTAAGGATGGAGACAATGTCATCTCAGTGCGCGTGGATCATAGCAGATACGCAGACTCTCGCTATTATACCGGGTCAGGAATATATCGCGATGTGTATTTAGTCAAATCGCCTGCTACTCACATAGCACAGTGGGGGATTGGATTCGAGACAGAATTTGTGAAGGGTAAGAAAGCCAAAGTTAAGGTAGGAGTTGCAATTGATAACCCAACGAAAGGATTGACGGTGAAAACTTCCTTGGTTGATGATTCGGGTAAGATCGTAGCTCAAACTACCAAGAAAACTTCAGACAGCTGCAACCTTACAATGGAAGTGCCCAATGTAAATTTGTGGAGTCTTGAATCACCATACTTATATACGCTAAGGACGGAGCTAATGAAGGGTGGAAAAGTGATAGACTCATCAGAGATACCTGTGGGCATCCGAACTCTTGGTTTTGATCCGAATTCAGGATTCTCCCTTAACGGGAAAAACATGAAAGTGAAGGGTGTCTGCATACATCATGATGCCGGAGCCCTTGGTGCGGTGGTGCCGGAGGAAGTCTGGGAACGACGGCTGAGAAATCTCAAGGAGCTCGGCGTAAATGCCTTGCGTATGAGCCATAATCCGCAGGCTCCCGTAGTGTATGACATAGCGGACCGCATTGGTTTGCTAATAATGGATGAGGCAAGCGATGAATGGGAATTCCCGAAACGCAAATGGATAAAGGGATGGAACAAAGGGGAACCGGGGTATGACGGCAGCTATGACTTTTTCGAAGAATGGATAGACCGCGATGTAGCGGATATGGTTCGCCGAGACCGCAACCATCCATCCGTCTTCTTATGGAGTATCGGTAATGAGGTGGATTATCCCAACGATCCTTATTCGCACCCGGTGCTTGACGGTAATAATTCTGCTATTTCCCAGCCCATGTATGGAGGTTATAATCCTGAAGCACCTGATGCAATGAGGATCGGAGAAATTGCTAAAAGACTTACAAAGGTAGTGAAGGATATTGACACATCTCGGCCAACAACCGGGGCATTGGCAGGTGTAGTGATGTCTAACGAAACAGCTTATCCGGATGCCGTGGACATAGTGGGTTATAACTATACTGAGGATAGATACGATCTTGACCATAAGACCTATCCTGACCGCGTGATATACGGCAGTGAAAATCGTTCGGATTACAATGCATGGAAGGCAGTGCGCGACAAGGATTTCATTTTCGGTCAGTTTATCTGGACAGGAATCGATTATCTTGGGGAATCCGGAGCATGGCCATCGCGCGGCTTATATACCGGGTTACTTGACTTTGCAGGGGATCCTAAACCAAGAGGGAGATTCAGAGCTTCTCTTTGGAGTGACACTCCTGTGACATATATTGGTACATACCCAAAGCCAAGGAGGGGTAATTGGCTGTCGATAGATGCATGGGACAGTTGGAATTATGAGCCCGGTGAAGAAATAAGAGTGGTTTGCTACACTAATTCGCCTAAAGCAAGATTGCTGCTTGATGGAGAAGTGGCAGGTGAAGTAAAGGAAAAGGACGATGAAACGGGAATCATATATTGGGATATTCCATTTGCTCCAGGAAAGTTAATGGCAGAAGGAGTAGGGGAGGATGGCAAGGCTGAATCTTCTTATGCCATCGAGACTTCAGGCAGACCTTATGCAATTAAAGCATCAGCAGACAGGGCGTCGTTTGAGAAGCCGGGAGATGTGGCACATGTTTATATGGAAATTGTAGATGAAAAGGGAGTTCCGGTGAAGCTTGCAGACAACGAGATAACTGTGAGAATAGCTGGTCCTGCTGAATTGCTGGCACTCGAGTCAGGTGACAATTTTGATATGGGAAATTATAGGGATAATCGTCAGAGAGTGTATAGAGGGAAACTGTTAGGATACGTAAGGAGTCTTGAGGAAGGTCCGGTGACGATTTCTTTCACTTCACCGCTTTTGAAGGGTGCAACTCTTAAACTGGATTGAAAATATGATATTATGATTGAGAGGAGAGAGTTTATCATATCTTTTGATAGCGATAGGTTGGGGTATGGAAAAGTGGTGCTTGATAACTCTGCCAAAAGCGGTATATGTCGGGGTGTGACTGCCATAGTCGGGAAAAACGGGAGTGGAAAGTCTACGTTAGGCAATGTCATAGCCAAAGGGCGCTATGCCTATGGCAACCGTATGAGCTTCAGTGATGGTATTTCTCGCATTAAGATGCTTACATTCACTGATATACATTCCTTTACCGGAATAGATGTGCAATATTATAATCAAAGGATGGAGGCAACTGCCAACGACTATGTTCCGACAGTAGGGGAGATCTTTAATAAGAAACTCGAATTGCCTGTGTGGGAGAAGTATTCTGAGGCCTTTCGATTAAGTGACATTGAAACAAAGAAAATTAATTACCTTTCGAGTGGTGAGTTAAGAAAGCTTCTGATTATAAATGCTCTTTGTGATAATCCGGATGTGCTCATCTTGGATAATCCATATATCGGGCTTGATGCTGAATCTCGTGTAGATTTTGATGATGCTATGAAGTTGATGCGGGATAGTGGTGTGGCAGTGTTGTTTCTGTTATGTGATCCGGGAGATGTGCCTGATTATGTTGATTCCATAATCGAAATAGATAACTGCAAGATTGAATACCCGATAGAGGGAGAGGACTATATTTCTCGTTATGAAAAGAAATTAGGCGAGTGTGTTGACAATGACGAACCGAGGTTGCCTCGTAAAATTACGCCGTCCCGGTATGATAACTGTGATACAGTATTCGCGATAGAGGCCGGGCAGGCGGGGTACGGTGACAAAAGAATTTTCGAAGGGTGCAGTTGGATGGTTAGGCGTGGTGGGTGTG
>JAIDSL010000003.1 GCA_029061255.1 Muribaculaceae bacterium
GATGACGGGCTGCTCCGCATCGCCCGGAGCTCGCAGAGAACAAGCGCAGTTCCTGCGCTAAGGAAGATCTACAACAATGTTTGACGAGAGATTACGTTATAAAAGTATGGACAAACAATTGAGATGCGTCGTGATAGATGACGAGCCATTAGCACGGGAGCTCATCAAGACTTATATAGAGAAAACATCTTCACTCACTCTGCTCGGATGCTATGAATCTGCTGCAGATGCTGTCAAGATTGTGATGGAAGGAACGATTGACATCGTCTTTCTTGACATCAATATGCCGATGCTCAATGGAATAGACTTTGCCACGCTTATTCCATCAAGCACCAGGATTATATTCGTGACGGCATATGACAGCTACGCGCTTCAAGGATTCAAGGTAAACGCCCTTGATTACCTTTTGAAGCCGGTAAGTTATTCGGATTTTCTTAAGTCGGTCAGCAGGGCTATTGAATGGAAATCAATGAGCGATGCGTATTCTTCATTAGCAGCAAGCTACAGCGAGAAGTCTGCCCCTCGTATGATTACGATCAAGGTGAAAAATCAATTAGTGCAGATGAGGCTTGACACAATTGAATATGTGGAGGCAAGAAACGACCGAGTGATTGTATTCAGGAAAGACAGTGAGCCTCTGTCGTCGCTTATGACACTGAAGGAAATAGAGGATCTCTTGCCAGCGGATACTTTTATGAGGGTGCACAGGTCTTTTATAGTCAATATTCCTCTTGTTGAGATAGTGGAGCGCAATAGAATCGTCTTTGGCAAGACATACGTGCCAATATCGGAAAACAAGAGAGAAGAGTTTCTTTCAAGACTGGGGAAATAACTACATACGCGATGACCTGTACCAGCCAAGAAACGCCATAATCAAATGAAGGATTATCCCATAGACAAGAGTAGCGAGCAATGCCATGCTCTCATTGATGATGATCAAAGATGAGAGAGGCATAGGCCATTCCGGACGAGCCTGACGAACAGCCGCCAATATAGCAAATATACTTAACACTATAAATAGCGCCACCATTGAGAGTGGAGCAAAGCCAATTTCGAGTTTTCCTATTCTCATTTTAGATAATCCTTATTTTTTCAAGCTTCTGATTTAGTAATCTATTATCTTTTAACAGAATAAACCTCACGCAGAGGAGCAAAGGGCTCGCAGTGCAGGAGAATTCAGTCATTTTATCTCAAATCCGGGACCTTTTGTACCTTAAGACTCGGTCTTATAGAGGTCGGACTTGCTTCGCTCGTCCGGGAGAAAGCAAAGGAACAGAGAAATAATTTCCAAATCCGAAACTTGAGTTATTTTTTCTTCAGATAATATTGTCTTTCATGCTCGGGAAAGCGTTCGATGGCGTATCGAAGCATGGTGCGAGGCATTGAGACGGCATAGCAGTCGAGGAAATCTCTCAATTCCTTCTCACCTCCCCTCTTCCCCATCTCACGAAGCATCCAGCCGGAAGCCTTGTGAATCAAATCATGAGAATGACTTAGATATCTTTTTGAGATACGGAGTACATCCTCATAGATTCCATTACAAATAAGAGTCCAAGTAGCTACAATTGCCACACGCTGATGCCAGAGGCTATCTGACATTTTTGAGAAATCATCAAGTAGATTTCTCTTTTCAGGATGATCAACGAGGTACTCCCCAAGTATTTTTGGGGCCACAAGGTCTACAAGATCCCAATTGTTGCCGTAAGGAATGTGGTCAATATATGCATTTACGATTTTCTCGACAGCTTGATTATCCTTGGCTTTTACAGCTTTCTTGTAAAGTTCTATAAGAAAAAGGAATCCGGCAAGACGCACTTCATGCCATTCTGATTTTATAAGATCCATGGCATCATCAATGGATACAAGAGATTTGCATTCCTTTACTAAGGAACGAGTCTGCGGCACTTTAATTCCTAAAAATTTATCTCCAAATCCGTATTGACCGGGGGCGCATTTGAAGAAGCGACTAAGATGAGCTACCTGGCTCGAATCGCCCATTTGGATCATTACCTCTTCTATTTCTTTGGCTTTTGCTGTCATATCTTTTTTATTTGCAAAATTACAAAAAAAAATTGTGTTTTTAAAGAGTGCTTTTCAATAATTTAACTTATTCGCAAGCTTTAAAAATCTCACGCAAAGTCCGCAAAGGAGCAAAGTTTCATTGCTTAGAGAAGCTCGCGACTCGGTTGTAGCAAGCTCGCTGAGAGAACAGCCTGCTTCGCATCGGCTGGAGCACGCAGAGGATGCTACGCATTTTTATATGACCAGCAGTTTTATGTGACGAAACAGGACTATATCATAAAGCGCCTATCCGAGGCTACAGAGTTTTTGTCGGGGAATCAAACTATTTTGTGGGTTGCTTTGTTAGATGAGTATTATTAACACTTTGATTCTTCTATACTATGAAAAAACTCATCATCGCCATTAACCTCGTGATTATCGCCATGTCTGCGACTGCTTCCGGACGCAATAATCTTTTCTCGCTGTTTAAATTAAATCCTAAACAGTCGCAAAATGTAGCTGTAAAGAAACATAAGGCTGCTGATGGTCCCAGCTTTGAGACGCTGAAAGGGCAATATGAAAAAGGAGCGGTGTCGACTGACAGCCTCATTAATTATGGAGTACACCAGATGAAAGATAACCCTGCATTAGCAGAAAGTTGCCTTAAATTAGCTGCATCCAACGGCAATCAGAAGGCTAATGACTATCTTGGCTTCTTCTACTTCCAACAGAAAGATTATGATACTGCCAAGAAATATCTTGAGTCTAAAGCCGACCATGAGGGATTCGCTTACACCGCTCTTGGAAGTATGTTTCTTGAGGGTAAAGGTGTGACGGAAGATGGCGAGAAAGCAAGAGAAAATTACCATAAAGGGGCTTTGAAAGGATACCCAAGAGGTATGACCCTTTATGCAAATCTGCTCGGAACAAAAAATGGCGGCTCACTTGACTATCCTGATGCCTTTTTCTGGCATTACATAGCAGGAGAACTGGGAGAGAATTTATCGCGCGTCACACTTTTCCGACCTATGCTGCCTCAAGCTCCCGCCACAGATGAAGTGGGACAAGACGCTCAGCAAGCTCTCTTATGGATAGAGAAAGTGCATACCGGCATGAAGCTCCAGGACCAACCGATATATAAAGAGGGATTCTTGAAAGGACTAAAAGAAAGTGAGAGAGCCGCAGATGCAGGTGATGATTGGGCAAGATTCTATCTTGGAAGCATGAACTACAATGGAGATTTCCTGAACCAAAATTATCCACAGGCTATACGCTATTATGAACAGATTGTGAAAAATGGTAAGCTTCCTGCTACAGTGATATCCACTGTAAAAGACCGACTGGCTGAGATGCAGAAAACCCCAAAGAAATAAATTTGACTAAACGAATTGTTTAAAAAGAGCCGTTAGCGGAAATTACGCGGCTCTTTTTATACATTTTTGTGCGTAATTTGTTATATAGATAGAGTTTTTTAAGGTAAAATGTCTGTTTGATTGAGTTGAGAATATTCTATTCAAGAGTTTTTGCGAAATCAGACAGGCAGTAAGTATTTAAATCATGCAAAACATATCGAAAGTTACCAAAGAGATGGCCCTCGATTATCATGAGGAGGGTAAACCGGGTAAAATTGAAATCGTGCCCACCAAACCATATGCATCACAGCATGACCTCGCCTTGGCTTATTCGCCGGGCGTGGCATACCCTTGCTTAGAGATCCAGAAGAATCCGGAAGATGCTTATAGGTATACAGACAAAGGTAATCTTGTAGGTGTCATCAGCAACGGAACAGCTGTATTAGGACTTGGGGATATAGGGGCTTTAGCCGGGAAACCCGTAATGGAAGGAAAGGCTTTGCTCTTTAAGATATTTGCAGGTCTGGATGCATTTGATATTGAAATCAATGAGAAAGATCCTGAAAAAATCATACAGATAGTAAAAGCTATATCGCCAACATTCGGAGGAATAAACCTTGAAGATATCAAGGCCCCGGAATGTTTTGAGATAGAAACCCGACTTAAAGAGGAATGTGAAATTCCTATCATGCACGACGACCAGCATGGAACCGCAATAATCTCAGCTGCGGGACTCCTGAACGCACTGAAGATTCAAGATAAGAAGATTGAGGATATTCGCCTGGTAGTAAACGGAGCCGGAGCGGCCGCCATAAGCTGCACACGGCTTTATGTGCAGCTTGGAGTGAGGAAAGAAAATGTGGTGATGTGCGATTCGAAGGGAGTGATCCGTGCAGACAGGTCGAACCTGAATGAACAGAAACGTGAGTTTGCCACTACGCGCGACCTACACACGTTAGCAGAAGCAATGGTGGGAGCAGATGTCTTCCTTGGACTTTCTGTAGCTGATGTGGTCACCCCAGAGATGGTGTTGTCAATGGCAGAGAAACCGGTAGTGTTTGCACTGGCAAATCCTAATCCGGAGATAGACTATAACCTCGCTATGGAGACTCGCCCGGATATCATTGTAGCGACAGGAAGGTCTGACTATCCCAATCAAATCAACAATGTGATAGGTTTCCCATATATCTTCCGCGGTGCACTTGACTGCGGGGCCACAGGAATCAACGAGGCAATGAAGATTGCCGCCGTGCATGCAATTGCTGATCTTGCCGAGCGTCCGGTTCCGGCAGTAGTGGATGAGGCATATGGAATGAACAACATAAAATTCGGCAGAGAATATATTCTTCCGAAGGCTCTTGACCCACGTCTGCTTCTTTGCGTGGCACCCGCGGTGGCAAAGGCTGCAGCAGAATCAGGTATTGCAAAGCGTCCGATCACTGATTGGGATGCTTATCAGGTGAGACTCAGAGCTTTGATGGGTGATGACGGAAAGATGATGCGCCGCATATCTGAGATGGCACGCCACACACCGAAACGAGTGGTGATTTGCGAAGGTAACATGGACAATATGCTACGAGCAGCGGTCAGAAGCGGTCATGAAGGCGTATGTCGTCCTGTAGTCCTCGGCAATGAAGAGATGATTGAAAAGCGTGCCGCACGTCTTGGATTGTCGCTAAAAGGTGTTGAGATCATCAATCCCCGTCACGACCGAGAAATGGAAACCAGAGAGCGCTATGCAAGGATTCTCGCAGAGAAGAAAGCACGCGAAGGGTTCTCTTATGACTTGGCACTGGAGAAGATGTATGAGCGGTCATATTTCGGCATGATGATGGTGGAGACAGGAGATGCGGATGCATGCCTCTATTCTTCCTATTCAGCCGGAGAGTCGGCAGCAAGCGATGTGGTATCAATCATTGGGCTGCAGGATGGCTACAACCACTTCGCGACAATGCATATCCTGAATACACGCAAGGGAACATTCTTTATTGCTGATACAGCTGTAAATCCGGATGCTGACAAGGCTGCATTGGTGGACATAGCACGATTGGCTGATCATACAGTCAGATTCTTTGCCATAGAGCCTGAGATAGCCATGCTTTCTTATAGCAATTTCGGCTCTTCAAAGCATGAGGAGGCTACGTTGGTGGCAAATGCAGTGAAAGAACTACATGAGAAATATCCGAATGTAAATGTAGATGGAGAGATGCAGGTGGAATATGCGCTTGACACAGAGTTGCGTGATCACACTTATCCTTTCAATAAGCTGAAAGGCAAGAAGGTCAACACGCTTGTCTTCCCTAACCTCACGGCCGCTAACACGACAACGCAGATGCTTTTGAGCATGGGAGTCGGTTCGATCATCGGACCTATCCAGATGGGACTGAAAAAACCAGTCTATTTTACCAACAGCAATGCTTCTGAGCGCGAGATTATTGACCTTGTCACCATTGCTGCGATTGATGCCATCACGCTCGAACGCAAGTGATTGAAAAGCTATATTCTGTATATAAAAAATGGGCTTCCGGGTTGCCGGAAGCCTATTTTTCATTGTATCATAGTATTCTTCAGAAGAGACTCCAGGAAACTGTGAGGCCTGCCATCACAATGGCTACCATAGACATCAGTTTGATGAGGATGTTGAGGCTCGGACCGGATGTATCCTTGAAGGGGTCGCCGACTGTATCGCCGACAACTGTAGCTTTATGCACCTCGCTGCCTTTGCCACCGAAGTTGCCTTCCTCGATGTATTTCTTTGCATTATCCCAAGCGCCACCAGAGTTAGCCATGAAGACTGCAAGAACGAAGCCAGCAGAAAGACCTCCAATAAGAAGGCCGATTACACCCGGCACACCAAATACAAGACCTACGATGATAGGAACAGCGATAGCGAGAAGCGAGGGGAATACCATCTCACGCTGTGCTCCCTTTGTAGAGATCTGAACGCAACGTGCATAATCAGGTTCTGCCTGACCTGTAAGGATACCCTTTATCTCACGGAACTGACGGCGAACTTCCTCAACCATGTGAGAAGCAGCACGACCTACAGCATTCATAGTGAGTCCGCAGAAAAGGAATGCCATCATGGCACCTATGAACATACCAGAAAGAACCATCGGATTCATAAGGTTGACATCGTAAGCCACCATAAAGTCGCGGAATGTAGCCTGATTGAGGGCAATCATACGAGGAACCTCAAGATTGCTCACAGGGTCGATTGTAGTGCCAACCTGAATGAACTCCTGGCCGATATGATGGAGACCCATTCGGATTTCCTCCACGTACGAAGCAAGAAGAGCAAGGCCTGTAAGGGCAGCGGAACCGATTGCGAAGCCTTTGCCAGTAGCAGCGGTGGTGTTGCCAAGAGAATCAAGGGCATCAGTGCGCTTGCGGACATTTTCACCAAGAGAGCTCATCTCAGCATTGCCACCGGCATTGTCGGCGATAGGGCCATAAGCATCAGTAGCAAGTGTGATACCAAGGGTGGAGAGCATACCCACGGCAGCAATACCGATACCATAAAGACCCCAAGAAATATTGG
>JAIDSL010000030.1 GCA_029061255.1 Muribaculaceae bacterium
TTGTAGCGTAATATTCAGAATTAAAAACTGCGTAGCTTTCTCTGCGTACTCCGGCCGATGCGTAGCAGGCCGCAATCATTGCGAGCTTGCCAAAACCGAGTCACGAAGCTCCCAAAAGCATTGAAACTCTGCCACTTTGCGCCTTTGCGTGATAAAAAAAGATCATGCGAAAGTTGAGTTAGTAATAAATGAAGCTTATTATAAAGCTCCTCTCAGAGGCTTCAGGGCTATTGTTAGGGTTGCCCCAGACTGAGGTGGTTTTTTGCATGATTATAAGGTCTCTGATCTGATGTATTGCGGACAAGCCGCTTAGGGGGAGGCTGGGAAGCCTCCCTTCCAAATCTTATGCAGGATATTTTTCGTCTGCGGTTCTAATTCAAATCTGATTTTACACTATTACTTATATTAGTGTTATGTTTGGTGTTATCTTATGATTATTTGTTGAAGAAGTAGTTGAAGCCTAAGCTAAAGGAAGTATAGTTTTCAGTTATCTTTGAGTCACCTGAGTTAGCTATAAGATTGATTCCAAAGTTATCTTTAATCCTGAAGAGAAAGCCTCCCTCCAATAGATATCCGCCACCTCGTTCATTAGATATAGATGTACTTTCATATCCAATTCCAACAAGAAGATGTAAAGGACATCCAAGTCTTACCATTCCGCCAAAAGTTCCTCCCATTGAACTACCTTTTTCAGCATAACTATAATAACCATCCGATACCATCTTCGTCGACTCTTTAATATAGTGAGTTCTGATATACCAACCTATGGCTCTTACGCGTCCAACCATAACACTTATGTCTGGGGAGAAATGGTCATCACTACCATAAATATATCCAACGCCGATACCTGCCCCTACAAACCATTGGTAGCGTTCGGGGACTTGCTTCCATGATCTTCCGATCTGGATAGTCATATCTTGAGATATTTTCTTCTTTACGTTTTTTACCTTTGGATAGGAGACAAGGACTTTTTTAGCTCCTTGTTCGCACTTTATGTTGAATCTGCCGTCAAGGTCGGTGAAGGCGGAGTATGGCTGTCCTACAATCTCAACCTTTGCTCCTGGAATAGGATTCTTTTTCTTGTCAATCACTGTGCCTGTAACTGTATCTTTTGATGCGATGACGTCGGCTTTTGATTGGGTTGGAAAGAGAATGCAGCAGATGAAAATGGCTGTAAGCAAGTTGAAAAATAAGAGTTTTCTGTTCATAACATTTTGTGTTAATTGTATGATGTTTTCTTACCCGTAGCAAGAAGGTAAGTATCATTACCCTCGAATCCCCAAAAGGCATAGTGATACAAAAAAAGCGCAGGATCCGTACTGTTACTCGTCCCGCTGTTTCTAGGCATGTGGCATCGCCGTTTCATCGTAGAACGAGTAACGAAGAGCCTACGCCGTATGATATGTGATACGCCAAAGCACTCATACCTATGGGTACGAAAGCTTTGGGTACGTTATCATACCCCGAAGACATCACCGTTACTTCATTCTTGACGATGAATATGAAACTGCCACATTTCAGAAACAGCCAAGAATCAAGCGCAGTAACGCTTTTCATTATGTAATGACCTCCCTCGTTCCGGCTCCTTATGGAGTCTCACGGCGATAGGTCACTGCAAATTTACGATAAAATTTTGCTTTATGCAAGAGTTTGGAGTGGATTTTTTGAAAAAAGTAGTCCAGATATTAAGGTTTCAGGCGTAAGGTGTCAGAAATCGTGTTTTACTAATGCAAGAAGTGCGGATATGCCGCTTAGGGGGAGGCTGGGAAGCCTCCCTTCCATAGTAGGACGGCTCACTTCAAAAGATATTCACTGCCTGATTGGCCGCGGGTGCTAAAGGGAGAGGAGCCAGTCGGCAAGGGGGCGGATTCGGATTGTGAGTGTATGTGGTAGTTTTGTGTGAAAATGGGATTTTTTTAATTAGTGATAAATAAAAATGCAATATTTGTTTATTGGCAGTAAATAAAAATGAATGATTTTATTTACTGCCAATAAATATTACTGCCAATAAATATGAAAGTCTCAATTATAAGGCACCTCTCCGAGGCTTCAGTGGAATGGATGGACTACCCCGGGCTGAAGTTCAGGGTTACGGCATGATCATCAGGTCTCCGGGCAGATTTAGGGCGGACAAGCCGCTAAGGGGGAGGCTGGGAAGCCTCCCTTCCATAGCATTGCTTAGATGGGAGGCTGGGAATTAACTTTGTTCAAGCTTAAGTGGCTACGCCCAGACTAAAGCAAGTGGCTACGCCCAAGATAAAGTGAGCATAACTATACTTGTAGTGTATGCGGATACTTAACTTGAATAAATTCAAAATTTTCGCCAAAGGCGTAGTTCTGGAATGTCTTGATGTGAGTTTGGCTTCCGGGAGTGTTAACAAATGATCTTAAAGCTTTCAAAGCTCCTCTTGATGGGCTGGATTGTCTATTTCGCCATCCAAAGATTCCAATTTTTCTTACATAATTGAGAATTTGGGCTTTGAATACTGGATTCTCACTTTCAGATATAAGTCTCCATGAAGATATCATCTGAGAATATGCCTTTGCTCTCTTTCCAACATTGTCAACCCGGTCGTCAACATATTGAGGTAATGAACAAGTCAACTCACAGAATGCAAACAGTTGTTTCTGAATGCCTGTATTATAAAGCAAGTAGTCACATTTTGATAAAGGAAAATCTTTGAGCCATTCATCAAATGCAATAATTGTTAGTGGGGCTTCTGAATGGATTATTAGAATTTCCCTATTGCAATCTGAAGGACATTGATTCGAAGATCTTTCTTGAGTGCATGCTTTATTATCTGTCAAACTGAATGTTCCAACTGCTTCAAAAGAGAAATCAGTAGGATCAGTTGCAGCAGGAAAACATCGCCAGAGCAGATTCAATTGAGTGGTCTCCATTATTTATGGTTTGTTAGATATTCATACTCTGTCATGATATCTTCCATTTGTTCTGTAAGATCTTGGGTATCTACAAATATGAGTCCTTCTTCATCAGTGGCAATGAGATTCTGAAGCATACCGTCGTATATGCGATATACTGCAAGATTAGCTTTGTCAATCCTTGCCTTATTCCTGCCTTTTCGGTTGATAAGAACATTTAAATAGTTGATGATATAGGGGCTATGTGTGGCAATGATCAAGCGTAGCTCCCTGTCTTCTGCTACTGACATAAATGCTTCCTTTGTAATGCTGTCCATAAGTCGGCATTGTGCAGTGGGATACAGATTTAGCTCCGGTTCCTCAATATGTATATGCACCATTTTCTTCATGTCCATCGGTTCGAGTTCAGGCTTGTATAACCTGAGAGTATCCGTTTCGTACAGATAACTTATTATTGAACGGCCAATTGCTTCTTTGAAAGAAAACGAATTTGCAAAATAATCTACAATAGTGGGAATAGATGAAGAGGTCTGGATGCCTGATGAAGCATATTTCCATTCTATCGGAGGATAGGAGTCATCAAAAGGCTTAATGAAATATTTTTTATGTTCTCCTTTCTTTTCAATATCAAGAGATAGTCCAAGATAGTTTAAAGGAATATTTTTTAACTTATCAGACGCATCTAAGAAATCATTAAGAGTCTCTTGAAAATAATAATTAAGGTTTCTTTTCTTTATATTATGAGTGAAAGAATCCCAGTCAGGAATGATATTTCTCATTTCGGAGATCCAGCATTCTTTAAGAAATATAAGATCTTCATTTGGAATTGCCTTGTCAGTTGCACTCCTATTAATAGTACCGTTTCGATATGTTACAGAGTGCTTATTGCCATTAATTTCGACAGTGTATTCTACTTCAAGTTGCTTATTATCTTTAAAATAGTGCTTTAATTCTGGAGATAGAAGATTCCCTATTGTTAATTTGAAACGACTCTTGTTTACATTGGAATTTTTAAGATACCATCTGATATTGAGCATCTTGTATATATAACGAAAGAGAATAAGAGTCTTCATCAACAGGCTCTTTCCACTTCCAGATTCGCCAATTAGTATTGTCATTGGGCGTATATCTTCAATAAAGATATCGCGTAGGGGACCCATATTTTTTATTTTTATGCTTTCTTTCATGATAATATCTTATATTTTCAAATGCAAAATTAATTAAAAAATTGGAATTTACATCTAAAAATTTAAAGTAATATTGACGATTTAAATGACAATGCTTTTCCAAGTTCACTTCGCTAATGATGGTGAGACTCGGAACTGAAGTATGGGATTTTGAGCATGATAATTAGGTCTCTGGGCTGATTTATTGCGGGCAAGCCGCTTAGGGGGAGGCTGGGAAGTCTCCCTCCCAGAAATGGACTTTGGGAGAGGGATTTCAGTCGAGTTCGATTACTTTGTAGTCGATAATAGTCTTTTCAGGAGTAGTTGTGCGTTTTTCCCATATGTATTCCACTAATGTGCCGGTCTTTGGTTCATATAGACAGTTTTCTGACACCGTCATTGAGATGTATGGACGATCCGGATCCTTGAGGGAGGTTTCTTTCTTTTCCTCCTCACTTAAGAACGCAGACATGACGTAGTCCATCACCTGATCACTGTCATAGGAAGTGATGGAAGATATCTCTACCAGTTTTGTTCCCTCTTCCGTCTCTACCGGTTCACATGTAAAAGTCATGGTTCCGTCTACCTCCACATCTCCGGTGAGGAGTGGGAGCTTGACATGATCGATTGTGGTTCCAAAAGGATAGTTGTAGCCATAAAATCTAAACAGTTCACATCTCCTCATAAGTGATTCTTTTGAAACAGCCTGGTTCCATAAACGTTGCATGTTTAGCATAAGTGCAAGCTTTGTGCCGTCGGGTATTTCTTTCGTTGTAATTTTTGCCTTAAGGTGATTGAAACATGAGTCAAGATTAGCCTTCAACGAATCGTAATCATAAATATCTTTAAGTTCTCCGCTGAAATCAGTGACGACGGTAAAAGGCTTTTCCATAAGGTTCAGAAATTCAGCGTACAGTTCAGCCTGGTCTTTCGCTGTCTGCATGGTATCTTCATTCTCAGTCTCATCATCCGATGTGACACTAAACATAGATGTCTCACTCAGATTTTTGATCATGGCTGTAGAATCGGCATATTCTGTAGTGACGATATAGACTTTGTCGTCGTTAGGAAGCACCTCGGCTAAGAGCAATTTAGAAGTGGTCTCGGGTGTCTCACGCTCTGTGATTGTGTCACGACCCTCGATGATGATGCGGCCGGAATTGTTACGGTAAATTGCGAAATCACCCTTTTCCCAGTTATTGACGATTGAAGCTACGCTGTCTCCTATTATTTCGGCAAATCCTGAAGCGTATGTTATTGTCATTACGATAAGGACGATGAAGATTCTGAGATTTTTCATGGCTAAAGTATTTTGATTTACAAAAATAGTAATATAAATTCTCAAAAACAAGAAATGAGTGGGTTATTTGTAGATTTTTTGTTTGTCTGGACACGGCTCTTTCATTTAGATATTCTATATATGAAGATCATTGGGCACAATTTGTCAAAAAAATCATTTCTGCGTTCGTCTGCCAGTTCCAGAAATCGGAGGAGAAAATAAAATTTCTGCGCCTCAAGTCTATAATTCCATCTAAATGAACTTACTCCTAACTCTAAATGCGTGTACATACGTTGCGGACAAGCCGCTTAGGGGGAGGCTGGGAAGCCTCCCTTCCATAGCAGTGTTTTGGTTGGTAAGAATTTTGTAGCTTATCTCAGCTCTTCGATTTTATATTCCAGTCTTCTTGTATCCTTTTTCTCCACGTAGTTGGCTCCAATCAGAAAGACCTTGCGGTCATCCTTTCGGTATCTTCCGGCGTAGTCGCGTGAATATATCTGATCAATTGCTTCTTTGATACTCTTATTGTATTTGAACTCAAAAAGATAGACGTATTCAGGAGTCAGCACTTCAAGATCACTCCTGCCTTTATATGAATGACGCTCCGGCATGGTCTCAGTTCCAGACAGCATGCAGAGAAGATATGTGACAGCACGGTAGGTTGATTCCTTATGGTCTTCTCCGGGAATGCTCTTGAACAGAGCTTCAAGCCGATCCATGAATCCATAAGGGTCTCCCACATCGATATCGTCTCTGAATTTTTCGATATTAAATGGACCATTTGGCTGCGCAGTAGATGGGGCATAGAGAGGAAGAAGGTTTTCTGCAAACCCTATCTCTACTTCCCTGTTTGGAAATCGGAGCGTAAACCTGAGCCTTCTCGGATCGAACGATTCTATTGTGAGATAACCCGTCTGAAACATCAGGGCAGTTACGTTGTTTGTGCCGGTACCCACGGATATGAGGTTGCTGTAGCTCTGGGTCTGACCGTTGATTGAGTCGGGATCAATACCGCTCTTTTTTATTCTTTTGGCAAGAAATGTAGGTGTGCCGGTATCAAACCAATAGGGCATTATCGCCTTTGCCTTCAATGCCCTCATGACGCTAAAGGGGTTGTAGACTGGTGATCCCTTTGGAGAGAAGCGGTAACCGTCATAATAGTCTCTTAGTGCAGTAAGGGTATCGGTAGGCTCTTCTTCTCGTTCATCGGCAAGAGCCCGGATTCCGGGTTGGAAATATTCAGTAAGCTCCCTCTCCGTCCATCCGCAGATTTCTGAATAGGCGTTTTCCATAGATATGTCATCAAGATTATTAAGGTCGCTGAAGATACTTACCTTGCTGAAACGCGCCACTCCTGACAGCATGCCGAATTCGATGTATTCATCCATCGATTTAAGGTTGGAGAAGAATCCCTTGAGCATTCGTTGTCTCTTTTCATAAAGATCGTTGTCAGCCTCAAGCTCAACAATTGGCTTGTCGTATTCATCGATCAAAATGACAGCTTTTTTGCCTGTGGATTCCGCTATTTGTTTGATAAGCTTTGAGAATCGTCCGGAAAATGTGTCCGAATGGTCTGTAATACTGTATTTTTTTTCATATTCCTCCAATTGCCTGGAAAGGATCCTGTCAAGAGCATCTTCAGCTGAATAATCTTCTGAATTGAAGTCGAAATGAATCACCGGCCTTGGAGTCCAGTCCATGTCCAGGCTGTCGATTGCAAGTCCTTTGAAGAGCTCACGTCGCCCTTCGAAATACGCATGTATGGTGGAGAGCAGAAGACTCTTGCCGAACCTACGAGGACGACTAAGAAAGACATATTGACTTTCTTTCACCAGTTTGGCGATAAAAAAAGTCTTGTCGATATATGTGTATCCTCCTTCAATGATCTTTTGGAAGGATTGGATTCCTATAGGGTACACGGGTCCACCAATAGTATGCTCTGCCATAATTGCCGATTTTTATCATGCAAATATAATTTTTTTTCGCTAAACATCCAAATATGTGCCCACTTTTTGAGTGTTTTAAAGTGGATTCAATTATTTATACTAGGTCCTTTTCGAGGCTACGGGGCTATTGTTGGGTTGTCTTAGACTGAAGTCTGGAGTTTTAGCATGATCATCAGGCCTCCGGCCTGATTTATTGCGGACATGCCTACATTCCATGACAGGATGCTTACTACTTATATAATAGTTTAAAAGCACTCGGATTTTGATAGTATGTATAATTTTACTATTTTTGCATAGTAAACTCTTATGCTACACTTTATGGATACCGGTGGAAAATCAGAAAGAATATTATGGACAGTGCTTGCCAACGTGGCCAGACTCGGAATTTTGGCTGTGTTTGTTACAGGAGGTTTTGTGGTTACAGTAATGGGGTTAAGTGCAGGCGAGTTTAATAAGAATGTGTTTTATGCTTCTATCTATAATCTGATAATAGACTGCTCATTTCTGCTACTCATATGGGGATGGACTCCTAAGAAGCAGCGATGGATATGGTTTTTATTATATCTGATAGCTGTAGTTCTTATGCTTTTTTATTATTAATTCGGGCAGACCGAATGAATGTATTGCAAATGTCAGGATAAAGTGTTATCTTTGCAACTAATACTCAACACTTGAAACTAATATGCTTATGATAAGGAATACAATTATTGCCGCTTTGGTCTTCATGACTGGCGGGTCAGTGTACGCACAGTCAATAGAGACAGCCGATGAGGCCGTAGCCAACATGCGTATCGGATGGAATCTCGGAAATACTCTCGACAGCAATTCCGGCGACCTGGAGAATATGTGGATCGAGAAATGGAGCCAGCGTAGACCGTTTGACTACGAGACGGCCTGGGGGCAACCCGAGACTAAGCCGGAGCTCTTCAAACTCTTCAAGGATGCCGGGTTCAACGCTATCCGCGTCCCCGTAACGTGGTATCCTCATATGGAGGCGAAATTCGACGGCGGTCTGACATGGGATCCGGTGAAAGATCCTATCGGCACTAAGATTAATGCAGACTGGATGAAGCGTGTCCATGAGATAGTAGACTATGTAATAAGCCAGGACATGTATTGCATACTCAACATCCATCACGATACGGGCGCTGCATCTACATGTTGGCTTGTGGCAGATGAAAAGGTATATGATGAGCAGAAAGATCGCTTCGAGGCAGTATGGACCCAGATAGCAGAGGAGTTTAAGGATTACGACGGCCGTCTCCTTTTCGAGGGATATAATGAGATGCTTGACTCATATGATTCTTGGTGTTTCTCATCTTTTGGTGCACCGGGAAACTACAACGCATCTGTTGCAGAGTCCGCCTACAAGGCCATCAACAGCTATGCACAAAGTTTTGTGAATGCTGTTCGAGCAACAGGTGGCAACAATGCTGAACGCAACCTTATCGTCAGCACCTATGGAGCCTGCTGCGGAGATGGAAATTGGAATTCACATCTTCAGGACCCACTAAAGGAGATGCAGCTGCCGGCAGACGACGCGGAAGACCATATTATCTTTGAAGTGCACAGCTATCCCTATATCGGCGGAGGTCTCAATAGCGCCAAGAGCAGTGTCAAAAGCATGATGAATGCAGTCGAAACACATCTTGCTTCAAAAGGTGCGCCCGTGATCTTCGGAGAATGGGGTACAAGTGACGGCGACGACTATAAAAACCACAGGAATGATGTGGTGGCTTTCGCACGAGATTTTGTGGAGCAAGCAAAGGGTCACGGATTTGCCACTTTCTATTGGATGGGTCTTTCGGATGGTAACTCAAGGAGTGTACCTGCATTCAACCAGAAAGACCTTGTCGAGGCCATTGTGAAGGGCTATTATGGAGATGAAGGATATATGGGTGTTAACCTCAACGTCTCCGGGGCGCCAGAAGAATTGGAATACTACGACCTGATGGGCAACCGCCTGCAGACCCCGGTATCAGGCATCAACATCGTCCGCATGAGCGACGGCACCACCAAGAAGGTAATGAAACGCTGAAAAAATATCAGGTACAGAATCTAAAAGGTTTGTTCGGTTTGACTCCTAATTGTATTATTTTTACGTAATTATGTTTAATAACTTCAATATATATAACAATACTTCGGTAATTTTTTTTGAGTTTATAAACGGCTCTTAGGAGCCAAATGTTTAATACGTTAAGAATCA
>JAIDSL010000031.1 GCA_029061255.1 Muribaculaceae bacterium
AGTTTAAACAACTTCATTTGAGATGCAAAATTAATCAATAAAATCAAGTATTCCAAAAAAAACAGGGCATTCGGTCTGAAATAATTGTTTGTTCTTTAAAATATTATTCAAAAATCATCATACACAAGCATAAAATTTTGAGAATAAAAAAAATTTCACTATATTTGCGCCTTAATTGTGACAATACTAAACAACAATTTACATGAGACTAAAATTCCTCAACATAATAAAAGGGATATGCATAGGAATACTCTCTATGACATGCCTTTCTGCGACAGCGGGAATCGCTGTTCTCGATATTTGCGAGAGAAATAACGAGATGGAATCATTAGGCGACAACTCGAGACAAGTCTATTCAGCCTCATATCTATGCGACATAGCCGGCTATGACTATATCATCACCACTGATTTAAAAGAGGCAATGACACAAGACGTGATATTGCTTGCTAATGTCATGACCAACACATCGTTTACAAGGGATGAGATGCTTTCCATATCAGAATGGATAAAGGGAGGAGGCACTTTAGTGACCCCAGCCATTAGATATGTCCCGACTTCATGCTCTGACATAGTATCCGAAATTTTTGGCATCGATGCCGATGGAAAATTCAACAAAAGCAACGAAAATACGATAATTAAATGGAACGAGCAATACTATGGTGACCGCGAACTGGAATATATCGACGAAGAACATGAGCGGGAGACTTCAATAGGAAGAGTAAAGAGTTTCACTTTCGCTCCTACAACTTGTGATGTGCTCGCCACTTACAGCAACGGAGATGCTGCAGTAGCAAGGAATTTACATGGAGATGGCGCTGCCTATCTGGCAGGGGTATCATGGAGAGAAGTCGTACAGCGCAACCAGCTTAACAAAGACCAAAACTCATCAAGACAATACAACAACGGATTTGAGCCATCTTCCGACGTGTGGGCACTTTTCCTTCGCTCCATACATGCCAAGGCTACCGGACTTTCGGTATGGAAATTTACAGTTCCTGCCGGCTATCTGCAGCTGCTTATTCCCACACACGACTGCGACAGCCGCACAGCCTATGATGAGATGCACTATATGTCGGAATACGAAAAGTCGCTTGGCATGAGCGGACACTATTTCCTGACTACACATTATTTCAGCGACAAGATCAACTTCGGACATTCTTATCTTTCTGACTTCTATAATTCTGAGACAATACCCAAGGCTGCCAAGCTGCTTGAGGACGGGCATACCGTAGGCAGCCACTCAGTTTGCCATTTCCCGGACTTCAACAAGACCCGCAATACAGATGTAGTGACAAAAGAAGAGTACGCTTTCAGAGCCACTTGCGAAGACGGCGTGAGCACAGGAGTGTCTACTTGGGCTGAAATAGTGATGTCAAAGCAGATCCTCGAGGAGGATCTCGGCAACAATGTCAGGTCATTCCGTTCCGGCCACCTTTGCGTGAATCCGGATTTCCATGCGATGCTGGAGGAAGGGAACTACAGTTTCCAGTCTTGCTATACCGGTGGAGACATTCTTTCAGAATTCCCATTCTTCGGAAGATACAATAATAATTGGAGTGATGACCTGTCAAATGTCTTGACCATGCAACTTCATATCTCCGACGTATATAACAATAAGGATGGTGAGCCCCTCAACAACGACACTTGGGAAACTCATCGCGCCCCCGACGAATGGGAAAGCGCTATGCAAAAGCTTAGGGGCAACTACGCATCGGCAATTTTGCTCATACACCCCAACCGAGAATGGAAAATGATACTCCAGAAACGCCTTGTAGATCGTCTCGACCCATCTGAAGTAGGAATGTATAATTTCGAAGATTATGGCGACTTCTGGATTTCACGACTCAAAAACAGATATTCCTATGTATACAATGAAGAAGATGGACAGTTGACCATTTATACCGATGATCTGGCAGACGCTAAAAAAAATCTTCTGACATATGCAGTAGAAATAACCGACAAACCTGTAAAAAATGTCGTGGTCAGCAACCCTGATGCGACTGAGGCATATAATGCAAATTTAAGAAAACTGTCAGATACCCGTTATCTTGCCACACCTGACTATGATAATCCTTTTGGAGCTCATGTAGGACAAGTGAGTTACGATGACGACGGGGAGTACACAGCATTATATGATGTCAACGGAAATCTGATTTCTAAAGACCCATCATCTGACACAGACATCCTTTCTGCTCTCCCCAAGGGGATATATATTTTGAAAGGAAGCAATTGCTCAAAGAAAATAAGAATCTGAAAAATAAGAAATAACTTAAACCAGTCGATGGACTACAAGACTTTTTTGGAAACATTGAGCCAGAGGATAAATGCGGGGAAAGAAGAAACCTCTGAGATGATAAGCGCCCTTTGCCAGGTGATGACAGAGGCTGCCCTGGATGGAGATTCAGTCACTTTCCCCGGCTTCGGCAGTTTTGAGCCGCGTAAAAGGATCGAAAGAATAGCCTGCCATCCAAAGACAGGAAAAAGAATGCTGATACCACCCAAAATCACGCTTACTTTCCGCCCTTCCACATTGCTTAAACAGAAAGTCCGCAACCATGAATAATAAAATTACGTTTCCACGTCTTGCATCACTGCTCGCAGAACATTCAGGAAGATCGAAGAGATTTTCTGAAGATTTCTTGCGTGAGTTTTTCGCTTTAATAAGCGAAACCCTTGAAGCGCAAGAAAGTGTCAAGATTAAAGGACTCGGCACATTCAGTCTTTCACGAGTAGAGCCCCGTAGGAGTGTAGATGTCACCACCGGGGAGCCTATGGAGATAGACGGCCACATCAAAGTAGTATTCACGCCATCCAAAGAACTTGCGGAGGCCGTCAATTCACCTTTTGAGGCTTTCACTGCAATAGAAATCAGCGACGATGTAGACATCGACCAGCTTTTCACCCCGGAAGAGATACAGGTTCAAAACGACAATGAAAATGAAGACAATTCTTCAGATATTGATTTCAAAGTCGTGACCACAGAAGGGCATGAGGAAACAGATGCGCTTGCTCAACGAGATCTTACAATTTCTTTCACAAAGGAAGAACAAGAATCAGAGCTTGAGGAAGACTATGATTTCCAAGTTATTGATACCACAGCGCAAGAACAAGTATATGACAACGAAGAGGAAAGCGAACATGACGAGCAAAAAGCCAATTTTGTAGTGCGTTCAGATGCACCAGAAAAATCAAAAGCCCAAGAAGAACCTGATGCAAACGAAACATTAAAGACTCAGGAAGAGACTGATGATGATCAAAACAATTCGGAAGCCGAAGAAAATTTAAATACACACGAAGGAGAAGGTTCTCAACAAGAGTCACAGACATCTGCCGTCTCTTCTGAAGAAAATTTGGATGAAGAGCCATCAGATTCACAGACAGAGGAAACCGAAAATGAAGATGCCGACACCGCCTCTGAGATTTCTGAAGATTTGGAGGAATTTGAGATACAAAATTCCCGCAGGAAAAATTGGGTGAAAGGACTATTAATAGTGTTTGGCGCAGCTGTGGTAGCATTGTTAACGACCTTTGCTATATGGTATTTCTTTGCCACAAACGATTTTAATGGGTTCTTTAAAAAATCACAAACAGCATCAGCAGACAAAACGGCCGGTTTTGTTGTTGGAGGAAAAATCATCGGCAACGATTCTATCACCCCGGAAGCCGCTGTGGCAACAGACTCTGCCATTGACTCTACACAAGAAAGCGAATCTGAAGTGGAAGTGCCCACTGCCCCATCGGATGCGGTGGTATATGACACCATCGGCACCACAAGGTACCTTACGACTATGGCAAAAGCACACTATGGCAATTATAATCTTTGGCCATACATATATCAGGAAAATCAGTCGTTCCTTGGGCATCCTGACAGAATTCGTCCGGGAACACCCGTTGTGATTCCAAAATTAAGCAAATATGGAGTTGACCCCAATAACAGTGCCGACATTGAAAAAGCTAAAAAATTAGGTGTTGAGATTTATGCACGCTATGGTAAAAAAATATGATGTAGCTCAGAAAGAATTCCGAAACTGAAATTTTTTTAGCCAAAAAATTTGCAGGAATAAAAAAAAAGCATTAACTTTGCATCGCAATTGAAAGGGAACCCCATTCAAAGATGCAAATGGTTCCATGTCCGAGTGGTTAGGTACCGGTCTGCAAAACCGTTCACAGCGGTTCGAATCCGCTTGGAACCTCGAAAAGCCTGTCGAAATTCGACAGGCTTTTTTTTCTGCAACTTAGTAAACAGGATGAGTGAGTTTAGCAAACGTGGATGAGGAATATTTTTAGTATAAAATTTGCATATCTCAAAAAAAGAAATTAAATTTGTAGCCAGAAAATATTTTAAAACCATATATATACTGACATTTATGGAACTACCTTTTGCAGAATCATGGAAAATCAAGATGGTGGAACCCATCAGGAAAAGCACTCGTGAAGAACGCGAAAAATGGCTCAAAGAAGCTGACTACAACGTATTCATGCTTAAGAGCGACTATGTCTACATTGACTGCCTGACTGACTCCGGCACAGGAGCAATGAGCGACCGCCAATGGGCAGCTATGATGACCGGCGATGAATCTTATGCCGGAGCAAGAAGCTTCTATGAGCTAAAAGACACAATCAAGCGCATCACCGGTTTTGACTATGTGCTTCCTACCCACCAGGGCAGGGCTGCTGAAAACGTGCTCTTTTCACACCTCGTAAAAGAGGGTGATTATGTACCCGGCAACTCACACTTTGACACCACAAAGGGACATATTGAGTCTCGAAAAGCTTTTGCCATTGACTGCACTGTTGATGAAGCAAAGGACACACAACTTGAGGTTCCATTCAAAGGCAACGTCGATTTGAAAAAACTCGAGGATGTACTTGAAAAGCACAATGACAAGATACCTTTTATAATAGTCACCATCACCAACAACACTGCCGGAGGTCAACCCGTATCAATGGAGAATCTGCGCGGAGTAAGAAAACTTGCCGACAAATATGGCAAACTCGTATTCTTCGACAGCGCGCGTTTTGCTGAAAACGCATACTTTATCAAAGTCAGAGAGCCTGAATTCAAGGATGCAAGCATAAAGGAGATCAGCAGGGAGATGTTCTCATATGCCGATGGCATGACGATGTCGTCGAAAAAAGATGGACTCGTCAATATGGGAGGATTCATCGCCACTAAATGGGAGGATATATATGAGGGTGCCAAGCGCTTCCTGATTCCATTTGAAGGATTCCTTACTTACGGAGGCATGAATGGACGCGATATGGCAGCCCTTGCGGTAGGTCTTGATGAGAATACAGAGTTTGACATGCTCCAGACCCGCATCAAGCAGGTGGAATACCTTGCATCCAAACTCGATGAGTATGGCATCCCCTATCAGCGCCCTGTGGGAGGCCATGCAATTTTCATCGACGCCGACAAAGTGCTTGACAAAGTGCCAAAAGAAGAATTCCCCGGAGTAAGACTTGGCATCGAGCTCTACTTGGAAGCCGGAGTGAGAGGATGCGAGATCGGCTATCTCCTTGCCGACAGGGATCCCATCACACGCGAGAACAGATTTGATGGCAACGACTTCCTGCGTCTCTGCATATGCAGAAGGACATACACCGACAATCACATGAATGTCATAGCCGCTGCCCTAAAGAATGTCTACGACCGCCGCCATGAGATCACACGAGGTGTAAAAATCAAATGGGAAGCTGAGCTAATGCGCCATTTCACGGTAAAACTTGAAGTTCTTGACTGAAAATTGCGACAAATCAGCAAAAAAATCAGCAAAAAAGTTGCACAGTTCAATAAAAAGCAGTAACTTTGCAGTCGCTTGCAGATTTTATGTTCTGCCGGATATAAAATAAGCAGGCCAAAGAACAATCTCAATATCAATAAACCGGCAAGTTTTATGGCAACAAAAATCAGATTGCAGCGTCATGGCCGTAAAGGCTACGCTTATTATCCCATTGTAGTCGCCGATAGCAGGGCACCACGTGATGGTAAATTTATTGAAAGGATAGGTTCCTATAATCCGAACACTAATCCTGCTACAATAAGTTTAGACTTCGACCGTGCTTTGTATTGGGTAGAAGTGGGAGCTCTTCCTACAGACACAGTTCGTTCAATTCTTTCTAAAGAAGGAGTAATGCTTATGAAGCACCTTCGCGGTGGCGTGAAGAAAGGCGCATTCACCGAAGAGGAGGCACAGAAGCGCTTCGATGCTTGGAAAGCAGACCGCGCAAAGGTGGCAAATGCATTCCAGGCTAAGAAAGATGCAAAGGCAGCTGAAGATGCAAAGGCTCGCTTTGAGGCTGAGGCAGCTCAGAACCGCGCAAAGGGCGAAGAAGTAGCAAAGAAGAAGGCTGAAAAGCTTGCAGCAGCCGAGGCAGCAGCCAAGGAGGCTCTTGAAAACGAGGCAGCCGCTACTGAAGAACAGCCCGCTGAGTAATCAGACTATCCTGACTGATGCAAAGAATAAATAGAATAAAAAAATTTGCATTTTTTCTTTGAAAAATTTGCATAGTTCAAAAATTCTTACTAACTTTGCATCGTCAAAATGAAAGAGACATCATGATGACTTCGGTCATCATGATTTAAAAAGGCCGATTAGTGTAGCGGTTAGCACGCCACCCTCTCACGGTGGAGACTCGGGTTCGAGTCCCGGATCGGCTACAAAGACCAATACTCGAGGAGTATTGGTCTTTTTTCGTATATCCAAATCCATGATCAAATCATATGGCTAATATTCTTGAGCGTCTTGATGGACTGGACGCCAAATTTGAAGAAATATCCACACTAATCACAGATCCTGCAGTAATTGCAGATCAAAAAAGGTATGTCAGGCTGACGAAGGAATACCATGACCTTGAAAAGATACTTAAGACAGCAAATGCTTACCGCACTGCCCTATCCAATATTGAAGAAGCAAAGACTATGCTTTCAGAAGAATCAGACGAGGAACTGAGAGGCATGGCCCGAGAGCAACTGGAAGAGGCTCAATCAAGCATCCCAAGACTCGAGGAGGAGATAAAAATGCTGATGATCCCACCGGACCCGGACGACTCTAAAAACTGCGTTGTGGAAATAAGAGGAGGCACGGGGGGCGACGAGGCCGCTCTTTTTGCCGGTGACCTCTTCAGGATGTACCAAAAATATGCAGAAAGAAAAGGATGGACATTAGCTGTGAGCAACACTTCAGAAGGAGCTGCAGGAGGATACAAGGAGATTGTTTTCACTCTTACGGGTGACTCAGTGTATGGCACCATGAAGTATGAGAGTGGAGTGCATAGGGTGCAAAGAGTCCCAGCTACGGAAACTCAAGGACGAGTTCACACCTCAGCCGCAACTGTAGCTGTGCTTCCTGAAGCAGAGGAATTTGATGTAGAGATACATGAAGGGGAAATAAAGTGGGACACTTTCCGATCAGGAGGAGCCGGAGGCCAGAACGTCAACAAGGTAGAATCTGGCGTGCGCCTACGCTACAACTGGAAGAACCCCAACACCGGCGTAGTGGAGGAGATACTGATCGAATGCACCGAGACTCGCGATCAGCCTAAAAATAAAGAGAGGGCACTCTCTCGCTTACGAACTTTCATTTACGACCGCGAACATCAGAAATATCTTGATGATATCGCTTCTAAACGAAAAACCATGGTAAGCACCGGCGACAGGTCGGCAAAAATACGCACCTACAACTTTCCTCAGGGACGAATGACTGATCACAGGATCAATTATACCGTCTATAACCTTGGATCATTCATCGATGGAGACATACAGGAATGCATTGATAAACTGATCATAGCCGAAAACGCCGAAAAATTGAAATCAGCAGAGATATAATGGGAAACAAAAAAAGTCGCTTTGCAAGCGACTTTTTTTGTAGCGGGATCGAGAATTGAACTCGAGACCTCCGGGTTATGAATCCGACGCTCTAACCAACTGAGCTATCCCGCCATTAAGCTATTATTTTGCCTTCGGAAGAGCTTTCCTCCCGTTTGCGAGTGCAAAGTTACTGCTTTTTTTTCATTCAACCAAATTTTTCAACTCTTTTTTTTCAAAAAAAAAATCATTAACTTTGCAGTAGATTTCGCAATAAATCTCCATTAAACATTCATTATATTAGAAAACAACAAATTGGACACTTCATATAAAAATAGAACGTTGATCAGTTTCCTTCGCCATTATTTGGCCATATGTCTGCTTGGAGCTATCACGGCTTCGTGCAGCACAGGAATTGAGAGCACAAAAAAGATTCGGATGAATAAAGAAGACGTGAAATTGATGGCCAAAAGCAAAGAACAAATATTTGCATCAAGTCTTCAAGGCACTCCCCTTTCATCTTGGGAAAAAGGAAAGAAGTTTCTTGCCATGTCAGATCGCACCCTTTATATTTTTGAGCCGAATGAAAATATGACAAGGATCAACGTAGAAAACCTAACCGGAAAGACCCTGACTTTTTTGGGAACTGACAGCCATGTCAATCCTGACTTAAAGGATGAATGCGTGATTATATTCTCTGACGGGACTAATCTTTTTCGCTACCGTACAAAAAAGTCGACAGCTGAAGCTATGAACGAAATCGACAGCAGCAAGCTTCCATTGCTGTCAGATATTGACCTCATTGAAAGATGGAAGGAAAAATTGGTAGGATCCACTTTATGGACAAGAAGCAACCTTTGGTATGACAGCAAGGGGACTCGAGTACCGGGGTTAAAATTTGCCAAAGTTACCGTAACAGACATCTTGCCTACTACCGGTGATTTTCCAATCAGTGTAAAAATAACCGGACCTAATGGGGAGGAGGCTTTTCTTAATATGAATTACACATCAGAGACTCACGACACCAGAAATTTCGCAGCAATTTTCCTTATGTCTGACCCAAAGGGGAAATATCCACATATCAGCGATGAGAACTGGGCTCTCATACAGCAAGGCAAAGTTGGAACAGGAATGACAAAAGAGGAATGCAAACTCTCAATTGGGAATCCGGATGACCTGCAGTCGGGACATTCAAGATCGCAGACCATGGACATCTGGCAATATAATGACGGAACATTCCTTATGTTTGAAGATGGACTTCTAACAAGATTCAGACAATGACCATAGAATACGACAAAGACCTGACCTGCCTGACTACATTCAAGGTCCCTGCAAAAGCAGCCATATATGCAGAATATGAAGATGAAAAAGATCTTCTGAAACTTAGTCGCACCCCGGAATTCACCGAGAATGAATTTCTACATATTGGGAGCGGCTCAAATCTTCTTTTTCTGAATACTTTCAAAGGGATTGTGCTTCATTCCCGCATCAAGGGAATCAGCCAATACAGGAAGGATGAAGAGACTGTCTACGTGATGGCGGGAGCCGGAGAGAAATGGACAGACCTCGTGGAATGCTGCATCGCCAATGGAATAGCCGGACTTGAGAACATGGCAGGAATTCCGGGAGAAGTGGGAGCATCTGCCGTGCAAAATGTAGGGGCATACGGCGCTGAGGCAGGAGATTTCATACATTCGGTAGTTTGCTTTGATGTTCTCACAAGGAAAAAAATTATCTTGAAAAAAGAGGAATGCCACTTTGGCTATCGCAACTCAATTTTCAAGAACGATGCCAAGGGCAAGCTAATTGTGATGCAAGTGAGCTACAGACTTCGCATTGGTACAGATGCAAGAAACCTCGAATATAAGCCATTGAAAGATTTTGCAGACTCTCTTGGCAGAACTCCATCAATCAGGGAACTTGCAGAAGAAGTGATTCGCTTGCGCGACAGCAAACTTCCTAATCCGGCTATGATAGGAAGCGCAGGATCATTTTTCAAGAATCCTGAGGTCAACAGTTATTTCTTTCAGGAGGAAATAAAGCCAAGAGGAATTGACATTCCGGTGTATCCGTCAAGCCAAGAAGGGAAAGTCAAGCTGTCAGGCGCGTGGCTCATCGATCACGCAGGGCTCAAAGGTTATAAAATTGGGGGAGCTGAGGTTTGGCAAAACCAACCGTTAGTGATTGCCAACACCGGCACAGCAACCGGCAAGGATGTAGCCTCCCTTGCAGAGCATATCATAAAAACCGTAAAAATAAAATATGGAATCGAACTTCACCCTGAAGTAAATTACATTGATTCCGAAATAAAAGTCACAGTATTGGGGAGTGGAACCTCAAAGGGGGTTCCCGAGATAGGTTGCACATGTGAGGTCTGCAGATCCACTGACCCTAAAGACAAACGCCTGAGAGCCTCTGTGCTTGTAGAGACCCACGGGATGCGTATTCTTATTGATGCCTCACCCGACCTACGCCAACAGGCCCTGCGACTTGGACTCAGCAATATTGATGCTATCCTTCTCACTCATCAGCATTATGACCATGTGGGAGGAATAGATGATGTGCGCCCATTCTGCATTGAAAACGACATCAACATTTATACTAATCATCAAACGGCAACAGACCTTCGCACCCGTGTAGACTACTGCTTTAGAGAGCATCCTTACCCGGGAGTGCCAAAACTAAATCTTCACGAGATGGAGTGCGAGCCGTTTATGATCAATGGCCTTAAAGTCATCCCAATTGAGGTGATGCATGGGCGCCTCCCGATATACGGATATAGAATCGGAGATTTCGCTTACGTCACAGATGCAAAGACTATCCCGGAAGAGGAAAAAGAAAAACTGAAAAATTTGGAAGTACTTATACTCAATTGCCTACGCGTCACTCAGCCGCATTTTGCTCATCTGATACTTCCTGAAGCCCTTGAGCTTATCGAAGAACTTAAGCCCAGACGCTGCTACCTTACGCACGCCAATCATAACCTGGGTCTGCATAAAGATATTTCTGCAATTCTCCCTCCGGGGGTGGAATATGCCTACGATGGAGAAGTTATTACTATAGAATAATCTAAAAACACTAATACATCATGAACAACGGAAACTTTTCACTCAAGGCAAGACTCGCGTTAATGAGTTTTCTTGAATTTGCAGTCTGGGGTGCTTACCTCACCTCCCTTGGCAACTACTTAGGACGTGTCGGGCTGGCAAACGATATCAAATGGTTTTATGCAGTGCAAGGTATTGTCTCGATATTCATGCCTGCCATAATCGGCATCATTGCCGACCGGTGGATCCATGCCCAGCGAATGCTCAGTCTCTGCCATCTTATTGCAGGAATTTTTATGGGGGCGGCAGGAGTCTACAGCATGATGGCAGGAGACGCTGTTCAATTTCACACCCTGTTCTGGTTCTATGCTGTATCCGTAGCATTCTTTATGCCCACAATTGGGTTAAGCAACTCAGTTGCCTATTCAGCCCTTACAAAAGCCGGGCTTGACACAGTGAAAGAATTTCCTCCAATCAGAGTATTTGGCACGGTTGGCTTCATCTGCGCCATGCTATTTGTAAATTTCACACAGTACCAGACCAACCATTGCCAGCTTATCACTTCAGCAATTCTGAGCGGAGCGTTGTGTATTTACGCTCTTACGCTTCCCGACTGTCCGACAAACAAGGCTTCTTCCAATTCGATTTCAGACGTGCTCGGACTGAGGGCTTTCTCTCTCTTTAAGCAAAGGAAAATGGCAGTGTTCTTCATATTCTCAATGCTGCTTGGGGTAAGCCTTCAGATCACCAATGGATATGGCAATATTTTCATCACATCATTTAAGGATGTAGCAGAATTTGCCAACACTTGGGGTGCAGAGAATGCAAATGCACTCATCTCACTCTCGCAAATGTCTGAAACCCTCTGCATCCTTCTTATTCCATTCTTCCTCAAGAGAATCGGCATCAAGGGAATGATGCTGATGTCGATGTTTGCGTGGGTAGGTCGTTTCGGATTTTTTGGAATCGGTAATCCCGGCGATCTTGTATGGCTGTTTATTCTTTCAATGATTGTGTACGGTATAGCATTCGATTTCTTCAATGTATCAGGATCTCTATATGTAGATCAGGAGACTGATCCATCAATAAGAAGTTCTGCGCAAGGACTTTTCATGATTATGACCAATGGACTTGGAGCAACCATCGGCACACTAAGTGCGGGGGCAATACTTGAAAAGTTTGTCTTCACCCAGCCTGCCGGACTGCCCCAGATAGATGGATGGCACACAAGCTGGCTTATATTCGCCGCCTATGCGTTTGTAGTCGGGGTGCTTTTCGCCATAATCTTCAAAGAAAACAGGAAAGAAAAAATTTCGAAGAGCGAAGCTGCTGACAAGACAGGTCTCGCAGCCGGGGGCATAGTCGATGATAAAGACCAAATCTAAAGATGATACAATTTTATTCACCGGATATTGAATCAACCGGAGTACTGCCGGAAACGGAATCCGGTCATTGCTGTCGGGTCCTGAGGATGAAGGAAGGAGATACAGTTTATGTGACCGATGGGAAAGGACATAGATTTGAATGCTCAATCCTTGATGCACATCCGAAGCATACTGCATTAGAAATTCTCACCATGGAAGAAATCAAGCCATGGTGGGGATTTCAACTTGAACTGTGTGTAGCTCCGGCTAAAAATGCCGATAGAATGGAGTGGCTCGTAGAAAAAGCCGTGGAAATAGGAGTCGACAAGATCACTCTGATGAAATGCCAAAGAAGTGAACGAAAGACTCTCCGCACCGACCGACTGGAGAAAATCGCAATTTCTGCTATGAATCAGTCGCTGAAGACAAACAGGACGGTAATAGAAGGGCCTGTCGACTTCAAGAATATCGTAACAGATGGATTTTCCGGATTCAAATGTCTTGGTTATTGCGACGACACGTATCCCCTACGCAGCTTTGCCAATGAATACCATGGTGGCAATTTAAGAATCCTCATTGGACCGGAGGGAGATTTCACTCCGGAAGAAGTAGCTATGTCTGTTGAGAATGGCTATATGCCCGTAACGTTTGGGGGCAGCCGCCTCCGATTGGAAACAGCTGCCCTCTACGCGGCAGTGGCCGCCCATGTGATTGGAGACCCTAAAGCTTAAGCTTGTGCCGGAGTCTGAGAATCTTTAACTATCATAGGGGTCGGGAGGCCGAAGACGCTTTCCCCGGCAGGAAGCTGACGGCTCATCACGCCCTCAAGCACTGTGGCTCGACTCGATTCATTTTCATATACGAACAAGCCAAACTTGGTAAGCATCACTGCAAGATGCTCGAATACTGCCGACTGGATACCCTCATATGGAATCCAGCTGGAAGTGCTGGTGAAGCAATACACCTGGAAAGGAATGCCGTTAGCTGTCTGCTGAAGAGTATTCACGAAGAGATCATCCACCTGAGAAATGTTGGAGTTGCTTTGGAGCCACATCTTCATGTATGCCCGGAACATTCCAAGATTTGTATCGATGGTGCCATCGGCCAATCCTTCAGGATTGTTAACACAATATTCCTTGCCTGCGGCTTTCTGCGCCTGCTTCTTAGCTATCCATTCCTTCATAAGAGGAATTTCAGACACTTTGGCAAGAAGGTCAGGGGTTGCCTCAACCACGCTCTCACTGTCGATAAGGTAAGTCCTTGCTATGCGGCGGGTATTGCTTTCCTGCATGGGACGATAGGTAGTGAATGTTCCAGTAATAAGATTATAAGGAGGAACAGAGGATACCGTCTTGTCCCAATTCTGCACCTTTACCTCCGTGAGGGAAACCTCAAGCACTGTGCCATTCGCATTGGTGCCATCCACTGCAATCCAATCTCCAACGTGTACCGAATCATTCTCCGACAACTGTACACCTGCAACTACACCAAGAATAGAATCCTTGAAGACCAACATAAGCACAGATGCAAATACTCCGATACCGGCTATGAGATTGCCCGGCGACTTATCCACTAATATAGATACGGCAATAATAGCAAACAATATCCATATCACGCCGCATACCAGCTGCACAAGTCCTTTGAGCGGAAGATGCTTCTTGTTTTCTCTTTGGTCAACGTGATTCCATATTACATATGCAAGAATAGTGAGACAGCGAGCCACTATGAAAGAAAGGTATATCCAAGTGATGCGAGAGAGCCAGCTGCTTAGAGACGAATGCTGCTGCATCGTAAACTGGATGAACACAAGAAAGAAGAGAGCAGGAATAATCCTTGATATCTTATGAAAGAATTGGGCACGTCTCAAATCTGTATAAATAGGATTATTCCACCTTTTTCCAACTTGATTCACTATAAATAAAATCACCAATTGGGCGATATATCCTATTCCCCATGAGATAGCAAACACGAGAATCGAATAAATCCAAAGTTCAAGTGTAGGATGATGGGAAAGTCCGAACAAATTGAAGATCCAATCTACGATGTTCATGATAATCTTGGCTACCTCATAGGTGCCTTCTTCCGTTCCGAGCATTGTGACTGTCGGGAGCTTCTCCGCCACTTCTGAGGGGATGGAGCAAAGCAAGGGGTGTAAATTCATAATGGAGTCGTATAAATTATATATGAGAGAAACAAATCATCATTAAAACAGTTCATCAAAAAATAGCATATTTTAACAAATGAAGTATAAGTCACTATAAATCATTTATGCACAATGCCAATCAACGTGTGCAAAAAGAGAATAAAGACATTACAAACATATGTCATATTTTTATTATTGTTTATCAATTAATTAAGTTTAAG
>JAIDSL010000032.1 GCA_029061255.1 Muribaculaceae bacterium
TATGTAGTATAGCATTGTTAAGAGTTGAGAGTTAAGGGTTAAGAGTCAAGAGTCAAGAGTAAAGAGTAAAGAGTTAAGGGTTAAGGGTTAAGGGTTAAGGGTTAAGGGTTAAGGGTTAAGGGGTGGGGGTTATTGGCGGCGGTCTTGGAGGCGCTCGATGAAGGTCTGGACGTCGTCGCCGATGGAGAATGTGTAGTTGCCTACAAGGTCGAACTGGAACCCTTTGTGGAGCTTGCGGTAGTCTTCAAACTGCTCTCGAAGCTCATATTCCATCTGCGTCTGTGCCGGGGCAATCTCACCCGGGCTGACTCGACGCATGAAGTAGAAGTAGTTGCCCCAGAGTGTGCTCTTATAGTTGAAGAATCGGCTCATGGCCTGCACCAAAGGAGGCACGGCATAAATAGCCTCGTAGTCGTCTGCCGTAGGGTCGAATACGTAGAAACGCGACACGATAAGTATGTCTTCCGTTTCCTCTTCATCATTGGCAAAGAGACGGATGTATTCCTGGAAGTCGCGCATAGATGAGTAACCGTAGAAACCCACCTGGCTCACCACAAGCTTATAGTCGGTAGAAGCAAATGCACGGATACCTTCAGGAGTAAACTCATACTCCTCGATGTTGACCTCTTTCAGATCCTCGGTGATATGAGTGCGTTTGCAGGTGGTGCAATACACGTTCATGTTAGGATACATAAAGGAGTTGCCACACTCATTGCAGGAGTAGACAGAAGAAGGTTTGTCGTAGTCGACGCCGATATGGCGAAGGAAATGCTTGCATTTCGGGCATCGAAGTTCCTCATCCCATTGATAAGCGGACTCCGGCGACACATTTGCGCACCGGAAATGGTGGATCACGGCTTCCTCATGCAGGTTCGTACTGTCGCATTTCGGACAGCGCTCCAGAAAGAGGAGATGGCTTCGGGAGCAGTTAGGACATACATATATCTTATGTATGAAACGAGTGCGGCGGATATAGCCAAGCCTCAACAGCTGCTGATGGAAGAAGTGTCGCTCCTGCATCTGCATATACTCCTGGTTTTCATTCCAAAGAGTGTGATAGTAGACTGCCATATATCCGGAGCTTAGCCCGGGAGTAGGTTCGGAGGAGAAAGTGAACTGGCGGCGGGAGATAGCATAGCGGCAAAGACGGAATATCTCCTCTGCGTGAGTCACCACAGGGTCAGTGCCGAGAAGGAAATTGAGGCTACGCATATTGTTGTAGATTTCCTCAATGCCTTGCGCCATACCATGGTCGAGGGGGTGGGTAGCATATCCATCTACAGTCACCTCTGCCCTACCGAGCCAACCTTTGAAACGCTCCGTCACGAAACAAGGCTTATAACGGCATTTCTCTGACCAAAGAGGAGATGCATAACGGATAGCGAGCATATTCTGGTCCATGATCGGAGACATGACGTTGATGAACACTGCATCGAAATCCTCAAACTGGAGTTCGGGAGTAGTGTCCACTTCGACCACATGGTTGATCACCAATATGCGTCGTTTGTTATGGTTGGAGACGATAGTGTACCTTTCGTCTTTCTTTTCTATTTCGTTTTGCGGATCGCTCATTTCTTTTTAGTATATTTAGAAGTGTCGAGAATCCAGATACCCTCATACCTCTGAGGGTTGGATCTTCTTAGTTTAGCGGTCTCGGCATAAGCCTTAGCCGCAGTGTCGGCAGAAGAATAGTAGACATACCATTTCTGTCCGAACTTAATCAGATGGCAAGCAAAGCCATCATCGTTGACCTGAGTCATAAAGAGGTCAGCGCGGTTCTTTTCAGAGAATACACCAAGCACAGACATATATCTCTGATACTCCGGAGCCTCCTGAGCCTTTTTAGTGTCCTTTGCCGGCTCAGCCTTAGGAGCCTCTTTAGTCTCCTTGGCCTTATCAGCCTCTTTAGCCTTATTGTCTTTCTCAGAAGCAGCGGGCTTCCGCGAATCATTAGAGGAGTCAAGGATCATCGAGGAGTCAGTATCAACCACATCGGCTGAAGAAGAGACTCCGTCTTCATTGCGAAGTATAAGACCCTTGCCTACCTCATAGAGCATAGTGCGGTGGACCTCAGGCTCCTCTTCCCAAGGGAAGAGATTGCGGATCTTCACCTTCACCGGGAGTCCGGAAGTGGCGCTCCAGAACGGGATAATCTGGCCCTCATCGATATTAAGCAATGAGATAAGTGCCCTGTTGGCCTTTGCGAAGTAGCTCCGGAGGTTTTCGGGGATATCCTCGGAGCGGACACCTGTCATCATCACATGCGCCTCGAAGCTAAGGTCATCATTGACATAGATCTTGGCAGCCATATTGTCTTTGATGCGGTTGGTCAGGTTGACCGGCACGTATGCCACCACCATGAGGTTGTTGTCCTTAAGGTCAAGGTGCTGCATATCGATGATCCCTTCTTTCTCGAAGAAGATCATGCCTGTAGGAGCCATCACGTCGGTGATGAAACCATCCTTATTCGAAATGTTGTAGCGGATGTCGTAGGCATCGCTCTTAGAATAAGGGTTCTCATAGATCTGAGAGCCACCTTTCCTGGCTCTGTTCGGGCCTCTTGGACCAAACTCGGCATCATTCTTCATACCATTCACTACCCCAAGCTGTGCCCTCAGAGCAGCGAGAAGAGCCTCTGACTCCTTCAACTCCCTCTCAAGATCCATCTTATGGGAATTATCAGAGAGTCCGAAAGATATATTATGAGACTCGAGGGCAATTTGCTTCCTGAGCTCAGCTATCTTGACCTCCAGGACCCGAATCTTTTGCAAAATATCGCTATGCTGGATGGTCAGCGTCCGTCGGTTTTGAAGCACCGAGGGTTCATCGTTAGGGTTAATCTCAAGCACCAGCCAATTGAGTACATAATAGGAATAGAGAGTATCACCTACATGGACGATATCACCGGGTTTCACATAGACAGAGTCAAGATAAATATCGTAGGGGGCACGCACCTTGTTGACCTCAATATGTATATAAGCATCATATTCGGTGTAGAAAGACTTGTCGATCGCATACATTGTAGCGAGCGACACGATAATGAAGATAATGATGGCTGCAATGATCTGCTGCCTATTGATCTTCTTCTTGCGTTGGCGCAAGACGGCTTCTATATTGTCTTTCTCATCAAGAGAGCGATAAGTAAAATTTCTCATTTCCGGGCTGCTGAAAGATTTTCGATCGAGCAGAAATCACTGACATTCTCCCCGGCAAGGAACTTTGCGAGGGAAGCGATCTGCTGGTCGCGGCTGTACTGGAATTCGAGGAGTCGCTCGAGGCAGAGGAGATAAGCGTTGTATTCTTTCATTCGGGCGAGACGGTTGTATTCGCCGAAACGGTTTTCATACGCATATGTCCTCATGTCGAGATATTTCTTAAGCTCAAGGCTTCTGTTATATTCACCTATGATAGAATTGTTAAGGCGCTCCACCTCGGTGGCCACGTAGCCGACCTCGTCGGCAATCTGGCGCTTGCGTAGGAATTGCTCTGCACCGATAGCCTCACCTTGGGCACGGAAGGCGGCACGCTGCTTTCTTGCCTCATTGTTGATGGGGAACTTGAAGTAGATTCCGGCATCGACGTTAGCTGAATTGGCAAGGAAACTGCGGGTGTATTGAGAGAGGCGGATAAAGGGAGAGATGTCCACGTCTTCCCAATATTTGGCGTTCTTGGCACGCTGCTCGAAGAGTTCCTGACGCTTGAGGGCAATCTTGAAGTCAGCCTGGTTCTCAAAAATATATTTGAGGAAGCTTGCGGTGTCAAGGCGTACGATGAAGGCATCGGGGTGTGAGAGGTCGGAAGCCTCAAGGTTGCGGACTGTGAGTCCTACGAGCTTGCGCTCTGCCTCTGCTTTCTCGCTCAGGATGAGCATTATGTCGTCTGACGAGATGTTTTCGTAATTGAGGAGGAACATGTAGGCGTCGCTGAGGAGGGAGAGGTTTTGGACGCGGTGAGAGAGGATGCGGCACATTGCGGAGTCTTGCATGGAGCGGTAGAACTCGCGTTGGCGGGCGTATTCAGTGCCACGGGTTTCTTTTTGGTATGCTATCTTGTCGATGTCGGCTTGGAGCTGGACTTCGCGGATTTTGCCCTTGGTGTTGTAGAGGCCGCTGTTGAAGAAGTTCCAACGGAGCTCAGCCTGGAACTTGGCGTTGTAGCGAGAGACAGCGTCATCTTCTTCAGTGAGGCCGAATTGGTCGTCGAGGCGCCAGTAGGTCTGGCCGGTGATCTGGAGGCCTGTGGGGGACTTGATGTATTTGGCTTGGGCGGCTACGGATTTTTCGAGGGCGGCGTTGTAGAGGGAGTCAGCGAGGAGGGTGTCGCCGTATTTTTGGGAGGCCTGGATGAAGATGTCGGATGTTACGTTGCGGTGGTTGTTGTTGCCAAAGATGAGGGAGTCGAGCACGATGAAACGATCCTCGAAAAGGTTGAGGATGGAGTCTGATTTCTGCATCATGGCATAGCGATCTTGCGCCGTAGCCGTGATGGCAACGATGAAAGTCAGCGTATATAAGAGAAACCGTTTCAGGGTCATTTTGGGTCTGGGTATAATTTAACTCACAAAGATAATAATTTTATGATTGATATGCAAGAGGAGAGGGAAATTTTTAATATTTTTTGTGAGAGTGGAGATTGCGGGCTGCTTCGCGGCGACCGGAGATCGCAGATTTATTTTCACGCAGAGGCGCAGAGGTGCGGAGTTTTGGTGCTTTTGGGGGATGGTTGAGATGTTAGGCGCAGAAGTTTTTGGCATTGGCGCTTGAGGGGAAATGGCAGAGGGGCGCGGAAATAAATCGTTTGGATTTTTGGGGATTGGCAGGCAACGCGGATGGCGTTGGGCTTCGCCCTTGATGGGGAGGCTGGGAAGCCTCCCGCCCATAAGTTTGACGCGCGGGGACGCGCACGGAGTGCGCTTGCTACTTAGTTTGACTTTGGGAGGGTGTTGCAAAATGGGCCAATATTCTGATGTAGGGACGCACGGCTCGTGCGTCCTCTATGCAATTAGATTGG
>JAIDSL010000033.1 GCA_029061255.1 Muribaculaceae bacterium
GTATTTTCCCTGATTCCTTAGAGAATCGGGTAGGGGGAGTATGCATATAATTCAAAAGTTAAATGAAAGAGCCGTGAGATTGGCATAAAAAGCGTTGAAATCACAAACTTAAATTGATTTATACTATGAAAACGAAACTTATTGCAACTATGATCGCCGGATTCGGCGCAGTGATGATGTGCATGCCTGTTTATGCAGCCCCGAAGGCCAAGGCAGCCAAAGATGCTCAAGTTAAGAATGAGAATTTATTCCAGAAAGGGAAGAAAGCCGTAGTGGATGCCGCACATGTAGTGGCCGACAAATCCGTCGAAGTTTACGGTGAGGCAAAAGATGGAACTGTGAAGACTGCCGAGAAGGTGGCTGACAAGTCTGTCGAAGTGTATGGCAAGGCTAAGGAGGGCACCGTTGATACTGCTGAGAAGGTGGCTGACAAGTCTGTGGAAGTATACGGCAAGGCTAAGGAAGGCACCGTTGAGACTGCTGAGAAGGTGGCTGACAAGTCTGTCGAAGTCTATGGCAATACTAAGGAAGCTACTGTTGAGACTGCAGAAAAAGTAGCCGACAAGTCCGTCGAAATCTATGGCAAGGCCAAAGACGGAACCGTGAAGGTCTCAAAAAACATTTTCCAGAAGACCAAACAGTTCTTCAAGAAGATATTCTGAGAAACAAACCATATTCACCAAGCAAAGCATAACGCCATCGGAATGACCTACGAGTCATCTCGATGGCGATTTATCTGCGTTCCGACCGTTCTACAGATACCTGCGAGAAATTCGATTTGCAGAATCCACGAAAAACCATTATTTTTGCATTATGGAAAAATATATGGAACCCTCAAGGGATGAGATCGTGATGGCTTTCGTAGCTTCCTGCATCGAATCGGTTGCAGACCGACTTGGTGTAGGCTACCGAGAGATATTCGAAAGAATGGAAAAGGTCAGGCTTATAGATGAATACATCTATCCCTGTTATGAGGTGCTTCATTCCGAGAGCCGCGAAAACCTCACCAAAAGCCTCATCGAAACCCTGCATCGATGGGAGTTGCAGAATGTGTGAAAATAAATTAACTCCACTTTCGCAAGCTCTAAAATTCTCACGCAAAGTACGCAGAGGCGCAGAGTTTCAATACGTAGGGAAGCTTCGCGTCGCGGTTGTAGAAAGCACGCTAAGATTACGGGCTGCTTCGCATCGCCCGGAGCTCGCAGAGAACAAGCGCAGTTCCTGCGCTAAGGGATTGCGAATCAACATGCAAGAACAAGCGAAACTTAGATAAATTAATATTATGGATTATTACAACAAAACTTTAAAGGATATCCTACGTTGGAGTCGTATGGGAGTGATTGCATGCCGTATAGCCGACAAACTGTCTATATCTCCATTGCAGGCATTGAAGGATTTCTACCGAAGTGAGACCTGCCAGAAATTCCATGACAGAGCCACCAAACTCGATCTCTACAGCGACTACTACATAGCCGATAGCTATCTAATTGAAAAAGGGCTCTATAAAGCCTAATCAGTTTACACACGTATCAAACAACTCATCAAGATAATTGCTATCAAATATGGATCATATCGAAAAGACTATAACACGCAAATACTATCTATCAGCAGCCGAATGCAACGCGCAGCAGGAGATGTCGCTCCCGATGCTCGCGCAGAAGCTCATCGACGTGGCTACCGAACATGCCAATATACTCGAGATCGGAAATCCCTTCATGCCCAATCCCGACATGGGATGGGTACTCTCTCGCCTCACCATAGAAATGACATCCTATCCGCGTGAAAACACCAACTATACCGTCACTTCTTGGGTCGAAGACTGGAACCGTCACTTCTCGCGCCGCGCATTTTCCATCTCTGATGCCGACGGCAAAATCCTTGGCTATGCCCGCTCCATCTGGATGGTCCTCAACACCTCCGACCGCAGCAACGCCGGACTTTCAGGGCTTAACTTCAATCCGGAATGGATATCCGACATTGAGTGCCCTATACCGATGCAGGAGAAACACGTGCGCATAGAGCCGGACGGCAACGAATCCGTATACCGCTTCAAATATTGCGATATAGACTTCTACCGCCACGTCAACACCGTACGCTACATTGACCTGCTCCTCAACCAGTTTGACATGCAGACCTACGATGAAAATATCGTCAACCGCCTTGAGCTTTCCTTCCTACACGAGGCATCATACGGCATGGAGATAAGGGTTATGAAGCAGACTTCCGACACCAATCCCCTTCTCCATCGCCTCTACCTCGAGAAGTCTGACGCCACCCAGCCCATCCTCTACTCCCGCATCCGCTTCGCCCCACGACATTAAATGCAACTCACTCCCATTTCTTCACAAGACGGAGGATGATATCGGCGAGCATCTGCTCACGCTTTGTGTAGACATGTCCTGTCCCTTCTACGAAGATGACCTCATTTTCGTCCTTGCGCTGCATATGGGATAACTATAGCCGACTTATCGATTGGAAGATTCTCATTATTTCAGTTGCATAGCCGACATAAAAGCATTATCTTTGCAAGAAAATGTGAACAATGGAAGAGACGAAGGTTAGTATGATAAACCATTAGTGGCTAACATCAATAAAAAAGAGCATATTGAGCATTACCGTAATAAACTCTCTTCAATTTACTCCAACTTTAAGAGCTCTGCCGAGCACATTCGTTTGGTATTTCTGACTGGAGTGAGCCGGTTTGGTAAACTCAGCGTGTTCTATGACCTCAATAACCTTAGAGACATCTCTTTCTTGGATGATTATGCCGATATCTGTGGCATCACAGAGAAAGAACTCATTGACAACTTCAAGACAGGCATTTCAAAATTAGCCGATAAGGAGGGCATAGATTTTGAGGAGAGTCTGCATCAGCTAAAAAGGAACTACGATGGATATCGGTTTGCCAAAAACGGCAGTGACATCTACAATCCCTGGTCGCTTCTCAACGCCATGGCAGACTCAGATCGGCTTGGCATACCGAACAATGAAGTGAAAGATGGTCTTTTCAAAGTCCTGCTCCCCTACTATGTAAAAAGCCAGTCTGACAAAGAAGAGAAGAGATTGGGGTGAATTTCTCTTCGGAAACGCGATGCATCGAAGACTGGAAAATCAGATTAGTTTGTGACAGATAGACGTAAGCTCTTCAAGATCGGAGTCAACTTCTCTTCCGAGACGCGCAGAATCGAAGGCTGGATGATTGAATCATGATTCATTTAAAGGGACATGCCCCCGATGCAGACTATTGGTAGCCTAATCTTGAAAGTTCATCATAGGCCCATTTAAAGATTACTATCGCTATCGCAAATAATGCTACGCCAACTATCGCCACCAATAGCGCTTGCTTTCTATATCCGGCCTTATACATCCAGAAACAAAAATACAGCATAACCGCCAATAAGATGGATACGGATATGTATCTTAAAAAATATAACGAAAACGGTAACCACTCAATTACATACAAAATAATGCTACCACAAGCTGCGACCACGTACATGACCTTCCGGTATGGCATGTGGATAGAAGAGATGATATTGCGAAGTGTCATCATTAATACGTATTAGGTTAGATTATCTTAAAATAGAACATATTATCCACCAGGCATAGGGCAATGATTAGCCCAACCTTAATAAGCGCCAATATATAATGGCCTCTCTTGAAATACCAATAAATAAGATGCAGAGTACATATAAGAAAACAAGACTGTATGATTATGTTCAGTATCAATGGAAACTGCAGACACAATCCTGTCAAGACCATTATAAAGAGGCCCGTTGAATACCTGTCTCTGTCGACATCATCCTCATTGAGTTTCGACAATTCCTCAATACGTTTCAACCATTCCGTCATAACCCATGATTTAAAATTTGCGTGACAAAGTTACGGAATCGGCATGACATTGGCAATTTTTCTGGTTTAGTTTTAGTTTAGAACTGCCATTAAACTATTCATGAAATAAGCGCTAAAGCCCCAATATATTCATAATGAACGTATTAATTCATCGACAAAATTTGCATCCAAATCTTGGTCAAAAAACTTCTTCCCCATATCCTTCCTCCTGAAAGTAATAGTAGATTTTGACCTCCCCACCAATATAGCGATGTTGGCCGGGCTCACTCCGCACTTGATAAGCAATGCCATATGTAGGTCTGACGACTTCAGATCTCCCCCGGAGAGGACATACAGATTGCTCTTGAACTTCGAACTGCTCAGCAATATGGTTTTCTCAAGCTCGTCCCATATCGGACTTGACTCATTAATGATGGCTCCGTCGCGAATATTCCGTTGTATTTTTTCATAGACCTCGGACTCGAGTATAGCTGAAGGAATGGCACTTTTGTTGTCCGAAGCGAACGACATCAACGCCTGCAGAAGCATTATGCGGCTGTCTCCTGCCCCTGCAGTCGCCACTGCAGGAGTTCCATCATTGCGGAAGAAATACATCACCGTTACGGCAAGAGCAGCTGCCGTAATGAGTATCCCTAAGATCCACCTCATCATCTCAAGTTCCGTCATATGCATCTTATATTGTCAGCATGAGACAGGCTGGCCAATTTCATATAGGAATTCCGGGGCAAGGTCTGCTCCATTGGCCCATTCGATGGTGATACGCGTCAAACCAAACTGTATGAATTTATCAAGATCCCTCAATTCACCGAAAATCTCCCCTTCCAAGAAGGGAAGGAGATCTACAGTTTTTCGCACCCCGTTATTGAATAAGAGCTCCAGGACATAGCCTCCGCAATAATCTACATCTTTTACTTTAAGCATAGTATACTAATCACTTCAATGGTTCAATCTTTCCAATTTTCTCACCACGCTGAGCTTTCTCCCACATGTAGAGAATCTCGTCCTCATGCTGGTCAATCCATTGGTTGACCTTCAGGATCACTTTAGCAGGTGCTTTTCCATCCACCACTCGGTCTATGACGGAGATACTGCATTCATAATCTCCATACGTAAAGTGGATATGGGGAGGATTATGGTCTCTCCAATATAGGGAAAGTATTATTCCGTAGAATCTACAAATTTCTGGCATTATATGTTTTTTATGCAAAGATAACACGTTTTCTACGGAAATACAAGAATTTCAACATGAAAAAATATCTAAGAATGTGAAATACAGCAAATGGATTTGCATACCTCGTAAGATTTTTGTAATTTTGCACCACTCATCAGAGGGTCCGTAATCGGAATTACAGCGACTGGATAAGATGTCGGGTGCGCCCGGTCAGCAGCTTATCCAGTCGCTGTATTCGTTTATGTCCTCTAAACCCTTAAACAAAAAACATATGGCATCCACCGGTCTTGACTATGCAAACGGAAGAATTTCCAAGCTCTTCCGCAAGATATCCTTCCTCATAATCATTGCATGCAGATTTATGACACATTAATTCTGTAGAGAATGATATCTCTATTCTTATTTTTTAGTTGCACAACCGACTTAAAAGCGTTATCTTTGCAAGAAAATGTGAGTTATGGAAGAGACGAAGGTTAGATACCCCATAGGACAGCAGGATTTCAAGACACTGCGCGAACGCGATCTGCTATATATTGACAAGACTGAATACGTAAGACGCATTGTCGATGATGGCAGCCATTATTTCTTTTTGGCACGACCGCGACGATTCGGAAAGAGTCTCTTCCTGTCCACGCTACGATATTTCTTCGAAGGCAAGCGAGAACTTTTCAAAGGCCTTTACATCGACTCCTCCGACTGGGACTGGACACCGTATCCGGTAGTTCATATTCAACTAGGTCAAGAGAGATATGATAAACCAGGAATGCTTGAAAAGGTACTTGACAAGACCTTTCGAGAACTGGAAAAACGATATGCCATATCTGATGTATCTCGCTTATATTCCATGAGATTATATGATATCATACAGACCGCCAGTAAGATATCGGGGAAACGGGTCGTCATACTCATTGATGATTATGATAAGCCAATGATTGACAATCTTAATGACAAGGAGGCCTATGACCATTGCTACAACCTGTTGGGAGGTATGTACGGAAATCTCAAAAGCAATGCGGAGCATATCGCCTTGGCTTTTGTAGCGGGAACATATCATACAGGGCAATTTGAGGATCTGCATGAATTGAATCATCTCTATGACATTTCCGATTCAAGCACTGCCGCTGGAATATGTGGATTCACCGAAGAGGAGATCCATAAGTACCTGTCTGACGGAATAAAACGTTTTGCTTTGAGCAATGGTTTATTCGAGAAGGATGAGGTTTTTGATGTACTGAGGAATAGATATATGGGCTACAGATTCAGTACTGATCCCATCGATGTATACAATCCCTGGTCTGTTCTCAATGCACTGGCATACTCTGAAATCAAGAATTTCTGGAATGAGACCGGAATGCCTCAGGTAGTCAAAGCCTCCCTAAAATCCCTCGATCCGTCTGAATTGATGGATTTGGATGACATCCGAAGTAGTTTGAGTTATTATTCTTGCATTTCACATTTAGACAATGACCTTGTAGGACTCCTATATCTAAACGGATACCTGACCATAAAGGAATATGATATGGAGTATGATAGATTTTTACTTGGCATTCCCAATAAAGAAGTAAGGTATGCCATTTACGATACAGTGAACTCTCAGACATAGTCAAAGCGCCGGATTGAGGAGAAGCAGTATGCCCGCAAGTTCGCAACCGATAGTCGCAAGCTCTTCAAGATTGGTGTCAGCTTCTCATCCGAGACGCGACGAATCGAAGGATGGGAATCGAATAAACCATACGGCCAATGACCGTATGGTTATCCGGGTCATAACTTATTTCCGTTGCAGGCGGCCACCCTTCGGTTTCTCCAGCGCAGGAAGTTCCCCGACGATATTCTGAAACTCTTTCCATCCTACAGCATTCCTGTACTTCTCCTCCGACCCTTTGGGCACAGAAATTATGCAGGAGCTGCGGTCCACATCACGAAAACTGTTCTTTGGGAAAGGATAGGGGTCTGTCGCAAGCACCTCTATCCTACTGATGGATGGACATCCGTTGAAGCATCCGTCCATCTTTATCTCCGACCATGGAAGTGAGACTAAATCCAGCTCAGGGCATTCGTCGAAGCATCCCTCACCCATACTCCTGAGCGTCTCCGGAAGATTTGCCCAAGTATAGGAAGGGCATTTCTTGAAACAATACTTACCCATTGTCTCTACACCCGACAGCTTCGCGACCTCAAGATTTTCACAAAATGCAAGTACAAAATCCTCAAGGATTTTGACCGAGGGGGGAAGGTATAGGCTTTCAAAACCACATTGGCTTAGTGAGTGGCTTCTGATCACTTCTACCTTACCCGGAATATGGAGACTCTTGAGTGTCGGGCAATATACGATGCCGTCGATCTCTTTCAATCCTTCCGGAAGATAGATCTCATTTACATCTACTCCGGTGATACCTCCGTTAAGTCTTTCCAATGTAGGAGGAAGGACCAGTATTCCAATCCCAACCCAGTCTATCGCACCATCTGCGAGATCAGTCACGGTATAGGCTGTGTCGTTGTCGTCGTATACTGTCTGCGGAATGTCAAGGAACCGACCACAGTAGTTTCTCCAATCCATACCATGTCCATTAGGGGTTATATCATGGTATGGATACCATGCCTTAGACCTGGACTTTTTCTTTTGCCCCGGTTGTGACTCTGTTCGTCGGCTGAAGAGAGCAAACTCATTATCAGAATACTGACATACGGCAACAGTCTTCTTTTCCTTTGACAATATCTGGTAATCAATATCCTGATACGTGAAATCAAACTTAGATCTGTTTATCTTACGTCTTTCACCACATGCATCAAAAAAGCCTGCAATAATCATGACAAGCACAACCGTAAAGGCTGTAAATTGCCGGAAACTCATATTTCTACACATTCCAATTACTTTATGATTTATATTCCTACTTTCCGAGTGTCGACCACTATTCCGTCCTCGACAAGCTCTATCACATAGATCCCATTTTGAATTTAATCATTTGCAAAATTACTGAAAAAATCCTGATATTCAAATTTTGTCAGGGGTCTTCAAAAAATTTAAGTTGCACAACCGACTTAAAAGCGTTATCTTTGCAAGAAAATTGTAAGGAATCCAGATTACAGCGGCGGGAGGGTGCGGATGGTCTGGAGGATGGAGAGGGCTTCGGAGACGGTCGGGACATCGGATATGAGGAAGGAGCGCTTGCCGTTGATGTCGCGGAGCTTTGTGCGCTTCGGGTCGAGCTGAAGCCAAGCCAAAAGGCGTCCGAACGCCGTAGAGGCGTAATACGCCGCGTTTTCCTCACCGACAAAGTAAACATACATCTTGCCCCCTTTGAGCGTCAGGCGCTCAATTCCGAGGCGTTTTGCGGCCATTCTGAGCGGCACCACCTTGATCAACTCCTCCGTAGTATGCGGTATCGCGCCGAAACGGTCTTTCAGCTGAGCCCGGAATTCCTCTATCTGCTCAGCGTTTTCCATATTATCGAGTTGCTGATAGAGCGAGATTCGCTCACTCTCTTGCGGCACATAAAGCGGCGGCAGACGCAATTCGAGGTCACTCTCTATCGAGCAATCTGCAACGAACTCCTCCTCCCCGGGTGTAGAGGTTTCCGCAAACGTATCGGCAAATTCCTCCGTCTTAAGTTCAAGCACGGATTCCTTAAGTATCTTCTGGTAGGTCTCATAACCAAGGTCGGCTATGAAGCCGGACTGCTCCGCACCGAGCAGGTTGCCCGCTCCGCGTATGTCAAGATCCTGCATGGCGATGTGGATCCCGCTTCCGAGGTCGCTGAAGCTTTCGATGGCCTGCAGACGGCGACGTGCCACCGGAGTCAAAGGAGCCCCGGGAGGCACCATGAAGTAGCAGAACGCCTTCCGGTCGCTTCTGCCAACACGTCCACGCAACTGGTGCAGTTCCGAAAGTCCGAAATGATGTGCGTTGTTGACAATGATAGTATTGACATTGGGCATATCCACGCCATTTTCTACAATGGTCGTAGAGAGAAGGATATCATAATCATGCGCCGCAAAGTCAAGTATCGCCTTCTCAAGCTTCTCAGGAGGCATCTGCCCATGTGCCTTTATGACGCGAGCATCGGGCACAAGCCTATTGAGCATATTCTCAAGGACATTGAGATTTTCAATGCGGTTGGAGATGACAAAAAGCTGGCCGTTGCGCGAAAGCTCGAAGTTGACAGCTTCCTTCACCATGTCATCATCGAGAGTAGCGACAGTTGTCACCACCGGATGGCGGTTGGCAGGCGGTGTGTTGAGCGAACTAAGGTCTCTCGCTCCCATAAGCGAGAACTGCAACGTGCGCGGAATGGGTGTAGCACTCATCGTCAGCGTATCCACATTCACTTTCATCTGCTTCAGTTTCTCCTTGACAGCCACACCGAATTTCTGCTCCTCATCCACTATCAGCAGACCAAGATCCTTGAACTTGACACCCTTGCCGATAAGCTTATGTGTGCCGATAAGGATATCTACCTTTCCTGCCTCAAGATCGGCAAGTATCTGCTTCACCTCCTTCGGTTTCTTTGCCCTTGAGATAAACTCCACCCTCACAGGGAGATCTTTCAGGCGCTGCGAGAACGTACGGTAATGCTGCATGGCGAGCACCGTGGTAGGCACGAGCACGGCAGTCTGCTTTGAGTCTGTGGCTGCCTTGAAAGCTGCACGGATAGCTATCTCCGTCTTTCCGAAACCGACATCTCCGCATACAAGACGGTCCATCGGACGGGGGCTCTCCATGTCGGCCTTTATCGCCTGCGTAGCCTTCAGCTGGTCGGGGGTATCCTCATAGATGAAGCTTGCCTCCAACTCATGCTGCAGATACGAGTCAGGAGAGTATGCAAATCCTTTTTCTTCGCGTCGCGCGGCATAGAGCTTGATAAGGTCGCGTGCGATATCCTTCATCTTGCTCTTGGTGCGGTCCTTGATCCGGTTCCAGGCTCCAGACCCAAGCTTATTGATCTTCGGCGGCACACCCTCCTTGCCACGGTATTTCGACAGCTTATGGAGCGAATGTATCGACACGAGGATCATATCGTCGTTCTGATACAGGAGCTTTATCATCTCCTGAGGACTCCCGTTGGTGTCAGTCTTGATCAGACCTGCAAACTTACCGATGCCATGGTCAATATGCACGATATAATCACCGATCTCAATCTGGTTCAATTCCTTGAGCGAAAGGGCAAGTTTTCCGCTACGGGCCTTGTCTGATTTAAGGCTGTATTTGTGGAAGCGGTCGAATATCTGATGGTCGGTGAAGAAACAAGTCTTTGTGTCGTGGTCCACGAAACCGGCATGGATGGTCTGCGCCACGGGGGTAAACGAAATATGGTCGCCCCTGTCGGCAAATATCTCCTTCAGGCGCTCACCCTGGTATGCAGAATCGCTGAGTATGAGAAGCCGATAGCCATCGGCGAGCATATTGGTGAAGGATTCGGAGATGATGTCGAAATTCTTATGATAGAGAGCCTGCGGGGAGGTGTTGAACTCCATCACAGCATCTGCGCCTGACGTGGTCGCTGTCATTCCAAACTGGAAAATACGTAATCCTTCAAGTCTTCGCGCGAAATCCTCAGCATCCACCACCTTCTTCATCGCCTCTGGATCCCCTTCTTCAGCTATGGCAGCTGACTCAGAATATTGCTGCGACGCTATGTCGCGCACAGTAGCCACAAGGGCGGATGTATCAGCCACGAAGAGCGGTGTGGTGTCGCCGATAAACTCAAGCAATGAAACACCATGCTCCCCACTCCCTTCAGCAGCCGAGGCTGCCACTATCGAGACATCCCCAAGGCGCTGCTCCGAGAGCTGGGTCTCCACATTGAAAGTACGTATGGAGTCAATCTCATCGTCAAAAAAGTCGATACGATAGGGAAGTTCGTTGGAATAGGAGAAAACGTCGAGAATGGAGCCTCTGCGGGCAAATTGACCCGGTTCGTAGACATAGTCTACCTGTCGGAAACCTAATTCCCTCAGCCTGTCTTCCACTTTTGCTATATCTGCTTTCTTCGTTGTGGAGAGCTTGAGAGTGTTCTTCTCCAATTCTTCTTTCACCGGCACCCTTTCTGCAAGGGCCTCAGGATACGTCACAATCCAACCTATTTTCCCGGCTCGCCAGCCGTCAAGGGCCTCGGCTCGCAATATCTGCTGGGGCGCATCGATACGCCCATATTTTATATGACGTTTGTATCCGGAAGGGAAAAACGCAACCTCGCATTCAGCCACGCGCGACAAGTCATGGTAGAGATAGCCGGCTGAATCTGCATCATCCCCCACGATCACCATCGGATGCTTCGTGGAAGCTGATTTTCCCAATAGCACAGCTGCCGCCGAGCCCTTGAGCCCGGCGAGCGTAGCGCGTGTAGCCTTTTTGTCGTCGATAAGTTTCTTTAGAGCCTTGAGGCGGCCCGGCGTGGCGAAAAGCGCGGCAGCCTCGCCAAGGGTCATCTGTCCGCTCATTTGCGCTTTGGATTTTGCGTTTTCAGTTTTGCATCATCCACTTTGCGAAGGATGGCATCATATTCCGGAGATTCGAGTATGCCTATTGCAGCCTCAACCACCGGATCTGTGCGTATCTCCACTGCTACGCGCCCGCTGTCGCCATAATAGCGTGTGGCTATCTCCTCGGCAAGATAATCCTTGATTTCACCTTTCTTGAATTCCAAATCGCGCTTCAGATCACTTCCAAGCGACTTCTCAAGCACCGATAAGGTGGAGTCGTTGTCGGGTGTCATATATCCTTGCTCGTCAGCTTGCTTGCGCAATTCCTTAATCAGCGCGTCAAACGAAGTGTCATACTTCATGTCTCCGTCAACGACGAACTCAGTGAAGTCGGCATACACATCATCCGTAATCTCAAACTTATCCAACGGAATGGCTTCCGGATGTGTCGCGCGGTACTTGTTGGCAAAGTCGAAGATTCGGTTTTTGGTGACGAGATTGTATAGGATATCAGAATAATTGTTGTTCTTCACCACAGAGTCCGGCTGCAGTCCACCTCCGTCTCTTACTTCGCGGCCGCGAGATGTGTAGTAGACGTTGGTCAGCGAGTCCGGTGTGCGAGCCACAGTTCCATCCGGATTCCTACGGGAATAGTCGAGTGCCTGGATCAGGCGACCCGACGGAATGTAGTATTTTGCGACTGTCACTTTCAGGCTCGCCTCATGGGGAAGGGGGAATATATTTTGTACAAGTCCCTTGCCGAAACTGCGGTTACCTACCAATACAGCGCGGTCGAGGTCCTGGAGTGCACCGGCAGTGATCTCCGACGCTGAAGCAGTGCCTCCGTCGGTCAATACCACCAAAGGCATATCCGGGAAGGAGGGGGTATGAGTGGTCTTGTAGATGCGTTCTTTGCCGCTGCCACTCGTGCGAAGCACCTGCGTTCCTTTCGGGAGGAAATTGCCCAAAATGTCGATGGCACTCTCCACGAGGCCTCCGCCGTTTCCACGCAGGTCGAGGATCAACTTTGAGAATCCAGGGGTCTTTTTAAGGGAGTCGAGGGCTGCTGTAATCTCCTTCGCGGAGTTGGAAATGTAGCTGGTGAGGCGAATGTAGCCCGTAGTGGGACTCACCATACCGAAATAAGGCACTGATTTCTCAGCGACTTTCTCTCGAGTCACGGTGAACGAGAGAAGCGAATCGGCTACATAGGGACGATTCACCTCAATGTAGACGTCTGTGCCCGGAGTGCCCTTGAGCAACTTGGATACATCTGCGCTCTTGGCTCCTTTTGTGGCTACAGTATCAACCTTGATGATCCTGTCGCCGGGCATCAGCCCGGCCTTTGCGGCGGGGCTTCCGTCTATGGGCTGCGAGATGCAGACGTAGCCATTGTATTCGGTGATGTAGCTTCCGATGCCGGCATATTCCCCGGTGGTCATCTTCATGAGTGCATCGCGGTCGTCAGCTGTATAATATTCCGTGTATGGATCCACGGTATTCAGCATCGCGTTGGAAGCAGCCTTGAATGCCTCGTCGATGCGGATTGAGTCCACATAATTCTCCTCAAGAGTCTTCACCATGGCGTTGAAGGTCTTGAGGTTGCGTTGCAGAGCCATGTCATGGCTTTTCTTAGCGCATACGCCAAGTGATATTGCAGTGAGTGCCACGATGGGCAATAGGATCCTTTTCATACGGAATATTTTCAATGTTAACAGTGTCTAAACGCGTCAGATGCGTTCAAGGTTCGGGAGATATGTCGGGATGAGGATAGTCTACTGTGAAATGCAGACCGCGGCTTTCCTTGCGTTCACGCGCCTGGCGCATGATCAGATATCCGATGTTGATGATATTGCGCAGCTCGCAAAGGGCACGCGTAGGCTTGCTCTCCTTAAAGAGGCGTTCGGTCTCTTGATACAGGATATCCAGGCGATTCCAGGCGCGGTCAAGGCGAAGGTCGCTCCTGACGATGCCCACATAGTAGCCCATGATCTGATTCACCTCCTTTTCCGACTGGGTGATAAGCACCATCTCCTCGGGGTGGGTGGTGCCCTCATCATTCCATTCAGGCACGTCCGTGCGGAAGTCAATTCCATCTATTCTCTCAAGGGAATGCTTTGCTGCCGCATCAGCGTAGACCACAGCCTCAATCAAGGAATTGGAGGCAAGACGGTTGCCGCCATGAAGTCCGGTGCAAGAACATTCACCGATAGCATAGAGGCGGTCGATGCTCGACTGCCCGTCGAGATCCACCTTTATTCCTCCGCAAAGATAGTGGGCAGCCGGCGCCACAGGGATCATATCCTTGGTGATGTCGATGCCCAGGGAGAGGCACTTCTCGTATATATTCGGGAAATGTTTCTTGGTCTCTTCGGGGTCCTTATGAGTGACATCGAGATAGACATGATCCGTACCGTTCTGCTTCATTTCCGAGTCAATCGCACGCGCCACTATGTCGCGCGGAGCCAGCGACAGCCTCGGGTCATATTTGTGCATGAATTCCTTCCCATCAAGGGTCTTGAGCACAGCTCCATAGCCACGCATTGCCTCCGTGATGAGGAAGCTTGGGCGGTCGCCGGGGTGGTAGAGTGCCGTAGGGTGGAATTGTATAAACTCCATGTCGCTTACAGTGCCCTTGGCACGATACACCATTGCGATGCCGTCGCCCGTAGCCACGAGAGGATTGGTCGTAGTGGTGTAGCAAGCGCCAACGCCACCTGTGGCCATTACAGTGATTTTAGCAAGGAATGTGTCTACTTTCTCATTCTCTTCATCAAGCACATAAGCACCGTAGCAGGTGATGTCGGGAGTGCGACGGGTCACAATCTTTCCCAAGTGATGCTGGGTGATGATCTCCACTGCAAAATGATGCTCAAATATATCAATATAAGGGTTTTCTTTTATACGCTCTACGAGTGACTGCTGGATCTCTGCTCCGGTATTGTCGGCATGATGGAGTATGCGGAATTCTGAATGCCCGCCCTCGCGATGAAGATCGAAAGAGCCGTCTTCCTTCCTGTCGAAATCTACCCCCCATTTGAGCAGCTCCTTGATTTGGCTGGGGGCATTCCTGACCACTTTTTCTACTGCATCGCGATCAGACAGCCAATCGCCTGCCACCATAGTATCGTGGATATGCTTGTCGAAATCATCGACCTCAAGATTAGTGACGCTCGCTACTCCTCCTTGGGCAAAGAATGTATTCGCCTCATCAAGCGTGGTCTTGCACATAATAGCCACCCTATGAGCGGGGGATGCCACCTTAAGGGCAAAGCTCATGCCGGCTACGCCGGATCCTATCACAAGATAGTCGTATTCAAAAACCATTTCGATAAATGTTTAGTCTATTGGTAGGGCGTGGGCCAGTCACGGCCCACGCCCTTAAGGTCGGATTATATTCTTATACGTCTATTGCCGACGTCATATTATCCTTTGATTAGAGTCCGCCAAGGTTGTAGCTTGCAAACTCAAGGTCCTTCTTAGCCTTTTCAAGCATTGTGTTGTCGAGCTTGATAGCTTCGCGGAGGTTGGTCATCACCATGTTCTCGTTGTTGGTGCGTGCGCCTACGATAGCAGCGAGATAGTAAGTGTTGGCGTTAGGGTTCTGGATACCAGCGAGAGTGTTCTTGGCAGAGCTGTAGTCCTTGGCGAGGATTTGGGCAAGAGCTGTGTTGTTGTTCTTAGCGTTGCCAAGGCTGCTGACTGCATTTGACACCTGACCTTCGTTGAGGTAGAGCACACCGAGAGCAGAAGCTGCCTCAGGCACGCCGGCTGCGCCACCGATGAGATCCTTAGCCTTGCTCAGGTCGTTGTTGGCAAGTGCAAGAAGACCCTGGTTGAGGTCAACTGACTTCTCATTGGGAGCAAGCTTCTTGGCCTGTGCGAGAGCCTTTGCGGCAGCGTCATACTTGCCAAGGCTGAACTGAGCAGCTCCGAGGCCGTTCCAAGTGCGGAAGTCGTTGGGGTAGATCTGAGTTGCAGCTGCGTAGATAGCTTCCTTCTTAGCGTCATCGTTAGCAAGAGTTCCGATATAGAGGATTTCCTCAAGGCTAAGTCCGCTTGGGCTTGATTCGAACTGTGCGAAGAGTTCTTCGTCGCTCTTGCCGATCACGTTGACAGTGGCAACGATCTTAGAGTAACGGAGCTGGGGAAGAATCTGCTCAGCGAGTTCGTTGAAGACAGCCGACATATTCTTGAGCTCAGCCTCACGCTGCTCGGGATCCTTATACATCTTGAGGACGCTCAGGATGAGGTTCTTGTCCTGGATGTTGCTCTTTTCTACGAGCTGCTGGAAGCCTTCCCAGTCTTCGGGAGTGAATTCAGAAGTGAGTTCGCCGAATTCTGTGATCTTGTCTTTCTTAAGCTGGTTGCGCATGTAGCTTACTGTATTGGCTTCACGCTTTTCAGCAAGCTGGGTATTGAATGCCATAGTACCGTCAGGAGAAGCGTAAGAGTGGATGTTCACGCCTTCGATCTCTCTGTTGGGAGCATCGTTTGCAGCAATAAGGTCTTTGTTGAAGTCTACATAATCAGGGGCGTCAACCTGGTTGGCGCGGATGTTTGCCTGGTTGATGAGGAACTTGATCTCTGCGCTGTATTTCTCCTTGATGATGCGCTCGAAGTTGCTGGTGGAAGGAGCGGGCTCAAGCACTGCAACGTCAGTGAGAGTGGAAGTGGCGATCACGCCATAGCCAACCTTAACGCGGGGAAGCACATAGTCGTTGCCACCCTGGTTCACCTTGAAGTCAAGGTAAAGGTCGCTGTTTGCCATTTCCGGCTGGTAGAGCACATTGAACGGGATTGTCACATTTCCGCCATCCTTATAGGAGATCACCTGGCCGTTGGCACGAGCGTTCTCGCCCTGGAATGTAACCTGTGAGCTGCTTGCTTCGCCGCCATCCCACACGAGCACCGGAGTCACGGTCACTACAGCGTTCTTGGGCATGAATTTTGCGGGTACTGTTCCGGAAATTGTAGCCGGTACTGTTTCGCCTACTGTCTCCAGCGGGGTCGGGTTGGTGGAGAAATACTCTGACGCAAAGTCTCCCACCTTCTTGGAGCAAGATCCCATTGTGAGGACCATGGCTCCCATTGAAAGATAAACTAATGTCTTTTTCATGATCATGTATATAAAAAAACTTACTAAATTTCGGGTTATCAATAATATACAGCCTTGCCTGCCCATATTGCGCCTACAGTCAGGACTATATTTGGGGTCAAAGTTACATAATAAACGCCATATTTGCAACTTTTTTTCCAAAAATCCACAGATGACGCACTTCATTATAACGCTTATGGTCGCCGAAAGGGTAACGCGCACTCCGATTTTTATGATTCGTAGAAGATGGCTTCCTTCTGATAGCGTGCCATTAGGGTGTTGTATGCCCAGTCGTCGCATGGCTGGAGGGTGATGCCGCGCGATTCATCGATGATATAATCGGTGATGGGCGCGCCGGCATAGATGGAGCAGACCACGCCGCCCCCGAGTCGGGGATTGACTTCCATCAGCAGATAACGGTTGCGGTCAAGGTCATGGAGAAACTGGAGTGTCACCGGACCCCTCAGCTTGAATGTCTCTATCACCTGGCGGCTTAGCTTGTCGAGAGTGGCATTGCGGCATGTGATGGTGCGCGTCACTTCGCCACCCATCACCTCAAGGCGTACACGGGGCACAACAGTCAATATCTCACCTGCCTGCGACACATAGCAGTCTACCGTGTATTCATCGCAGTTCTCTATATATTCCTGCACCAGATAATGGCTCAGATTTTCAAGCTGCATCAGCTCATCGAGCGTATGGAAAATCTTGATTCCTCTTGAGGCAGACCCTTTCCTTGGTTTTGCTATGGCAGGCATCTTGGCGTTGATGGCAGTGTAGGTCTTCGGTATAGGTATGCCGGCCTTCTCAAATGCCTTTGCTGCCTCGACTTTGTCAAACATTGTGCGGCTTGTCTCAAAGTCGCCGACAGGAATAAACACTTCCGGCAGATGCTGGCGTACTTTTGAAGCTATCTCAATAGCGCCGTCTACAAATGGGAGGATAATGTCAACCTCATATTCTTTCGCCACCTTCACTATATCAGCCACCACATTGGGGTCGCTCCATCTCAGGCCGACGATTACTTTACCGACAAGTGCGATCGGCACCTGCTCTAAGAGCTCGTAGCTGATGATGTTGACTTCGCGTCCGATGCGTTCTCCGCTGCGCTTGAACAGTTCTGCCATCGACACCCGGCGTGCGCCACCGAGCATCATAATGTTTATTTTCTTCATACGTTATAAATTCCGGATTTATATTTTTTGAGATTGGAGGGATCAGTAAACCATTCGATAGTCTTCCGTAGCCCATCTTCAAGAGTATGGCGTGGCCGCCAGTCGGTCATAGAGGTGATGAGGCTGTTGTCGCCCAGCAAGCGAAACACTTCGCTTCCGGCCGGGCGCAGACGCTGAGGATCTGTAATCCACCTGACATCGGCATCCATAAGCCGGGCAATAGTCTGCAGGGTATCTGCCATACTCACCTCCCTGCCGGTGGCTATGTTTATTTCCTTTCCTATTGCCTCCTTGCATTTGGCGAGGGCAATGAAGCCGGCGGCTGTGTCGGCCACATAGTTGAAGTCGCGTGTCGGTGTAAGGTCGCCGACCTTTATTTCCCTTTCCCCCGAAGCTATCTGGGTGATGATGGTTGGGATGATTGCCCGGGCCGATTGGCGCGGGCCATAAGTATTGAATGGCCTCACCACTGTCACAGGGGTTTCGAATGCGTTGTGGAAACTGAGGGCTATAGCATCCGCACCTATCTTTGATGCAGAATAGGGCGACTGCGGTTGCTTGGGATGCTTCTCATCGATCGGCACATACTTCGCCGTGCCGTAGACTTCGGAAGTGGACGTGACAAGAAGGCGATCCACACCCGCGTCTCTTACAGCCTGGCATATGTTGAGCGTACCCTTGACATTCGTGTCTACATATGAGTCGGGAGCCACATAGCTATATGGAATAGCGATGAGGGCCGCCAGGTGGAACACCGTATCAACTCCCTTCACTATATGCCTGCATAAGTTCGGGTCTCTCACATCGCCGGTCACCACCTCGAGCCCCGGGTGATGCACATCTTCGAGCCAGCCCCAGTTGTTGAAGGAATTGTATTGGGCAAGAGCCCTCACCTCGCATCCTTCCGCCAAAAGAGCCTCGGTGAGGTGCGAGCCTATGAAGCCGTCGGCTCCCGTCACGAGTACCTTATTCATTTGCTATTTCTTCTTTATACGTTTCAATATGGCGATTCTTCTTTTCCTGAAGGATTTCCGAAATAGTCAGGAATATTCCGCTTTCCTCCACATCTCCGAATTCATCGTTGACAGCCGTTCCAAACATCCTCATGGTCGGAGAAAGGCTCATGTATGCACTCACGAGGGGCGGGATGTTCAGGCCCTTCTCCCTGATGAGGCGGTTGAGGATACGATAGTCTTCCTTATAGTTTTCTCCCGACAGCCGCTCCTGAATCTCCGGAGTCATGGCTTTGGTATCAATCGGGCGGATCGGGCGCACCAGCTCCTCCACATCCGGGAAATGCTTGTTGAGGAATCCCAGTATCAGATCAAGGTTTTCCCTTCCAAACGCCGGATACATTGTGACCTTTCCGAAAAGATACTTAATATGTGGATACACCACGGTGAGAGCACCGAGTCCATCCCACAGATTGTCGAGCGCAAAGAGTGCCTTGGTGCCTGCTTTGCTGCTTTGGTATCCTACCGATACAAACGAACGCCCGAGCTCAAGGGTATTGGGGAGAATTTCCTTTATAAACCGTTCGGAAAACTTGAAGAGATGAGCGGTGGCAATCCTCGGCACCCCGGTCGACATATCTATCTTATCGCCTGTAATAAACCGGTAGCCTCCCAGAATTTCACGTGCCTGAGGGTCCCAGACGATCAATTGTCGGCATGGTTCATGCATTGTGTCGAATTCATCAATGTCGTATCCCTTGCCCGTTCCCCCTCCGGCCTGCCGGAACGCCGTCTCTCGCAGACGTCCTATCTCCAGCATGGTGTTGGGCGCACAATGGGCATCGACAACATAGAGATGATTGTCGCCTTTGTTGGTATGTCGAAGGAAACGCTCCGGAGTCAATTCACTCTCTATTGCGTCCCTGTCCACTGGTGGTATGATGGGCTCCATTGTCATAATTTCCATAGATATCAATCCAGGTGTAGTCAATCTTCCCGCCTTTCGCCATCCTCCCAAATTGCAAAGTTAATAATAAATTTAGAATTATGCATAATTCATATTGCATAATTCATAATTTTATCGTCAAAATTTCAGTTTCCAGCTTGATGAAAATATGAATATACAAGCATTCCCTTTGCCTTACCCACTGCTTCTACTATGGCATCGAGAGTCGCCTCCTTTATGCGCTTGACGCTTTTGAAGTGCTTTATGAGCGTGGTCTTGGTGGCAGGGCCGATCCCTTTTATGCTGTCGAGTTCGCTCACGGTCTGTCCTTTCGAGCGCCGGTCACGGTGATGAGTTATGCCAAAACGGTGAGCTTCGTCGCGCATTGCCTGTATCACCCTCAGGCTTGGGCTGGTCTTGTTGATGTAGAGCGGCAGTGAGTCACCCGGGAAATAAATTTCCTCCAGTCGTTTCGCAATTCCCACCAGTGCCACCTCTCCCCTGATTCCCATTTCATCAAAGGCTTCCACTGCTGCGCTGAGCTGACCTTTGCCTCCGTCTACCACCACCATATCAGGGAGCTTCTCCCCTTCCGCCATCATCCGTGTGTAGCGCCGATGGAGCACCTCTTTCATCGAAGCAAAATCATCGGCACCGACCACAGTCTTGATGATGAAATGCCGATAGTCCTTCTTCGATGGTTTACCGTTTTTGAATACGACGCAACTTGCTACAGGATTCGTGCCCTGGATATTTGAGTTGTCAAAACACTCAATGTGTCTCGGTTGCACTTCAAGCCTGAAATCACGCTTCATTGTCTCCATTAGTTTCTCGACACTTCGCTCCGGGTCCAGAGCCTCAGCCTGCTTCTCCTTGTCCTTTAGATACTGCGTGGCATTCTTTACCGCAACGTCAAGCACCTTCTTCATGTCCCCACGCTGAGGCACTGTGAATTTGATCTTCTCAAACTCCACATCAGGCAGGAACGGGACAATCACTTCGGAGAATTCCCGCTCGAAACGGCGTCCCACTTCGGCTATTGCCATCGACAGGTGTTCCTCGCGTGAGGAAGCGGAACACCTCTTGTATTCAAGATTGATGCTTTGGATCACCGCTCCATTGTGAAGGTGCATAAAGTTCACCACCGCAGCATCCTCATCATCGCTCGCCACAAAACCGAAGATATCAAGTTCAGCTGTATCGGTCTTTGCTACGACACTTTTGGCATTATAGCGTTTCACAGCCTCATATTTTTCCTTCACCTCCTGTGCCATTTCGAATTTCCATTCTCCACTGAGGCGTTCCATCTCCGCGAGCAGATACCTTTCCAGTTCCACAGTCTCCCCACGGAGGATTGCCCTGACACGGGACACGTATTCCTCATACTGGTCTTTGTTGATGAAGCCCCTGCATGGTCCGCCACACTTCTTGATGTGATAGTCGAGACAGAGTGAATACTTGCCCCTCGCTATCCCCTTCTCGTCCAGGACATGACGGCAACTTCTCAGCGGGAATATATCACGTATAAGCTGTAGCACCACCTTTGCCGACTGGAGATTGGAATAGGGTCCGTAGTATTTGGCTCCGAGACCCTTCTCGCGGGTCATGAAGACACGCGGGAAATCCTCTTTCGTAACAACGATCCATGGATAGGACTTGTCATCCTTCAGCAAGACGTTGTATCGGGGCTGGTACTCCTTGATCATAGCGCTCTCGAGATGGAGTGCATCCTCCTCTGTATGCACCACGATAAACCGCATGTCTACAATTGAGCGGACAAGCAGATTTGTGCGCCGTATGTCATGCTGGCGATTGAAATATGACGACACCCTCCGCTTCAGGCGCTTTGCTTTTCCCACATATATCACAGTCCCGGTATTGTCGAGATACATGTAGACACCCGGAGAGTCCGGGAGAGAGAGTATCTTCTCGCGCAGCTTCTCCCCGGGGCGGTTGTTTCGGATGTCTTCCGGAGTCCTGTCTGATTTTATCTCGAGATTGAATCCTCCGTGCTCATTTATGTCGCGACCTGCTCCGGCCAAAAGATCTTCCTGACTTTGGGTTTCATTCATATTTAATCCTCCGATTTCAAAAAAAGTCCCGATTTAATCGGGACTTTTTTGCATTATTTATCTGTCAATATTTGAGCAGTGATGTCACTTCTACATCTTTCGGCAGGATATCTCTGCCATGAAGGTCTGACAGCTCCACGATGAAATTGATATAGATTTTCTTCGGGTTCATCGACTTCACAAGCTGGCAGCAAGCATTCATTGTGCCCCCTGTAGCCAGCAGATCATCGTGAAGCACCACCACGTCGTCCGGGCCAATTGCATCGCTATGGAGTTCGATTGTGTCTACCCCATACTCCTTGGCATAAGAAGCCTTGACGGTGACAGATGGAAGTTTTCCTGGTTTGCGAGCTGGCACGAAGCCGGCTCCAAGTCTATCTGCCAATATAGAGCCGCCGATAAAGCCGCGCGATTCTATACCTACCACTTTCGTCACCCCCTTGTCCTTGTACAATTCTGCGAGGGCATCCCCCATCACGTGAAGAGCCTCTCCGTTCTTGATCATTGTTGTCAGGTCTCTGAACATAATCCCTACCGAAGGGAAGTCGGGCACATCCCTTATGATGCCCTTCAAATCTTCTAACTGCATATTAGTTCTTTATTAAATATATCTTATATCACTAAATTTTTTCGATGAATTCGGCAATTTTTCCTTAAGACTCTCCTACTCCAATTGGTCGCATCCGCATTGTTTCACGTGAAACATTTCGACTATAACCTGCTATTAATTACATCACTTTCCGCGAAGCATCACAAGAAGCACATTGATGTCGGAAGGTGACACACCGGGTATGCGTGATGCCTGTCCGATAGTAGCAGGACGAATCTTAGAAAGCTTCTGCCGTCCTTCCGTAGAGATGGCAAGGATCTCATCAAAATTCATTCCTTCGGGAATACGGACTTTCTCAAGGCGGCTCATACGGTCGGCAGATTCTCTTTCACGATCTATATAGCCTTGGTATTTTATCAGGATCTCAGCAGACTCAATGATCTCATCTCTCCTACCCTTTTCGATCTCCTCACATCGCTCCGCAAGCGCCGGGACAAATGGAAGCAGGTTCTCAAAGTTAATCTGAGGGCGGCGAAGGAGATCGGCAATCTTGACGCGCCCTGCCAAGCGCCCGGTGCCTGACTTCTCAAGGAAATCCTGCAGTTCCTCCGTAGGACGAACAGACGTGTTCTCACACCACTCAACGAGATTAGCACGCTCGGCATATTTTGTCCTCATGGCCTGATACCGGACTTCATCGGCAAGCCCGATTTCATATCCAATGGGAGTAAGACGCAGGTCAGCATCATCCTGGCGAAGGAGGATTCGGAACTCTGCTCGGCTCGTGAACATACGATAAGGCTCATCCACGCCCTTAGTCACCAAATCATCGATAAGCACACCAATATACGCCTGATCGCGTCCGAGCACAACCGGCTCAAGACCCTTGGCACTTCTCGAAGCGTTGATGCCGGCAATCAGTCCTTGCGCCGCAGCTTCCTCATAACCCGTAGTTCCATTTACTTGCCCGGCAAGATAAAGATTGCCTATAATCTTTGATTCGAGACTATGGCGCAACTGCGTTGGATCAAAGAAATCATACTCGATGGCATAGCCGGGACGGTAGAATTGAACATTACGGAGCGCAGGTATCATAGACAACGCCTCTACCTGAACTTGCCAAGGCAAAGAACTCGAGAACCCGTTTATATAGAACTCATGCGTAAGCTCTCCTTCCGGCTCAAGAAAAAGTTGATGACTCTCCTTGTCGGAAAACGTCACTATCTTTGTCTCGATCGATGGGCAATATCTGGGACCGATGCTTTTTATCTGACCATTGTAAAGTGGAGAGTCTGCAAGATTATCATGTAGAATCTTGTGCACCTCCGGACTTGTATGCACAATATAACAATCTCTCGGAGGCAATGTCCTCTTTACGGAAGGGAGATAGGAGAACTTATGGAAATCTCTTTTTATAGAGCCGTCGAAAAGACGCTCATCATCACCAGACTGTACAGTGACATGATCATAATCAATCGTACCACCGTCAATACGCGCCGGAGTTCCGGTCTTCATCCTCCCTACGTTTAATCCCATTTCACGCAACTGGTCTGACAAGCCACGGGCAGAGGCTTCCGATATTCGCCCTCCTTCTATCTGTGTGCGGCCGAAATGCATCAGTCCATTGAGAAACGTACCGGCAGTAATCACTACCTTCTTAGCCTTGAATGTAATTCCAAGCGCAGTCTCCACTCCATGGACGCAGGGCTCCCCTTCCGAGTCTTCGATAAGAAGTCTCATCACCATGTCCTGAAACAAATATAGATTATCCGTTGCATCGAGAGTCTTTCGCCATTCATCTATAAAACGGGTGCGGTCAGACTGCACACGAGGCGACCATACCGCCGGGCCCTTGCTCCGATTGAGCATCCGGAACTGTATGGCCGTGCGGTCGGCAATAATCCCAGTCATACCGCCAAGGGCATCAATTTCTCTTACGATCTGTCCCTTCGCAATACCACCAATTGCAGGATTGCACGACATCTGCGCCACCCGGTTCATATCCGCCGTAATGAGAAGCGTGCTGCTGCCAAGACGCGCGGATGCTACTGCTGCCTCGCAACCGGCATGCCCCGCTCCCACCACTATCGCATCATATTCAAATTTCATCCCAATTATGCACTATAAATTATGAATTGTATAACGCTAATGCTGCATTCTCTGCTGCCTCCATTATCTCGCGTTCGCCGGGACCCTTGTCGTTGATTCCGACGAGATGGAGCACCCCATGAATGATCACCCTGAGGAGTTCGCGAAAATATGTGACACCGAATTTTTCTGCATTGCTTGCCACTGTCTCCAATGAGATCATTATGTCGCCGCTGATGCGGTCGCCATGAGAATAGTCGAAGGTGATGATGTCAGTGTAATAATCATGGTTGACAAACTGTCGGTTTGCCACCAAAATTTCTTCATCATTCACGAATAGATAATTCAGGTTGCCTACCCTGCGAGAGTGTGAAGCTGCCACCTCCTCTATCCATCTCGAAATCTTCCGAAGGTCTATCTCCGGCATTTCGATTCCTTGTGCTGCAAATTCTATCATGTTTCGCGTTTTACGTTTTACGTTGTCAGATTCAGGTTTTGGCTGACAACAAAACGCAAATATAACAAATTCTCGCGAATTTCCCACTATTTTACCTAAAAATCCTTACGACTAATTTTTAGCAAGGATTTTTATTCTATTTTAACCGAAGAAGAATACCTGTAGAAATATTGTATTATTAGTTATTAATCAATGTTTTACACAATATTACAAATAAAATTAAGGCTTTGAGAATCAAATCAAGGACGAGATTCGCACAGGAATGCATAAATTTTTCACGCACGAATCTCAAAATCACACAATTTTTTATGAGACTATGACACCGTCGCGGCTAATGCTTATACTGACCTCCAACCCCTCTACAAGAGGCACGTTCCTATCATTGTGACCAACCGGAAAATCAAAAGCCACCGGACAGCACACATTCCACTCTTCAAAGCGGGCATGAATCATATCATACATCGCCTCATGATTGCGGTCAGGTTTCCAATCTGTGAATTGCCCTACAAGGATTCCCTTGGCTGCTTTGAGCACTCCTTGAAGGTGCAGCCTGTATAGCATACGCTCTACAGCATAGATCGGTTCTGATACATCCTCTATGAAAAGGATCACGTCCTGATGCAGGCTTTCCGCCATAAGGTCGTAGGGTGTGCCACCGAGTCCATTCAATACAGCAAGATTGCCTCCGAGCAGGACTCCCCTACCTATTCCGGGTCTATTATATGGATGAGCTTCTACCCGATATTCAAGAGATGGACAGGAAGACTCCAAGAGCTTCTTAAAGGCCTTCCTGTAGCCTCCAAAGCCTGAGTCTGTGTCAAGTACCAATTGCTTCGCCATGCCGCCATGAATCGACGCTACGCCGCTTTTATAGAGCAATGCATGCAACGCAGAGACATCGGAGAAACCGACAAGCCATTTCGGGTGAGCTGCTATGAATTCAGGATCAAGGTAGTCGAGCATATGCACGCATCCATAGCCACCACGAGCACAAATGACGAGGTCAATATCCTCCCGGCTCCAAGCATCCGTGAAGTCAGCCACACGCTGGGCCAATGAAGCGGCGTAAGAACCGCAGGCATTCTCGTCAAGCACCGAAGGATAGACGATAAGCTCCGAGCCCGGCATCTCGTCAGGATACTCCTCATACAGCCGCACAAGCCCCTCCACGATTTCCGGCTTAATGCGCGTAGCAGGCCCAATCAGCGCCACCTTCCCATCCTCTCTGACACCTGCAGGAATAATAAGCTTTCCCATCTACATTCAAATATTTTCCACAAAATTAATAATAATCATCCAATCCTCCAAGACCTTAAAGACCTTAACAGACTCTTCTCGACGTAGTCATTCCTCCGCCATCATCTTCTTAATGAACGGCCCGAGGTTTTCGCCGTTGACGTCCAGCCCTAACTTTCGTCTTACGTCACTGCTAATGTTGTAGTGCCGGACAAGGTCGAGATAGTTGCCGATCTCCTTGCCCCGCAGTCCGATGGCGTAGAGGCAACAGTAGTTGAGTTCCCTCTCTGTCAGCTCATGCTCCCGGAGATAAGCCATGAACTTCGGGTGCGTAGTATCCAATACCTTTACAATAGATTGCTGAAAATTCTCCTTATTCTTCTTATCTTTCTTTATCTTCTCGGTGTATTTTTGAAAATCTCTGCCATATTTTTCTTCATTCGTTATGGCCTGCGCAAATAGTCCATTGAGCATCTCGATACGTTCTCTTATGAGCTGACGAGTCTCTTCCGAAAGGGTCTCCTGATTGTCGAGCAGATTCTTGAGATACTCCCTCTCCACCTCAAGCTGAGCGACCTGAAAGTGAAGATTCTCCGATTCAAGCTTCAGCTTCTCGGCCTTTCCTTCGGCAATCAGACGTCCGGCTCGGTTTAGCCTGTAACGATAGTAAACAACAGCTATAATACATACCAAAAGCACCGATCCAATCGATATCCACATGATGAGGCTATCCCTTTTCCTGATCTTAGCCATATTTTCCATCTCCAGCTCATGCTTCTTCTCAGAAAAGAGAAGTTCATTGGAGAAAAGTCTGGTATGATATTTTTCAAGCATCCTCGAATAGTTTCTGAACGCATCAAGTGAAGCCTTATCATCTCCCATATTCTCTAAAATTTCGGTCTTCACTGACCAATATGTCAATGAATCAAGGATATTGGATGGAGCTATCTTTGCTTCACCAAGATACCGCAATCCGTTATCCGAATCTCCGATTTTGGAATATGCACGTGCAAGAGTCATATTCATGTCCTCCTCCATATCCGCTTTCTGCACCTCTTCAATCATATCCAAGACTTCCTCATCTGTCCCAAAATTTACAGCCCATTTCAAGAAAGGCAGCAGTGTCTCTCTTTTCATGGATGGCAAATCCTTAGCAATCACTTTGCATACATTCAATATACTGTCTGCCCTATGTTTATTATTTAGGATGATTTCCCCGGTCAAGACCCTGAGATTACTTTTTAATCGTTGCGGCTGCTTCCCTAATTTATCGTATATCTCTGCTGCTTTTCGATTATTGTCAACAAAATCATTGATCTGATACAGCTTATAGTAGAGGGTCGCCTGCGCGACAAGCATACGCGCTAATGTCAAGGAATCTGAAACCTGATTCAGATTATCCAATCCAGAAAGATACGACTGCATGGCAAGGTCATCATTGCCGGCATTTCGGTGAATTCTTCCCTCGTAGTAATAAGTCCTTATCCTCTCATCCGGGTTTCCTGCCATAAGATAATAGTCAATCGCTGGCTGAAGCACATCGAAGGTTGTAGTGTCAATATAGTTCTTGTCCAAAGCCATTGATTTCAGAAGCGCATATCTTGCCTTTCTTCGTTTTCCTCTAAGTTCTGATTCAGTAATGTCATTCAATATGCAAAGGGCGGAATCGGGACTTTCTTCCATCAGCTGCTCTGCAAGACTAAGTCTGTCTTCTACCGCAGATGAATTGCCGCAACCTATGGCATACATCAGTCCCATAAATCCTACGACAGCAATTATCATATTAAATAAAAATCTTTTATTCATCACACCAAGTTTTAAGTGGCTTGTAAAATTACATAAAATTTTTGAAACGACCTAATATAATTCCGCATTCCATTATCCATCTTTGAGCTATAAAAAAAGTATATATATGACCTGCAGCAGCCTAACTATGAAACTTTCGAACGACCCGTTAAACTCAACATTTAGGCACTATTGATTATCAGCAAAATAAACTTAAGTTCGTTAAACTTTTTTACTTGACATCAAACGTAATTTTCTCTATCTTTGCAATCGGATTATGTAGTCGTGGTTCATCTATAATTTAGTTCAGATTAGCTAAAAATGTGGATGTGTGCGAAAAAGATTTATTATGTCGGCTGTTTTTTCAATTAAATTGAGGATAAGCGTATTTAAAGCTCACGAGACTCTAAAGGAGAACTGTAATTTAATGTTTTACCCTAACCTGTAATAGTAATGACGAATATCTGTGGATTAAATTTCTTAAGAAGACTGGCTAATAACACTGCATGTGTGTTAATGGGATTGCTATTTGTGTTCATAGGGAGTGGTTGCCATTCGGAGGCAGATCCTATAGGCATCTTTAAACTGACTGATATTGAGGATGATCAAGTTATAACATCCATTCACCTCAACGAAGAGCTTCTGGCTAACGCATCGGCGCAATTTTTTGACATTCCCGGTTCTGACTCTGTTCGTCTCGAACTGTCGGGAGTACACCCTACAGAGAAAATTAAATTGGAAGTGTCTACGACACGTAACCAAACCGGAGAAATCCTTTTTGCCGGAGAGAATAAATTCAGCGACGAACGCTTGATAATAGTCGATGGAACCTATCGTATCGACATAGCTGATGATGGGACACAATCCAAATCGTTAAACATTAATGTCTCTTATAGTGTACCATGGTGGAAATCAAACCGCAATTACATCATCGTCTTCGATGATAAAAATGGATTTCGCTACCAGCGATATTCAAATTTTCAAACATCATCACAAGCCGACAGTTGCCGATTCATCTGCAACCGAATCAATGAAAAATTAGCTAAATATCTTGAGGCCATGAGCTTCTCTTTTCGACAAGACGGAAACATGGAATTTAGATTTGTCACCGCTGATCAACAAATACATAGTCAGTTATTCAGATATTGGGTCAGCAAACAAATCTGGAGCGGTGACTATATTATCCAAGTAGAGCAACCGGATCAATTCTATAATTCTATACTTAGAGCTCTTACGCTGTCTAACCGAATATCTATTGAATCGCCCCGTCCGTGTACTCGGAATGCCGTTGCTACTTTGTTTTTAGAAGAATTTCCGTACCCCAATAAAAGATCGATTGCCTTCGTCGACGACATACATCAAAATATATTTCCATATTTCTGCGATATGAATCAACAGGATGAGGAATGGACACTTGAAGAAATGGCATGCCTTGACCTTATGAGGCGAGCGACGGAGGTATATCTCCATACCATTCCTGAAGTCTACAATAGTTACACCTGGTCGTTTGTAAGCACCATCTTTTGAGACACGTTAATTGACTTGGACGGGGATGCCGGTCTCTTCCTCAATTCGCTTTCCGATGGCTGTCAGCTCTTCTTTTTCTACTTTTATTAGTTTTTCTTCCGGGGTAGAACGATCCAAGCTGTAGATCATGACCTCGCGGGGCCTTATACGCTTATATGCCTCGATGAGAGCCTTGATTTCTTCGTCGGTGGTATTATCGACCGATTTGCCATCATGGGTGCCGCGCAGGATCATTGTCTGGATGATGCCTGTGCCTTGGAATTGGCGAAGTCCCTCCACTACCCTATCCACCGTAAATCCGGGAGAATTAGGGCGGTCTATAAGACGCATTGTGCTCTCGATTGCCGAGTCGAGCTTTAGGATATTGTTGTCGGCTTTCTTAAGGGCTTCTGCCACTTCCGGCTTGAATATCATTGTTGAATTGGTGAGCACCGACACCTTGGCATCAGGATAGAAATTATCCCTCAAAGCGAGGGTATCCTCTATTATATGTGGGAAATCGGGATGCAGGGTGGGTTCACCGTTTCCTGAGAAGGTTATCACATCAAGAGAGTCCCCATTTGAGTGCATCTCCTTCAGTTTCGCTTCCAACTGAGTGCGCACTTGCTCTCGGAGCGGCAACCCCGTAGAGCCCTTGCCTTGTGCATTGAAACCCGCCTCACAGTAAAGGCAATCAAACGAACACACTTTGCCATCGTCAGGCATCAGGTTGATTCCCAACGACACGCCAAGCCTCCGGCTATGAATCGGCCCGAAAATTGTGCTGTGAAACAGCACCGTCTGATCTTTTCCCATATGGATTCTATTTTAATTTCTCCTTATTCTTCCTAATCCAATTAACACCTTTGCAATCACCTTTCCTCTATCTTCCACGCCTCTATTCGCCGAGTCTCCGACGAGAAATTCACACCGATCCTGAATACCTTGCGTGAATCGGTTGAAAACTGCAGCGCATACTCCTTATCCTCAATCTGGCGGAGCGCATCTTCCGCAGTGCCATCATACTTCAGTTCGATGATGTAGACATAATCCGGAGTCTCAATCAGAAGGTCAATACGCCCATCGGATGTGTGCATCTCAGCTTTAGCATCTATACCAATCAGCGTCAGCAAAATATAGAAGGCATTGTGGAAATTATTCTCATTATCCATTTTAAGATCATAGGGAATCCCTGCGAAATATGCCTGCAGATTCTTCATCATATCTTCCGGGTTTCCGTTCTCTATATTCTCCACAAGCTCGCCAACGACTCCTTCTGCCGTTCCTCGCCTGACTTTCACATAAAATGGTAGCAGGTCGCTGAAGAGTCCCTCCTTTACCTCTCTATTAGGTATCTTCAGACGCACCGTATCATTACGGAGATTATAGTCTGCGATAGTCAAGTAGCCTGCCTGATAAAGTAGTGCTGTAGGGTCCGCGTTCAGCAGGTCAAGTCCTGCAAGGCGATCAAGCTTCCAGCGCGCGTTCAGGGTCTTCTCTATATCAACGTCTGACGCATGCAGCGTCTCAGCTACTATGGAAGCTGCTCCAGTGCCATTCCAGAACGCGCCTATCCTTGACTCATCCATTGCATTCAGCACAGACCATGGATTATAAATGTCACTCCCTTTCTTCGCAAAACGATACCCGTCGTAATGCTGCTTCAAAAGCCTGCACATAGCTTCATATGAAACCCCATATGACTCTGCGAGCCCATCTATTCCTTGCCTGAAATTATCGAGCAATTCCTTTTCCGTAATGCCGCATATATCTGCAAACTCATCTGAAAATGTTATATCCTTCAGATTATTGAGATCGGAAAAGACACTCAGCTTGCTGAAACGACTCACACCCGTCAAGAAAACCAACCTTATATGCTCCGCAGAGCTCTTGAAATTAGAGTATACTCCCGCCAGTTTAGTACGGTAATGCTCGAAATTTTCATTTTTACGTAGATTACCCACAAGGGGTTTGTCATATTCGTCAACAAGAATCACAACTTGCTTTCCCGTCTTCTCATGAGCTGTCTTGATGATGGTCTTGAACCTCATCGAATGATCCTCATCCTTCACACTGATTCCATACCGATTCTCCCAGTCCCTGAACATATTATCGAGGACACCTTCAAGTTTTCCCAGATCCTCGTATTTACCGGTATTCAGGTCGAGATGCAAAACGGGATAATCCTCCCAGTACCAATCTGTTGAGTCAATATAGAGACCTTTGAAAAGCTCACGCCTTCCTTCGAAGAAATACTTCATTGTGGAGAGAAAGAGGCTTTTTCCGAATCGGCGCGGACGTGCCAGAAAGTAGTATTTCGTACCTGAATTGACTATTTTATCAATATAGGAAGTTTTGTCAACATAAAGGCATCCTCTCTCCCTAACTGACCTGAAGTCCTGGTCACCTATCGCGTATTTCACTTTCTTCCCTTCCATGATTCACCGTTTTACATGCAAAGATAACTCTTTTTCCCCTCCCTACCAAATTATGCATTATAATTAATTCAACTTTCGCAAACTATAAATCAGCTGCTAAGTCACAAAACTATTATAAAACGGGGTCTAACTTTTCTATAGTAGTGAAATAGGATGTCTTATCCCTCGGATTTTTATTTTCCAAACGGTATTTGCTGACATCAATGTCTTCGACTGGTTTTAAGCTACTGATTTCAAATCCAAGGAAATACTCTCCCGAAGTCGGAGCAAACCCCAATTCCTCAAGTGCCGGTTTAGGATAGAACTTCGGTCCTTCACCCTTAAGCCTTACCAAGAGTCGCTTGTTGTCATGATGTAGTAGCAGATACTTCGTCTTCTCGAATCCTGAAACAAGATTGATCGATCCCTTGCCAAGCGCCGCCGGCACATAATAGAGCTTATTCTTCTTGATGACTTCCCATTGCTCGCTCTTGTAATATCCTACCAGTACAAGGTCGCTTTCCGTAGGCTTCCCATCTCTATGATATGCCAGTCCTCTTTGGGCGATTGCAGTCTCTCTTAGTCTATCAAGCCCATTCTCCTCTTCAAGCCAGCTCCTTATCTGATCCCTCAGTGCCTGTTCTGAACTGTTGGGATTTACAATGACACTCCCTTCCTCATCCGTCTCCATGCTCTGGTCCGGTCTCAAAGGAAACGCTCCGATACCTATGCTTTGGTTTGATAGCTGATAGTGATATTTCTCTTCGGTGGAATCATCCGTATTCTTCATATCGAGAGATTTAGGGCTGATCTTCCCTGGAAACAGGACATATCCGGCTATTATCTCCTTCTTCAGATGCTCCCTATCTTTACCCTCCTCGGTATAGTAGATGGCATCACGGTAACGATGCATCTGATTGATGGCATCTTCTGGAGGCACGTCCATCCCGTTTATTTTCCTGTCGTCAATCCTGTATTTGGCATCAAAAAGATAGGTGTACTTCATTCCTGAATCAAAAGTTTTTGTAAGCCGGAGCACTATATCCGGACGCTGGATTGTAGTCATTGAATCCGTGCCGAGGATTGCCGAAGCTTTTGATTTCTCACCGGTCTTCACCTCCGGATTATAGCTTACGCATGCCAGCTCTACGTTATCCCTGTCTATAAAACTCATTGATCCTCCATACACGAGGTTAGGAATGAATTCTCTGTTTATTGTTGTCCCGTTCGCCGTCTGCCGTGCATCCTTACCCATAACCCGCAGTGTATCATCTACTATATTCTTAACCTTGATGAAGCACCATATTTCGTATAGGTCACTGATGTCTTTTACTTCAAGTTTCCTTATCCCTTCTGCAAGCTCATAACCCTGTTGAAGCTCGATCCATTTCTCCAAGATGGTCTTATAGCCATGGGCTTGTTTCATTACGAGGTTATCCTGTGAGAACCCCTTGAATGTTCCGACTCCGCGAAAGAAAGGATTGTTCTTCAGTCTCAGAAGCTCATTCTCCATCTCATCAATGCTCGTGTCGAGTCGCATCAGGTCTTCAAGATGAAGGGCCGTCATGATATGCTGCTTGATACTGATGAATTTTCGTGTCAACTCGTTAATGACATGTTTCAGAAATCGGTTTTCGATTGTGTCGTGGCTGAGCGTCATCTCTTCCGTTCTGTAGAGATGGGAGGGATTGTCTTTATGTGTCAGGTATTCATTCTCCAATTCTCTTGGCAACGTCCTAAGTCGCTCGGCTTTTTCATACCTCGGCACGCTCCTCAATCTTCTTTTAGGTCGGTCAATGATGGTCTTGGTAGCCCTGACTATTTCTTGGTAGCAAGACTTGAATATCTGCCACCATATCAGTTCATGGCTTTCTCCATTATGCGCCCGCATACTCAAATACGTGTCTTTTAGGAAAGACGCGCTCAGCAGGGCATATTCTCTCTCGATATCGGAAATTATTGTTCTCAGGTCTGTGCGGTAGTCAAGTTTGTAGCTCAACACCTCCGTCGCAAACTTCAGAATCCGTGTATGTCCGTCCCCTTTCAACTTATAGCGGATGGTAAAGTCTGTCATGCCCACTTGATTCCGAAAGTTCAAAGCCCCATATAGTTCCCCACCCTCGCTGATGATGGTGCTTTTCGGATCCTCTTCAGCATTCTTCTTGCGGTCATTGACTTCAAAGAAAATCTCTGTCAGTATTTTCCCGTTCTTGCCCCTTACGATTAGCGGATACTCTGTGTTTTCAAAAAACACCGCCTCATGTCTGATGTCTGGGTTCTCCTCCTTGACTCCATTGAAAACGAATACACCAGTCCCCTCCAGAATGGCAAACCGACTTTCCATTTTGGAGACGTTTTCAGCATTTTCCCTATTGATCATGAGATTTCTCACGATCTCTCCGATTCGCTTTTCATGGTTCGGACATGAGAATTTTACTGAGATATCTTCATTTTCCACTACGAAGTTAAATACTCCAGCCATATGTTATCATCCTTAAGGTAGCAACTCACAACTCGTGTGTCCGACGCGTCATCAGCTCCAGTACGTCACAAAATGATCCCTATCCAACTGCGCTATCATTGAGTCCAGTTTCTTTATGGATTCAAGCGAAGCAAGTTCCTCTTTTTTCGCCGGAGCAGTAGTTTCTTCCCCTTCTATCTCAGCATCCTCGATATTATCTTCAAGATTCTCTGCTTCCTTCACTCCAAGCTTATTTAGGATTATTTCTTTCATGGCAGAAAGCACAGTGGCGCCACCCCTCTCCTGAGAGATTTTACCGTAATCCACTCCGCATCCATCCAACCGTACACTGTCTTCTTTGGTAAGTCTGAGTTTTGACTCATCCCCCTCGATTCTCGAAAGTATCTTCATCAAGGTGAACTTATCCATGGCGCCATTCCTATCCAGATTACCGAAATCCATTGATGATTTTAGATAGATGAGAGCCTCATTCGCCGCGCGGTATCCTAACTTGAATGGAGTCCCGTCAAGAAGTTTGTTAATGGTCTCAAGATAGTCAATCACAAACCGTGCATCGCTACCATCAGCCGCTCCACCAAGATCTTCTACCACCTCCTTGGCCTCAATATGCCTGTCTACGAGGAGCTGGTTCAGTTGATTGTTGTCGCCTGTTGAATCTGTATCCACTTCATAGACCTTTGCAATAGCTTTGATGTCGTCATCCGTAGTATCGAACAGGAAGCTCGAATAGTCCACATTGTTCATCTCAATCGACATCGCCCTGTCAAGCACTTTCCTCGAGAATGAGAATGTGGTCTCATCCATATTCACTGTTCCCACGATGATCAGGTTCTTCGGAAGAGTTACCCCCTTATCTTCTAAGTGGAGCCATATCTCATTTCGCTTCTCGTCTGAGATCATCTCATTTTTGATGATAGAAGAAACGATATTAAGCATATCTTCTCCAACATTGCTCTTCTTGTCTTTTTCATCCTTGACATCACCATAAGTTTTAAATGGTGGGATAATCGGATCTGTCGTATAGTTCCCATCCTTATCCTTTGCTCGGCTCTCTATCGCGCTAAGGAACTCTGCGAAGTATTCCTCCACTGGCGCAAGGTTCATCTCGTCCAGACAAAGGAAAAAAGGCACCTCCGGATGACACATAGCCCTCACGATGAAGTTTATGAAAGGAGTAAACACATAGTGTGGCGAAGGGATATTGGAAAGATACCCCACCACATCCATAGAGTTATGCCAATTAGGCTTCACCTGTATCAGCTCGAAGTTAGCCGGTCGCTGCAACGTCCACCGTTCCTCCTTAAATTCATCAGTAGTCCGATTCTTCCCGTCAAAAGACGTTTGAAGATCCTTGGGCACAGTAGCCTGCGCCAACTTCCTCACAATCCTGCTCTTCCCCGTTCCAGAAATCCCCGCCAGCAATAAAAACGGCTTAGTCCGCAACGCCGCCAGATAACTATTCTTATGATTTGACATGGCGGTAATCTGAGAAATTTCTGTTTTATCAGCTTTCTTAGGTTGGGACAAGAACTTGCTTATAGATAGGATCTCAAGATAGTCCTTAAGATGACGGTTCGTAGACCAAACCCTATATTCAAGCCCATTTGGTCCCTTGTCATCTTTGATGAATCCCATTGATGGGTTCTTTTGAATGATACGGTCTAGTATACGGCAATATTGTCTGAAATCTGTAATTTCAAAAATTGTAGACAATCCCATGTCGAGATTCGCTAAAATTTTATTCATCACACTCTCGAAGGTCTGTACGTACACTTCGAATTGTGCTCCATGCTGATCAACAATCTTCCAGTATCGGATAAAGCTTTCACGAAATTTATCGACAAGTTCAGGAGTTGAAAGAACCTCCTCTTCATCACTAGTCAACACTGGTACTGGAATCTCTTCTTTAGGAATTTCCTCCAATTGAAGATGAAGTTTAGGTTTTGAAGGAATCCAAACAAGTAAAGTGGCTGTTCCCTTCTTGACGGTATAAAATTCTCTGGTATGAGCAATGATGGTTTCCAGTATAGGGCGATATGAACCCTTATTGTTCAAGAGACCGCTAAGATTAAATGGAACATTCTCTTTAATCTTGGGAGCTAAATCCTCAAGATAGGAAGGTGCCCACGATTTAGATTCTCCAGTCGATGTTTCAGAAAAGATTCTCTGTCCAGGCACATCTACATTGATAAACTTACATGTATCCGTACCACGTACGTACTTGTACGTGGTATTCTCCGGAAGCTCTGCTACTAGATTTAGAAGAGAATATAGTTCCATTATTTACTGTGATTTGAGATATAGTCAATTATATTTCTAGCGATTCCCAATGCAGCCATATAAGGCACACCATTGCCTATCGTCTTGAAAGCATCTGTCAAGGTCATTGTTGTTGGTAACTCGAACTCCCTAGGCAATGATTGAAGAGCCAAAGCTTCTGCCACAGATATTCTTCGTGGCTTATAGGGATGTATATGGACTTCATTATTTCCATAGGCTACTGTTGGAGAGTATCTCCATCGATGGAGACGCTTGTAGCATTTCTTTTCATCATCCCCTTCATCCTTTGATTGAAACCTATAGAGACCCGCTCTTGGCTGAAAGAACATGGAGGCGTTAGGATGATGCATCACGTCATTTTTCTCCCACCAGTACTGGACAGTAAGCTCTTTGATAACCCCTTCCGGCATCTCCGTTGGTTCATCCTCTTTGTATGGTGTCTTCTTAGGCCAAGGTAAAGATAGAGCCTCACGTGAATAGAGTTTATTCTTATCCCAGTCAAAGTCTATCAGGAATTTACCATCATATGGAAGGCTCAAAGCGTCAGCGACATCTTTTCTGAAACCAATCAGAATGATTCTATCCCTATCTTGTGGAGCGCCAAATTCTATGGAATTGATGAGTTGTTCAGTCATTAGGTAGCCTGCATCAGCAAGTTTTGACTTTAATTGCTCGAAAAACTCTCGATGCTTGACAGTTCTATAGAGACCTTTCACATTCTCAAAAAGGAAAAAATCTGGCATTGATTCACAGATAAGTGACACATACGTTCCTGATAACTTACCGTTCTCACCCTCTTTCCCTTTATTTTTTCCTGCTACAGAAAAGTCAGGACAAGGAGGTCCCCCAATAATGCCGGTCAGTGTCTCTTTCTTTGACTCCTCAACCTGAGTTTTAAGGGTATCCAGTTCCTCAGATTCAAGTATTTTGGTAATATCCTCGATATGATGACCATATCGAGGTGATTCGATATTCATTTTCTGGCGGGCATACCTGTACACGTCATTGAATGCCTTATGGAATTCATTGACGTACACGACCTCAAAGCCTCCCGACAACTCAAATCCTAAGTCAAGGAAGCCAGCTCCAGAAAAGAACGAGAATATATTATATTTCCGATTCATCGAAATTCATTTCACTAAACGACACACCAAAGCGCATCAATTAGCAAAATTAATCAAAAAAATCGAAATCTGCACTATTTTTTAGATTATTCGTGAATCGCATCCGAAATTTTAAAGATTCCTTCACTCAACTGACAACTGCATATTTAGCATTTTTTTTGAAGAAAACATTTTTAGTGAGTCAAAATTTAGTCTTTCTCGAGGTGTCTCCTTTTTTATAGATTTTTATATTTTATAGATTTTTATAAATTTTAAGCATAAGAATTGCTAGTTTAATTATTTATTTGTAATTTTGAATAACAATAATTA
>JAIDSL010000034.1 GCA_029061255.1 Muribaculaceae bacterium
CTTCCCAAGGTGAAACGAGTGAGTTTCTCTTTCACAGAAGGTTTCAGGGCTTTGCCAACCGGGCATATTACTTTCAGTTCCTCTCCATCGGGCCATGTTTCTCCCTTGTCGAAATCAGATTCTTTAAATGTTCCGGCAATCCAGCATGTACCCAGGCCGAGTTGCCATGCCTTAAGTACTACCTGCTCAAAACGGTAGCCGGCAGTGAGTGCCGAAGCCTCGTCAGATCCAATTCCAAGAAGGAAAAAATCTTCCGCACCTTTTATCATTCCGTAGGTGCTGGGCCTGTAACCCTCTTTAAGATTAAATTTCTTCAGTCGGATGGTTAAGTTTCCTCCAAAAGGAGATCCGGTTTCGGCAATGGCCTTTTCGAGGTCAGCAACTCGGTCGATGCTAATTCCCTCTCCGTCAAAAGTTCTGACCGAGCGGCGTTCCTTCATCGCTTCTATGATATTCATAATGGATTATGTTTGTAATAACAAGTGTTAAGCATATATGAGTGAAACATCCTGCTGATAAAATGGTTTTGAAACGTATGCTCGGTATACCACTCTTGAAGCAGTATGTACCATTAAAAGTAACGTCGATCCATATGTGTTAATTTTTTGAATCTACAAATCGCTTTATTAGAGGAAGACATTCTTCGGCGGAATTACACTCTTTGCAAAGAGTTTCTACAGGACAAATCCCTGTTCCGGTTCGATTGATGATGCATTCTACCAGATCTCCGTAAGAAACCCGAATATCCGTGGAGTTCAGAAGAGTCCGAGCCGGTCGGCTCAAAACATCCGCATAAATTTGTCTGACATGGCCTGAGATCATCAGGGCAGCTGCACCTTTCCCGACGACTTTATCAGCAACCATAGCGCCATCGAGCGTAGCGGGAGATGTCTCCAAAATGCGTAGAAGATCCCTGATTCCCCGATCGCTACATTTGACAATTTCTCCATGGTTGAAAATAACACAGGAATAATTCCCCTTATGTAATATCTCAATAAGTTCTTCGATTTCCATTTCACTATGATTTTTGTCCGACTGTTGATTAAATTGCAAATTTAGCGAAAATCTGAAAAATAGGAATAGAGGAGGCATCCCTTCGTGTGGAAACTTTTCATAGATCCGTCAAAATTTGTACAATTCCACTGTTATTATTATTTTTGCAACTATGGTAATAAATCTGCACGAACTGATTGTTTTCTCCGAGGAGTTGAGTCTGATAAATTCTCCGGCTTTTTATGATTGGGTGATACATCTGATATGCACTGAGGGAAGTTGCAGTTTCAGATACAGCGATCGCCGGTTTACTATGTCGGAAAACGATATTGCAGTAATTTCCCGTCCTCGATTGGTCACTGAGATTAAATATGACGATGGGTGCAAGTGCGAATATATTGCCGCTCCTGACAAATTACTTCATAATCTTTTGCCTGCCAACAGTTACGCTATCCAGGGCTGTGTCAGTCTGTTTGACAATCCGATTATCAAGGTGGATGAAAAAGATGCCGCTCGTTTCAGAACTGACCTTGCTAACATAAGGAAACGCATCGACAATATAGATCACCGTTTCTATCAGGAATTGATGGGGAGTCTTTTGCAGACTATGGTTTATGATTTGTTTGACTTTCATGCTAAAACAAACGACAATATCCTTACCACTGACAGAGTCGGATATATCACAACCCAGTTCTTCACGCTTATAGAGGGAGGGCGACCGAAAACACAGAGGGAGGTGTCACACTATGCCGAACAACTTCACGTCACTCCCAAATATCTTTCGGATACCATAAAGCGTGTGACAGGAACAAGCGTCTCCGCACATATCAACAACGCTGCTACAGCAATTGCATTGGAATATCTTAAAAACAGCAATATGTCTGTTTCACAGATTGCTGATGAAATGAACTTCTCATCATTGAGCTATTTCAGCCGTTTCTGTGTGAAGCATTTCGGAATGTCGCCGGTAAAATTCCGTACCGCAGGTGCAAAAAAATAAAGCCATGCGCTAAGATATTATCTTAGGCATGACTTCATTTAGATTTTGTCGTTTTTATCTCCAGCCCATGAACATCTTTACTACCTCCGGCTCATGATGGTCAAAGAAAAGACTCTTGCCTGTATTAAGTTTTGTTATCTCCGCCATATCCTCGTCGCTGAGCGTGAAGTCAAGGATGTCGAGGTTCTGTTCCATACGCTCGATATGAACTGATTTTGGAATAATTATCACACCACGTTGCACAAGCCAGCGGAGAGCCACCTGAGCCACACTCTTGCCATATTTCTTACCGATAGCCTCAAGCACGGGGTTCGTAAAGAAATTGTTACGTCCCTCCGCAAGAGGTCCCCACGACATAATACGGCAGTCAAGTTCCTCCATATATCTTTGAGCCTCTATCTGCTGGTCGAACACGTGGGTCTCGACCTGATTCACCATCGGCGTAATCTCCACATTGTTGGCAAGATCTATGAGATGGTCGGGATAGAAGTTGCTGACTCCGATTGCGCGGAGCTTACCTTCTTTATATGCCTCTTCGAGCGCGCGATATGCGCCATAGCGATCGCAGAAAGGCTGATGAAGCAGCATCAGGTCTATGTAGTCGGTTCCGAGCTTGCGCAGGCTTTCGTCAATCGAGGCCTTTGCCTTCTCATAGCCATAGTTTGAAATCCAGACTTTTGAGACAATGAAAAGTTTTTCGCGGGGGATACCGCTTTTGGCGATTGCGGCACCCACGCCTTCTTCGTTATGATATGCCTGAGCGGTATCTATCATGCGATATCCCACCTTCAGGGCATCGCTTACACAACGCTCACATTCTGCCGGGTCCACCTGATAGACTCCGTAGCCAATCTGCGGCATTTCAACGCCGTTGCTTAATTTCACTGTTTCCATATTAT
>JAIDSL010000035.1 GCA_029061255.1 Muribaculaceae bacterium
CCGTGCTAAATGCATGGTGTCTGTCAGCTCAGCAGACTCAGTTCTATATTGTGAAAGTTGACATCCCGACTTCCGTCATCTCCGGATTCAATGTCATTTGGTTTAAGTGTTAAACGGTTTAAGGGGTTTAATCCGTCATCAGTATTCTATAAGGTCAGCTTCCCACCCGATGGATTGGATGCGGAGGTCAAGTTGGCGGAGCTTTGAAGATGCATCATCGAAGAGTCTTCGCAAATCAGCCGGATCTACCGTAGCCACATACTTTATCTCGTTGCGGCTATAGCGGCTTCCACGGTCGGTGATTGAAGACAGTGTATCCGAAAGTATCCTGGTTTTCTTCTTAAGCATGTCCCTCTCGGCGAGCATGTCAGTTAGGGTTCGGCCATCTACTACAGTACGCGTATTGGTAAGGTTGATTCTGAAAACCATCATCTTAAACTCGGTCAGGACTCTATCAAGATCCTTGATAAGATCCATGGGGTTCTCAAACGGTTGGTCGCCTTCCTGCACCTTGACATTATCGGCAAGACGGCTTTTCATCTCATCTATCTTCTCTTCAAGAGCCGAACGACGGCTCAACGCTTCCGCTAACTTCATAATTCAATAATTAAAAAATCTTCTATGCCTCTCAGCATTCGATTCAAAGCACATACATTGAAGTTGTTTTGACTTATTTACGAATTCAAATAACCACCAAGAAATGTTAAAAACAAAATTCTTTTTCTTAACCTTCCGCCATCTTTTCGGCATCTTTTGCCTCTCTCATCAGTCATGATGCCCGCATCATTCCTTCTTCAAGAGACAAAACCTGCTCGAAAATATGACGAAATCTTAATAAAAAAATAAGTCAAAACAACTTCATTATAAAAAATAAATAAAATCTTACAAATCTGTCAATATATAATGGTCGATCTATTATATTCATATCGGATATTTATTTCTCTCCGCAAACATAATAAAAATTCATCAATTGTACAAGGAATATTGCAAAAATGATAAGGTATGATGGTGCATTTTTGCAGTATTTGCAGAAATGATTGGGTATGATGGGATATTTTTGCAGGATTTACGGAAATGATTGGGTATGATATCAGGATATTCAGGTCTATGGGACAAAATCATAACTGTATCATAAAGCGCCTCTCCGAGGCTACTGGGCTCTTGTCAGGGATACCCCGGACTGAAGTCCGGGGTTTTGGCATAAAGGCAGCTCTCCGAGCTGCTAAGTCAAGTTCTTAAATCCAAATTCTAAAAAATGAGATCTTAAAATCGGAACTTCAAACTGAAGATACTAATGACTCAACTTTCGCAAACTCTAAAATTCTCACGCAAAGGGCGCAGAGGAGCAGAGGTCAAATCAACGATAAACGATTAACTATAAATTTAGGTCGAGTCGCGGTTGTGGCAAGCACGCTAAGATTGCGGACTGCTTCGCATCGCCCGGAGATCGCAGAGGTCAAGCGCAGTTCCTGCGCTAAGGGATTGCGAATCAATAAACGATAACAAGCGAAACTTTAAATTCTAATTTAAAGGAATTATTTAAGTTGGAATTTTGGTTGCGGTGTCAACCATTTTTGGGGTTAGGGTGTTATAGTAGTGTAATTAGAAATTCAGTACTATGGAAAACGAAAAGACATATGATATGCCCTATGTGGGTTGCCTGATGGGGTCGGCATTTCAACGGCTGACAATCCAGCTTGAAACTACCCTGAAGAGGGAGGGTCTTGAGATAACTGCGGCTGAATACATGATTCTTAGAGCTCTCTATTCGCGAGACGGGCTGCAACAGTGCGAGATTGTCGACATGGTAGGAAAAGACAAGTCATCTATCTGCCGATCTGTATCAGCGCTTGCAAAAAAGAATCTTGTAGTTACTGAGCCTGTCAGCTATAATGTTATACGCGTAGGGCTGACAGCCAAGGCACGGGAGGAACAGCCAAAAGTGAAGCAGATAACAAAAGAAAGACATGAAGCACTTCTGAAATTGGCATCACAAAAGGATATCGAAGCTTTCGTAAGAGTACTGAAAGCTATAATGAATTAATTAAACTTTCGCAAGCTCTTTTATTATCACGCAAAGGCGCAAAGGGGCAGAGTTTCAATGCTTTGAGAAGCTTCGCGACTCGGCTGTGGAAAGAGCGCAATGATTGCGGCCTGCTCCGCATCGGCCGGAGCACGCAGAGGACAAGCGCAGTTCCTGCGCTAAGGGATTGCGAATCAATATGCAAGAACAAGCGAAACTTAAATTAGAACAAACAAAACTTTAATAAATAACATAATAAGCAAACATAAGAAAGGAATAGAACTATGATGAACATCACAATTTGGAGCGACTTCGCTTGCCCATACTGCTACATCGGCGAGACTCGCCTTGAAAAAGCAATCGAAGAACTTGGTATGACTGACAGCGTAAAGATCGATTACCGTGCGTTTGAACTTGATCCAACAGCAGCCAAGGAGGTGACCGGACCTACATCCGAACGGTTTGCAATGAAGTACCGTCTCACGGTTCCTCAGGCTATGCAGCAGATTGAGCAGATCTCATCGCTCGGCCGAGACCTCGGCATCGACTTCAAATATGCGAGCACACTCTATAGCAACACGTTTGATGCACATCGACTGATGAAACTGGCAGAAAACAAGTATGACTATGCGACTGTGCAAAAGCTTAACAATCTTCTTTTCGATGCATACTTTACCAAGAACCTTGTCCTTGCTGACCATAAGGTGCTTGAAGCTGTGGCAAAAGAGGCCGGAATGGACGAGAAGGAAGTAAAGGAAGTGCTTGACAGCAACAAATATGCTGACGATGTACGCTTTGACGAGCGTGAGGCACAGATGCGTGGCGTACACGGGGTACCGTATATGGTATTTAACGGTGAGTTCGCAGTTCCCGGAGCTATGACAATTGAGGGAATGAAATCTGCTCTGGAGCGCGCACAACGTCGCATCAAGGATGCAGAGAAGGCAGCAGAAGAAAATGGTGAGCGTCCGCATGTTTGTGGGCCGGATGGATGTCAGCTGGTGTAATATGACTTTACTCAACTTTCGCAAGCTCTAAAATTCTCACGCAAAGAGCGCAGAGAAGCAGAGTTTCAATGATTTGGTAGCTTCGCGTCGCGGTTGTGGCAAGCACGCAAAGATTACGGGCTGCTCCGCATCGCCCGGAGCTCGCAGAGAAAAAGCGCAGTTCCTGCGCTAAAGGATTGCAAATCAATACGCGAGAACAAGCGAAACTTAAATGACTTTATCATAAAGCGCCTCTCCGAGGCTACAGAGCTTTTGTCGGGGAAGCCCCGGACTGAAGTCCGGGGTTTTGGCATAATAGCAGCTCTCCGAGCTGTAAAGTCGGATAAAAAAAATGACTATACTATGGTAAGAGAACTTCAGGTGCAAGGTGTATTCGCTGAGAATACATACTTCTATATCGATGATCATACAAAAAGCGGGTTTCTCATTGATCCGGGTGCACAAGCCGGCCTTATATATGATGTGATA
>JAIDSL010000036.1 GCA_029061255.1 Muribaculaceae bacterium
ACCGCTTCATACTTGAGATGCAGGCAGACCTTGCAGCATGTAAACAGGCAATCGCGCTGGGGCTGACGGGGCCGGGAATACCCCAGCTTTATTATGGCACTGAACTGCTGATGAACGGCAGCAAAGAGGGATCAGACGGATACGTAAGGCGCGACGTGCCGGGCGGATTCAAAGGAGACAAGGAGAATCAGTTTGACGCCAAAGAAAGGAGCGAGCTGCAGAATGAGGCATTCGACTTCATAGCCGCCATCAACAACTGGAGAAAGACTTCAGATGCAATAGGGAAAGGGGACATGAAGCATTTTATGCCGACGAATGGAGTGTATCTCTACCGACGCATGTATGGGCCGGAAGAAGTGATCGTGATACTCAACGGCAAGGATGAAGACCTGGAGCTGGATATGAGTCGATATGCTGAGATTATCGATGAAGGGCAAAAGTATCGCGATGTGCTGACTGGAAAGACTGTTGTGCTTCGAGATGGAGACAAGGAATTTTCACTTCCGGCGAGAGCGACAATGATCCTGAGCAAGGTCAGAAATTAATCGGACGCACGAGCCGTGCGTCCCTACATAAGGACGCGAAGAGCGCATCGAAAAAAGAAGGACGCAAGCAGCGCATCGTAAAAGAATATATGAGATATGAGAAAGATAAGGATTATATTGATGATAACGGTGCTTCTCGGCATGCTTTACTCATGCAAGCCTACAGAGAAAGGGTATCGGCAAGCATATGAGGCAGCCAAGAGCAAGAGAGAGCAGGCAGACCCGGAGGAAGATATCCTGACGGGAGGACACAAGCTTCTCAACGAAGAATCTACCAACTGGAAAGTGCTGGCAGGGGATTCGCTGCAGGTGCAGCATATGTTTCTCAAGCCAATCGATGGAGAGAAATGGCCGCAGAGCGGACCTTACAGATTGGCAGTGGCGATGTTTAAGATGACCACCAATGCCAACTCAATGCTTGAAGACCTTAAGCGGAAAGGGAAACTGAACCCGGTGATAGCAACTGACGGCAAGGATAAATACTACATCATAGCCGGAAGCGCCACTTATGCTGACTCTTTGGGAAATGTGCTGACTACATTCAAGAAAGAGCATCCCGGATTCCAATGCATCGGGCTTACGCCGGCAAAGCCTTTGATTTTGGTGGGGCGGTGAGAGAAGATAAAAAGATATTTTGGTTTGATTTTTCATGATTTAACAGGATTTAGCATGATATAGCATGATTTATCGGTTATTAATCTTCGAGAAACAAAATCAAACCAAAAATTTTTATTATCTTTGCAAACAAAAACACTTTAGAAAGTATAGCGAAAGAAAAAGAATGGGAAAAGTAGTCATCATCGGCGCCGGCGGCGTCGGCACAGTAGTGGCGCATAAGTGTGCCCAGCATCCCGAGGTCTTTAATGAAATCGTCATTGCCTCGCGTACCAAATCGAAATGCGACGCTCTTGCCGCCAAGATCGGAGCCCCCAATATCACCACAGACAGTGTGGATGCAGACGAGGTGGATCAGATCGTGGAACTTTTCAACCGTCATAAACCTGACATCTGCATCAATGTGGCACTCCCCTACCAGGACCTTACCATCATGGAGGCTTGCCTTAAGTGTGGAGTGAACTATCTTGACACCGCCAACTATGAGCCCAAAGAGGAGGCTCACTTTGAATACAGCTGGCAGTGGGCATACCGCAAGAGATTTGAAGAGGCAGGCCTCACCGCAATCCTCGGATGCGGTTTTGACCCGGGTGTGAGTGCTGTCTTCGTGGCTTATGCCGCCAAGCACCACTTCAAGGAGATGCAATATCTCGACATCGTAGACTGCAATGCCGGCAACCACGGCAAGGCATTCGCCACCAACTTCAACCCGGAGATCAATATCCGCGAGATAACACAGAAGGGTAAATATTGGGAAGATGGCAAATGGGTAGAGACAGAGAACCTTGAGATACATCAGCCTCTTACCTACCCCAACATCGGCGAGCGTGAGAGCTACCTCCTCTACCACGAAGAACTTGAGAGCCTCGTGCAGAACTTCCCGACCATCAAGCGGGCTCGCTTCTGGATGACTTTCGGACAGGAATACCTGACCCACCTTCGTGTGATCCAGGACATAGGCATGGCGAGAATCGACCCAGTGATGTATAACGGACAGGAGATCATCCCAATCCAGTTCCTCAAGGCTGTGCTCCCCGACCCGGGATCGCTCGGAGAGAACTATACAGGCGAGACGTCAATCGGATGCCGTATCCGTGGCATTGACAAGCAGGGCAAGGATTCAACCTACTATATCTACAACAACTGCTCGCATGAGGAGGCATACAAGGAGACCGGAGCCCAGGCAGTCAGCTACACAACAGGAGTACCTGCCATGGTAGGAGCAATGATGTTCCTGACAGGGAAATGGGTGATGCCGGGTGTTCACAACGTAGAGGAATTTGATCCGGATCCATTCCTTGAGACCCTTGCAGTCAATGGTCTGCCTTGGCACGTAATCGTAGATGGAGATATTGAACTTTAAGGGTCAAGAGTCAAGAGTCAAGAGACAAGGGTCAAGTGACAAATGACAAGTGACAAGAGTCAAAAAGAGTGAAGAGTTAAATCTGACTTATGAGAAAAGCATCAATATGCATAGCGATGGCGGCTGCAGCGAGTGCTGCTGCCGCCTTCTCCGCTCATACTGACACCCCAAAAGCGGAGCCATATAGGGTTCTGACTCAAAAAGGGGTAATAGAAGTCATTCCTTTGAGCAACGATATATTCCGCGTCAGCGAGTTGAAAAGCCTTTCCTCCCCTACCCCGGCTGCGACCCAAGCAGCGACACTGAAAGGGGGGAAAAGTGACATTCTGACATGGGCTACAGCCGAACGCTTCGTGATCGAATCGCCTACCACTACTGTCAACATAGACAAGAAGAGCGGGAAGGTATCTTTCTATGACCAAAACGGCAACCTTCTGCTCTCCGAAGCCAACGGAGTGAAAGCTGACGGAAATGAGCAGACCCTCACATTCCTCACTCCTGAGGATGGCAATTTCTACGGTGCAGGAGAGAGAGGGCACAGCCTGACCCTCAATGGGAGTGAACTGACGATGTGGAACCGTGCAAACTATGGCTATACTGATGGGGATGAACGCATCTCGCAGACCAATATCAATATGCCTTACATAGTGAGCGACAATGGATTTGGTCTCCTCATCGACGATTATGCCAAGGCATGGCTCACGCTTGGAGAAGACACCATAGCCTACCGCACCATCTCAAAAAAGCCACTGAGCTACTATTTCATTAATGGCGACGGCAGCTTGGCGGGAGCCACCTATTCTTTCTCTGAGCTTACCGGCAGGCAACCGCTTCCCCCGTTCTGGACAATGGGCTACATCACCTCAAAATATGGCTATCACAACCAGAAGGAGGCATATGGAGCCATCGACTCGCTGAAACAAAGAGACTATCCTGTAGACGGTATGGTGCTCGATCTCTATTGGTATGGGGTAGAGACAGATATGGGGCGACTTGAGTGGGACAAGAAGCAATGGCCCGACCACAAGAAGATGCTCGACGACTTGAACGCGCAAGGGATTCATGTGGTGCCAATCCATCAGCCATATATCAACAAGATAGGGGCCATGGACAACTACACGCTTCTGGAAAGCAAGGGACTTCTGACCAAAGATGCCGATGGAAACACCAAAGACGTGACCACATGGGTGGGAGAGGCAGGAATGTTTGACATCGCCAACCCTGACACCCGCGAATGGATGTGGGAAAGGATGAAGCCAATGACAGCCGAGGGACTTTCGGGCTGGTGGGGCGACCTGGGTGAACCGGAGGTGCATCCTTTGGAAATAGTACACGCCAACGGAGAGACAGCCGAAGAATACCACAACGTGTATGGCAACGAATGGAGCAAGATGATCTATGACGGACTCCGCAAGGACTTCCCCGATATGAGACCAATGCTCATGATGCGCGGAGGCACAACCGGACTTCAACGCTACAGTGTATTTCCTTGGACATCAGACGTGTCACGCTCATGGGGAGGACTTCAGGCCCAGAACAAACTGCTGCTGAGTTCAGGACTCTCGGGACTTGGATATATGAGCAACGACGTAGGTGGATTTGCTGTAGACCCGGAGAAGCCTTACGACCCAGAGCTATATGTACGCTGGGTGCAAGCAGGCACATTCTCACCGATACTCAGGACACATGCACAAGACCGTCCGGAGCCTTACCACTATCCCAATCAGGAAAGCATCATCAAGAAATTCATCAGGATGAGATATGAATGGCTTCCCTACAACTATACCCTTGCATATGAAAACGCTGCATATGGCATGCCGCTGATGCGTCCGCTCAACTTCCACGGAGACAACGAAGACAAGGAGAAATATGCCGATATAAGCGATGAATATATCTGGGGAGAGAGCGTGCTTGTGGCTCCAGTGATGACCCAAGGGGCAAAAAGCAGGAAAGTGGTGTTCCCTGCAGGAGAATGGATCGACTGGAACAATCCTGCAAAGACCTATAGGGGTGGATTGACCGCAACCGTGGCAGCTCCGCTCAATACGCTTCCATTGTTTGTCAAGGCCGGCAGTTTCATTCCGCAGTATCCGCACAAGATTGAGAACACATCGGAATATAACCCTACACTGCTGACAGTGAAATATTTCCCGAGAAAAGAATGGAGCAACTACCAGCTCTTTGACGACAACCGTCTCTCACCCACTTCCCTGGAGGACGGAGAATACCAGCTGACTACGTTCAGCGGCTCGAAGCAGGGAAATGAGATATATGTCAACATTGACTCTGAAGGGAGCTATAAGGGTATGCCTGAGCTTAGGATGATAACTCTTGAGATAGTCGGTGTAGCCAGCCCAAAGGGAGTGGAACTCGATGGGAATAAGCTGGAAAAGATGGTATCGGCAAAGGCTATAAGGCAGTATGGATATAGCTATGATGCTGCACGGCGGACTATCACGGTGGTATTCCCATATACGTACAAGAAGACTTCTATTAAGGTTAATTAGGAGTTTTTAATTCGTGTGGGGACGCGCACGGAGTGCGCTTACTACTAAGTTTGACTTGATGGGAGGCTGGGAAGCCTCCCTTCCATAGTTAGATAATTCTGAATAAATATTATATGAGAATGATAAAGAGAACTTATTTGGCTCTTGGAGCCTTGACATTATCAGCGGCTTCGGCTCTTGCCTGCACCAACTTTATTGCAGGGAAGAAAGCAACTACCGACGGGAGCGTGATGATCACTTACGCTGCCGATTCACATACACTTTACGGCGACCTTTCGCATACACCGGCAGCGGTGCATAAGGATGGTGCCATGCGTAAGGTGGTAGAATGGGACACCGGCAAGGAACTTGGCGAGATTCCCCAGCCGAAGGAGACCTACAATGTGGTAGGAAATATGAACCAATATCAAGTTGCCATAGGGGAAACCACATGGGGAGGACGCGAGGAACTTATGGACACTACCGGCAATGCCATCATCGACTATGGCTCGCTTATCCAGATTGCACTGGAGCGTTCGAAATCAGCACCGGAAGCCATTGACGTGATGACAAGCCTTGTTGCAGAATACGGATATGCGTCGGAGGGGGAATCTTTTACGATTGCTGACAAGAATGAGGTGTGGGTTATGGATATGATTGGCAAGGGTGCCGAGAAGGGAGCCGTATGGATTGCAGTCCGTATTCCGGATGATGCCATCTGTGCACATGCCAACGAGCCGAGAATACGCCAAGTGGACCTCAAAGATAAGAAAAACGTCCGCTACTCAAAGGATATGATTGAGTTTGCGAGAAAGAGAGGATACTTCAATGGCAAGGACAGCGACTTCTCATTTGCTGATGCGTATTGCGTGCATGATGCTGCCACCCGCCGCAGCTGCGATGCACGTGCATGGGCTTTCATGAGGAAGTTTGATCCGAGCCTTGACAAATATTATTCATGGATTTCCGGTGAGAGCGACACACCGATGCCGCTGTACGTAGTGCCAAACAGGAAAATATCGCTAAAGGATATGCAGGATTGCATGCGCGATCATTTTGAGGGCACTCCCCTTGACATGACGCAGGATGTAGGCGCAGGACCCAACCATGTGCCCTACCGTTGGCGTCCGATGTCGTATGAAGTGGATGGAAAGACATATTGCATGGAGCGTGCCACAGCAACCCAGCAGACCGGCTGGAGCTTTATCTCGCAGAGCCGTTCGTGGCTTCCTGATGCAGTAGGAGGAATATTCTGGTTTGGTACTGACGACACCAACACTTGCGTCTATATGCCGCTCTATTGCTCACTGACAGAAGCTCCGATGCAGCTCACAGTGGGAGACCTATATGAATTCAACATGAACTCCAACTTCTGGATGAACAACTGGGTGGCAAACCAAGCCTACAACCGCTACGACCTGATGATCCCGGATATCCGCAAGGTGCAGAATGGACTTGAAGAAAAGTATCGTGATTCACGCGAAGCCTCTGAGGCACAGCTCATGCCGCTTGCTGAAGCGGGGATGATGGGGCAGCTGACAACATACGTCAACATGGAGGCTGCCTCAATAGCCAAGGAGGCAACCGATTGCTACCGCCAATTAGCTGAATTCCTGATGGTGAAATTCCTCGATGGCAACGTGAAGAAGCAGAATGAGGATGGCAGCTTCAAGCGGAATGCGTATGGACTTCCGGCATCGCCGGAATGGCCCGGCTATGATAAGAAATACTACGAGAATATCGTGAAGGAGACGGGAGATCATTTTTTGATTAAGTGATGCGTGGTGCGTGGTGCGTAATGCGTAGCGCGTATTCCGTAAAGCGATGCTACGCGCCACGCGGTACTCATTACGCGAAACGCGAAACGCGAAACGCCTCGGAATCGAATGATTCCGAGGCGTTTCCGTTTGAGCCACTAGTGGGACTCGAACCCACGACCTTCTCGTTACGAATGAGATACTCTACCGACTAAGCTATAGTGGCTGGTGAAAGTGACTGCAAAGTTAATACTTTTTTCTGGATTTGGCAAGTATTTTTCATAAAAATGACCCCTACCACATTGGAAAGGGGTCATCCATAAAAATTCGCGCTTCCGCGCTCACACAATCCACATAAATATCAGAGCCAAATGGCTCTGATATTTTTTAGATGATGCCTTGTGCCATCATGGCGTCGGCAACCTTGAGGAAGCCTGCGATATTAGCACCCTTCATGTAGTTGATGTAGCCATCGGGCTGAGTGCCATGCTCTACACAAGCGTTGTGGATGTCGCTCATCATGGTGTGGAGACGCTGGTCCACTTCCTCTGCACTCCACTGGAGGTGCTCTGCATCCTGGCTCATCTCAAGGCCGGAGACACCTACGCCGCCTGCATTGACAGCCTTACCGGGGCAGTAAACAGTCTTATTCGCGATGAATGCATCGATAGCCTCAGGAGTACATCCCATGTTTGACACCTCGGCACAGAGCTGCACATTGTTGGCGATAAGCTGCTTGGCGTCTTCACCATTGAGCTCGTTTTGAGTTGCACAAGGAAGTGCGATGTCTACTTTCTGTTCCCAAGGTTTCTTGCCGGGGAAGAACTTAGCTTCAGGGAACATCTCGACGTAAGGCTCAACTATATCGTTGCCTGTAGCGCGGAGCTCAAGCATGTATTCAATCTTCTCGTCGTTGAGACCTTCGGGATCGTAAACGTATCCGTCGGGACCGGAGATAGTGACAACCTTAGCACCAAGGGCAGTAGCCTTCTTAGCTGCACCCCAAGCCACGTTGCCGAAACCGGAGATAGCGATAGTCTTGCCGGCGAGATCCTCACCCCAGATCTTCTTGAGCACATTCTGCACAAAGTAGATGGCACCATAGCCGGTAGCCTCCGGACGAAGACGGCTGCCACCGAAGCTGAGACCCTTGCCTGTGAATGTGCCGGTGTTCTCGCGAGCGAGTTTCTTATACATACCATACATATAGCCTACTTCGCGGCCACCAACGCCTATGTCGCCTGCCGGAACGTCGCGGTCAGGACCGAGGTTGCGCCATAGTTCGAGCACGAAAGCCTGGCAGAAACGCATGATCTCAGCATCGCTCTTGCCACGCGGAGAAAAATCTGAGCCACCCTTTGCTCCACCCATCGGGAGAGTGGTGAGAGCATTCTTGAAAGTCTGCTCGAAACCGAGGAACTTAAGGATAGAAAGGTTGACACTTGCATGGAAACGGATGCCACCCTTATACGGGCCAATAGCATTATTAAACTGAACGCGATAGCCGATATTGTTCTGCACTTCACCCTTATCGTCGACCCAAGTGACGCGGAAAGTGAAAATGCGGTCAGGCTCTACCATACGCTCGATGATACGAGCTTTCTCGTATTCGGGATGCTGGTTGTAGACTTCCTCAACAGAAAGGAGCACTTCCTTCACAGCCTGAAGGAATTCTTTTTCACCCGGGTGCTTGGCCTCGAGGTCGGCCATGATGTTGTTGATGTTCATGTCAGGTATTGATTAATGAGTTTTTAGTTTATTAGTTTAAAGGTTTTAAAGCAGCAAAAGCTAAAATAATAATTTGAGCTTTTAAGGATTGAGGAGGGATTTCGATTGCAAATATAAATCGTTTTATCCATTCTACCAAAGATTCTAATGAATATTTTTGGAATTTTTCTATAAAAATCGGGATTTATGCTCTAAAACATATTTTTCGCAATGATAATGCATAATGCATAATGCATAATTCATAATTAGGGCATACAGCTCTTTGTGCCTAAATCATGACGCTATCATAAAGCGCCTCTCCGAGGCTACTGAGCTTTTGTCGGGGAAGCCTCGGACTGAAGTCCGGGGTTTTGGCATAATAGCAGCTCTCCGAGCTGCTAAGTAAGATTCTTAAAAATGAGATTGATGGGTCAGGATTTGATTAATTGGGGAATTTTGATTATATTTGCGCGTTTAAACGGCATAAGTAGAGGATGAAAGCAAAAAAGAGATACCGCATATCCATCGAAGACGAGTCGCGGCTGAGGCAAGTGGCCTCAGTGAGCGTATCGCCAACCATGCTGTGGGCATGTGGAATAGCGAGTATATTGCTTTTGATAGCCATAACCGGCTCTATCATTATGGCAACCCCGATTCGCACCTTGATGCCCGGATATCTTAAGAAAGGGGAACGCACTGAAGCGAAAGAAGGATTGCTCCGGATTGACTCAATCAGGGATGCATATAGAGTCAATAGCCTCTATATAAACAATATACTGAAAGTGCTTGATACTGATCGCACTCCTACCGACAGTCTGCTGACAGAGACAACTCCCAATGAGCTTCCACCTGATTCACTTCTTCCAGCCTCTCCTAAGGAGATAGAATTTATCTCACAGATGAAAGACCGTGAGCAATACAATGTCAGCATCCTTGCACCCTTAGCCGCTGACCAACTTAGGATTTATCCTGTAGCTTCCAGCGCGACAGTAGCCGAACAATCGCAAAACGCCTTGAAGCCCCGCATACTCACCCCAAAGAACAGCCCGATATGTGCGGCAGCTGACGGACGGGTAATTGCCATAGAGAATCCTGCGCCTGAGGGTGGAAGAGCTATCGTCATGCAACACGACAATGGTTTTGTGTCAAGATACTCGCATCTCGGCACCCCAACCATATCCCCGGGTGCACATGTGGATGGGGGAAGCGTAATATCGCATGGAGCAACCGGAGGAGCCACAGGAGCAGGATACTTCTACATGGAAATGTGGTATGACGGCAATTCTGTGGAACCGGCGAAGATATTAAATCTCAAAGACTAAAGATTACACTTATCAATATACCAAGCTAAACATTATAGAAACATATATAAGATACTATATATAAATGAGCAATATAAAGAATATAGGAGTGTTGGGATCGACCGGAAGCATCGGGACACAGACACTCGACATTATAGCAGAATACCCGGAGCTATTCCGAGCTTCCGTGCTGACAGCAAGACGCCAATGGCAACTTCTTGCGGAGCAGGCACTGAAATATCGCCCGGACCTCGTAGTGATAGGCGAGGAAGAGCACTACAAGCCACTCAAAGAGGCATTGAAAGGGAGTGGAATTGAAGTGGCAGCAGGCGTAAAAGCGATAGAGGAAGCTGCAGCTCATCCGAAAAGCGACACTGTGGTGACTGCAATGGTGGGATATAGCGGTCTGCTTCCTACAATAGCCGCTATCAAAGCCGGGAAGACGATAGCCCTCTCCAATAAGGAGACCCTCGTGGTGGCTGGAGAACTCATCACCAAGCTATGTAAGGAATATGGGGTGGATATAGTGCCAGTAGACAGTGAGCACTCAGCTATATTCCAGTGTCTTGTAGGCGAAAACCGTGAAGAAATGAGGAAGATCATCCTCACAGCGAGTGGCGGTCCATTCAGGAAACTTTCGAAAGAACAACTCTCAGAAGTGACTCCGGCAGATGCCCTGAAGCACCCGAACTGGGACATGGGGGCGAAAGTCACCATCGACTCAGCTTCGATGATGAACAAAGGATTTGAGATGATCGAGGCCCGATGGCTCTTCGATTGCAGTCCTGAGCAGATAGAGGTGGCTGTTCATCCTCAGTCGATAGTGCATTCTATGGTGGAATACCGCGATGGCAGCGTCAAGGCTCAACTTGGAGTGCCAGACATGCACACTCCTATACGCTATGCCCTCTCCTATCCCAAGCGTCTGCTTACCGAGGCCCGCCCAATGCGACTTGAGGACTACGCCACGTTGACATTCGAGCGTCCTGACTTGGAAAAATTCCCATTGTTAGGCTATGCATTCGATGCCATCCATAAGGGGGGAACTATGCCTTGCATACTCAATGCCGCCAATGAAATCGCGGTGCAGGCATTCCTTGAGGGAAGGATTCGCTTCACAGACATGCCTGTCTTAGCAAGGCATACGATGGAGGCAACTCCCTGGAGCGATACACCCGACCTCCCTACTCTTATCTCCACCAACGAGGCTGCGAGGGAAATAGCTAAACAAAACGAAAACTTAATCACTAAATCTGTAAGAAATTGGAAACATTTTGGATAAAGGCAGCCCAGTTGGTATTGGCGCTTGCCATATTGATCATCATACACGAATTCGGGCATTTCCTCTTTGCAAGGATTTTTGGCATCAGAGTAGAGAAATTCTACATCTTCTTTGACCCTTGGAAGGAGCTTTTCAAGTGGAAGCCGGGGAAATACATCGGAGGACTCGGAAAGCAGAAAAACCTCTCGAATGAGCCGGAATGCATAGAATGCGAGAAAAAACAATGCTCTACAGATGGGAAACCAAAGAAATCAAAATTCTGGAGCGACACAGAATACGGTATCGGTTGGGTTCCATTAGGGGGCTACTGCAAGATCTCAGGTATGATCGATGAGTCGATGGATACCGAGCAGATGAAGCAACCAGCCAAGCCTTATGAATTCCGCAGCAAACCGGCGTGGCAGCGACTGCTTGTGATGATAGCGGGCGTGCTCTTCAACTTCCTGCTTGCCATTCTCATCTATGCCGGTATTGTGTATGCCACAGGAGAGAAATATGTGGCGCTGACGGATGCCCAGATGGGTCTTGAATTCTCTCCGGCTGCCCAAAACGCCGGATTCCGCAACGGTGATATCCCCATTGAGGCTGACGGCTCTCCACTTGACAAGCTTCCGACCGAAGACCGCCTGAGAATCATGCAGGCGAAGCAGGTAGAAGTGCTTCGCGACGGCAAAGTTGTGACCATCAAGATTCCTGAGACTTTCATTTTCGATCTTGACAAAGAGATGAAGAGCGAAAGCTCCCCCATCAACTTCTTCACCTACCGCATCCCAACACGTATCACTCAGGTGATGCCGGGAGAAGGAGCTGCAAAGGGAGGCATAAAGGAGGGAGATGAAGTGATCGCCATCAACGGGGAAGCTACGGTATCGCTCACTGAATTTCTTGCAGCACTTCCGGGGCATGAAAACGAGGAGATTCAAATTACAGTGGTACGTCCGGGTGAAATGGCTAACGACACCCTGACTCTTCCTGTGAAACTGTCAGATAACGCCAAGATGGGAGTAGGCCTGGAGGTGGATCCATCAGCATTCTTCAACGTAAAGGAAAAGAAATACAATATCTTTACCTCAATCCCCCGTGGCATTGAGATGGGGGTAGACCGGTTGACGAGCTATGCCAAGAGTATGAAACTTGTCTTCACGAAAGAGGGAGCAAAGTCAGTAGGCGGATTCGGTGCGATCGGCAGCATCTTCCCTGAATCATGGGACTGGATTGCATTCTGGAACATTGCAGCCTTCCTTTCAGTGGCACTTGCATTCATGAATATCCTGCCTATACCTGCGCTTGACGGAGGGCATGTGCTCTTCCTGCTTTATGAAGTGATATTCAGGAGGAAGCCATCAGAGAAGTTTATGGAATACGCCCAGATGACCGGTATGGTGCTTCTGATCGGCCTGCTCATATATGCAAATGGAATGGATATAGTCAGATTCTTTTTCAAGTAATGACTTAGGAGGACGCACGAGCCGTGCGTCCCTACCGTGACAATATAAATGACACTGAACAATTCATGAAAGAGATAATATTAAAGAGGGGGAAGGAGGAGAGTATTCTCAGGCATCATCCTTGGGTGTTTTCGGGAGCAATAGCCCGTCTTCCCGAAGGTCTTGAAGAGGGTGATCTAACGGTGGTGAAGGGGAGTGACGGAAAAGTGCTCGGAGTGGGACATTATCAGATTGGGTCCATAGCCGTGCGTCTGCTTGAATTTGGCACAGACTCACTTCCCGAAGACTTTTTCCACAAAAGGCTTGAGGCAGCCTTCCGCCTCCGCCAGACATTAGGATTGATAAGAGAAGACAACAATTGCTTCCGGCTTGTGCACGGGGAAGGGGATTTTCTTCCCGGCCTTGTCATTGACATATATGGAGACACAGCTGTGCTTCAAGCCCACAGCCCCGGCATGCATTTTGAGCGTCGCCGCATAGCGGAGGCATTGATTGCAATTCCGGACGCCAGAATCAGAAACGTCTACTACAAGAGCGAAACCACCCTCCCCTATAAAGCCAACCTTGACCCGGAAAATGAATATCTGGTGGGAGGATACGAAGGAAACATCGCAATAGAGAACGGTCTTCAGTTCAATATTGACTGGCTACGAGGGCAAAAGACAGGTTTCTTTGTAGACCAGCGTGAAAACCGTGCACTGCTTGAGAAATTTGCCAAGGGGCGCAAGGTGCTCAATATGTTCTGCTATACGGGAGGATTTTCGGTATATGCGATGCGTGGAGGAGCTAAAAGCGTAGTTTCTGTAGACTCGTCTGCAAAAGCAGCAGCACTGACAGATGCCAACATAGAACTGAATTTCCCTGGGGATCCACGCCACAAGACATATGCCGTAGATGCCTTCAAATACCTCAACGATATGCCCGACAAGGAGTATGACCTTATCATCCTTGACCCTCCGGCATTTGCCAAACATCAGTCGGCATTGAAGAATGGACTGATAGGATACCGCAAGCTTAATACAAAGGCTTTTGAGAAGATTAAGCCGGGAGGAGTGCTGTTCACTTTCTCTTGTTCGCAGGTAGTGACTCGCGAGGCGTTCAGACTGGCAGTGTTCAGTGCGGCAGCCAAGACCGGAAGGAAAGTGAGGATATTGCATCAACTTACCCAACCGGCGGATCATCCTATCGACATCTCTCATCCGGAGGGTGAGTATCTTAAGGGGCTGGTGCTTTATGTGGAGTAATGCAATTAATGCATAATTCATAATGCATAATTCATAATTCATAATGCATAATTCATAATGCAGAATGCAGAATTAGAGACCCACAAAAGTATATTGCAGGGAGAAATCTAAGAATCAATTGAATTCCATAATATAATGAACAACATTAAGACTTTTATGGCCGGAGGGGCATTGCTCCTCGGGTCGATGACAACAATGGCAAAAGAGAATCCAAATTTCGACTACAAGGTAGACCGCTTCGCCGACATCGAGGTGCTTCGCTATGAAGTACCCGGCTTCGACCAGCTCACCCTTCAGCAGAAAGAGATGCTCTACTACCTGTCGGAAGCAGCCCAATGGGGACGCGACATCATATGGGACCAAAACGGCAGCCACAACCTTCAGTTGCGCCGCATACTTGAGAAAATCTACCAGAAATATGATGGCGACAAGAATTCTGCTGACTGGAAGGGGTTTGAGAAATACATGAAGCAGGTATGGTTTGGCAATGGCCCTCACCACCACTACTCCAACGACAAATTCGCTCCGGAGTTTTCACAGGCTTTCTTTGAGGAGCAACTGAAAGGGCTTTGCAATCACTGTGTAGGGGCAGCCAACGACAATGAGCGGGAAGAGATCGTAGCTGAAATCACAAAATATATCTTTGACCCTACTTATATGGCGAAGAAAGTGAGCCTTGACTCCACCGGCGATGTGATTGCCAACTCAAGCGTTAACCTTTACGATGGCGTTACCCAGGAAGAAGTAGAGGCTTATTTCGCAGCCCTGAAAAAGCCAAACGACCCAACCCCTATTTCCTATGGACTTAACTCCAAGCTTGTCAAAGACAAGAATGGCAATATCGTAGAGGAGAAGTATTATCTCAACGGGCTCTATGGAGATGCTATCCGCAACATCATATATTGGCTTGACAAGGCTAAGGGTGTGGCAGAAAACGATGCCCAGCGAGCTTACATAACGAAACTTATCGACTACTACATCACAGGCGACCTGCGCTTATTTGATGAATACTCCATCCTTTGGGCGGAAGACTCTGATTCTGATGTAGACTTCGTGAATGGATTCATCGAAAGCTACAACGACCCGTTGGGAATGACGGGCAGCTGGGAAAGCTATGTCAACTTCCGCAACCGCGAGAGCACAAAGCGCACCAAAATCATCTCAGACAACGCACAGTGGTTTGAAGACAATGCCCCGATCGATCCCCAATACAGAAAGCCGCACGTAAAGGGTATCTCTGCCAAGGCCATCAACGCCGTGATGCTTGCCGGCGATGCGTATCCGGCTACCGCCATCGGCATCAACCTTCCAAATGCCGACTGGATCCGCGCGCAGCACGGAAGCAAATCAGTGACAATAGAGAATATCACTGAGGCATATGCAGAGGCAAGCAAAGGGAATGGATTCCGCGAGGAATTCGTGATCGATGCGCCGACACGCGAACTGATGGACAAATATCTATATCAGACCGACATGCTTCACACCGACCTTCACGAATGTCTTGGCCACGCATCAGGTCAACTTGCTCCAGGCACAGACCCGGACGCGCTTAAGGAAAACGGATCGACACTCGAAGAAGCCCGCGCTGACCTCTTTGCCCTTTATTATCTGGCAGACCCGAAACTTGTGGAACTCGGAATCCTCTCTGACCCGGAAGCATACAAGGCAGAGTATTATCAGCAAATGATGAATGGACTGATGACCCAGCTCAACCGCATCGAGCTTGGCAATGACGTGGAGGAAGCTCATATGCGCGACCGCCAGCTTATAGCAGCCTGGGTCCTCGACCACGCTAAGAAATCAAAAGCTGTGGAGCTCGTGAAGAAAGGGGGCAAGACATATCTAAAGATCAACGACTACAAAGAGCTTCGCAATCTCTTCGGTCAGTTGCTGAAAGAGATACAGCGTATCAAATCTACCGGCGACTATAAGGCAGGCAACGACCTGATCCAGAAATATGCCGTGAAAATCGACCCGAAGCTGCATAAGGAAGTGCTCCAAAGATACTCTACACTCGATATTCCTCCATACAGAGGATTTGTCAACCCGGTCTACGTGCCTGAATATGACAAGGATGGCAACATCACCGACGTTAAGATCACCTACACGGAGAGCTATCCGGAGCAAATGCTGCGCCTGAGCCGTGATTACTCAGCACTTGGCAAATAATATGGGTGAAAAAAATCTTGACGGCACACTCAGCTCCATACGCAAGGAGTTTTTCTCCCTGAGAAATGGAATGATTGCCGACACATTGAGAAAAGGGGGGCTAGAGCAGAAGTATATCTTCGGGCTTCAGCTCCCCCAGATAAAGGGACTGGCTGAAAGATTTTTGCCAACTACCGGTGAAGACTCTGCCACGCTGGCACGTGCCCTTTGGAGCGACCGAGACTGCAGGGAAGCAAGGCTGCTTGCCTGCCATCTGATGCCTGCTTCATTGACCTCAAAAGAAGAGGCTACGGAATGGGCCGAAGATGTCACCACCAGAGAAGAGGCCGACATCCTTGCATTCAGGCTGATTCGCCATTTGCCTTTTGCTGATGAAATCGCAGGGATATGTGCCGCCTCCGATGATCAACTTAAGAAATATACTGCGACCGCTATACAGCGGTTTCTTTGACAACAAACCATTAGAATATCATGAGACTTAACTTAAAATCGGCACTGCTTGCCGCGACAGGAGCATTGCTGACATTATCAGCCCAAAGCATCTATGCAGCCGGCTCGAAATCGGCAGCCACAAATGAACCGGGTAAGTTTGAGGCAGGAAAAGGGACATTCCTTCTCAATGGCGAGCCATTCGTAGTAAAGGCCGCCGAACTGCATTATCCGCGTATTCCCCGCCCATACTGGGACCAGCGTATCAAGCTCTGCAAGGCACTCGGCATGAACACTATCTGCCTTTACACTTTCTGGAATGCCCACGAGCCTAAAGAGGATGAGTTTGACTTTACCGGGCAAAACGACCTGAGAGAATTTATCAAGCTGTGTGAGGCAAACGATATGAAAGTGATCTTGCGTCCCGGTCCTTACGTCTGCGCCGAATGGGAAATGGGTGGGCTCCCTTGGTGGCTTCTGAAGAAAAAAGACATCAAGCTCCGCGAGAACGACCCTTATTTCCTTGAGAGAGTTGATAAATTCCAAAAAGCTGTTGCCGACCAGGTGGGGGACCTTACCATAGCCGATGGAGGTCCGATCATTATGGTGCAGGTGGAAAATGAGTATGGATCATATGGCACCGACAAACCGTATGTAGCCAATATCCGCGATATGCTTCGCAAGAACTTCGGCGAGAATGTCACGCTGTTCCAATGTGACTGGTCGTCAAACTTCACAGAGAATGGCCTTGACGACCTTATCTGGACCATGAATTTCGGAACAGGAGCGAATATCGACCAGCAATTTGCCAAACTTAAGGAGTTGCGTCCCGAAAGTCCGCTGATGTGTTCGGAATTCTGGAGCGGATGGTTTGACAAATGGGGGGCAAACCATGAGACTCGTCCATCTGAAGACATGATAGAAGGGATCGATGAGATGCTATCCAAAGGCATTTCCTTTAGCCTTTACATGACCCACGGAGGCACCAACTGGGGACACTGGGCCGGAGCCAATTCCCCGGGATTTGCTCCTGACGTGACATCATACGATTATGATGCACCCATAAGTGAGAGTGGACAGGTCACTCATAAGTATATGGACCTTCGCAAGACCCTTGCCAAGTATCATGATGGCAAACTGCCCAATATTCCGGCTACTATCAAGCCTATTGAGGTGAAGAAATTTCAGTTTGAGACTGTAGCTCCACTCTTTGCAAATCTTCCGGAAGGGAAGAAGAGCCGCGACATCAAGACGATGGAAGAATACGACCAAGGATTTGGAAGCATCCTTTACCGCACTACCCTGCCGGAGCTGAAGAATGGAGGAATCCTGACAATAAATGAGCCCCATGATTACGTACAGGTGTTTGTGAACGACAAGTATGTCGGCACTGTCGACCGCCGCATGGGTGAAAAGAATGTGCAGCTCCCGGCTTGCCCGAAAGATGCCACGCTCGACATTCTTGTAGAGGCTATGGGACGCATCAATTTCGGACGCGCCATCAAGGACTTCAAAGGGATCACCGACAATGTGACTGTGACTGAAGACCGCAACGGATATTCCTTCACTTGCGACTTGAAAAACTGGGAAGTATTCAATCTTGAGGATATCCCGGAATTCTATGAATCGATGGAGTATCTTCCTCTCGGGGCATTTACCCCCGGAGAAGATGGCAGATTGCCTCGCGGCGTGTATAAAGGGACTTTCAACGTCAGCAAACCGTCTGACACATTCCTTGACTTTGAGACATGGGGAAAGGGTCTTGTGTATGTCAACGGTCATCCATTGGGACGCATCTGGGAGATTGGTCCGCAACAGACGCTGTATATGCCCGGATGTTGGCTTAAGAAGGGTGAGAATGAGATCATGGTGTTTGATATTCTTGGGCCAAAGGAGGCTAAGTCTGCGGGCTTGAAGGAGCCGAAACTCGACAACCTGCAGGTGAAAAAACCGGCTACGCATCGCGAAGAGGGTGAGACACTCGACCTGAACGGTGAGAAACCAGTGCTGACAGGGACTTTTGAGCCGGGCAACGGATGGCAGGAATTCAAATTTGCCGCTCCAGAGGAGGGACGTTACCTGTGCCTTGAGGCTGTAAGCTCACAGAATGGAAAGGAAGTGGCTTCTATAGCAGAATTCTATGTGCTTGATGAGGATGGCAACCGATTGTCGCGTGAGCCATGGACTGTCTATTATGCCGACAGCGAGGATACGAAGCGTAACAACAGGGCAGGCGACAAAGTGTTTGACCTTCAGGAGTCGACATATTGGAGCACGGAAAAGGGTGTTGCTTTCCCGCATTATCTTGTGATAGACCTCGGAGGAGAGAAGAAGATATCCGGAATTCAGTATCTGCCCCGTATGGAGAGCGATGTGCCTGGTGGAATCAAAGACTTCAAGGTCTATGTGAGCGAAAAAGCATTTAAGAAATAATGCATCATTCTTAATTCATAATTCATAATTCATAATTCATAATGCATAATCCTGTCAATCCATTATAAAAAATGCATAACCAAGATTCTCGTTGATTATGCATTATGCATTATGAATTATGCATTTTTGATCAATAAGGGATTAGGGCGAAGCGGTTGCCGGGGAGGCGTTCGAGGATGCCGTCGAATTCCATTTCGCCGAGGGAGGCCATCAATTCATGGATGGAGATACCGGTCCGCTCCCGAATAGCATCTACGGGCATTGGTTGTTGACTGAAACGCAATGCATCGTAGATGCTTTTTTCTTTCCCCGTCAGTTCAGGAAAGAGGTCGCGCTGCTTAGGAGGCATTTTGACGCTCTTTGGCTGCCATCCAAGCATAGATATCATCTCAGCAGCAGAACCCGCCATAAGAGCCTTCTGGCTTCGAATAAGGCGATTGCAACCGGCACTCATCTCATCCCCTATTCTGCCCGGGAGAGCAAGCAATTCCCTCCCATAAGAGGATGCTACAGCTGCCGTAGACATTGCTCCCCCCTTCTCAGCCGATTCTGCCACGAGCACAGCATCTGTCATAGTGGCAACTATGCGGTTCCGCTCAAGGAAACGGCTTCTGTATGGCGTGACACCTGAAGGATATTCTGATACGATGGCTCCCCCTGCAGCAATAATACGGCGAGCAAGATCTCGATTTACGGCAGGATAAATGGTATTCAGGCCATGTGCAACCACTGCAACAGTTGGCAGCCCGGCTTTCAAGGCAGCTTCATGGGCAGCCGAATCTATGCCGAGAGCAAGCCCACTCACTATGACAAGCCCGGGGAAATATGGAGCCATGTCCTCGACGAGCGACGATACATATCTTACTCCATAGGAAGTGGCATGGCGCGTGCCCACGATGCTGAACATATTATCTGCATCAAGGTCAGCACTGCCAAGGCGATATAGTGTCAGCGGAGCCTTGTCAATGTCAGTAAGTCTCGAGGGATAGTCGTCGTCAGTGATGGAAAGCGACGTTATGCCGTGCCGCTCCATAAACTCGGTTTCTTTCCTTGCTTTGAAAAGAGCCTCATCACGCACCATCTTATCCACGACCGGGGAGCTTTTCACCCCTAATCGTCCCGCCAGTTCTTGCTGAGATGATGAGAAGAACTCCTCTACCGTCACCCCTGCCTCCTCCATATGGCGCACCAATGATGCGTCCATACCGGGCACGAACGACAAAGCAATCCCAAGAAATCTGTGTGTCTCCACGTCAGTTGATATATTTGGCGAAGATCTTGGCAAGTTCATCGCCACGTGAAAGCTTGCCATTCTTGAGCACCACGACGTTGACCAGACCCTGGCACACGAGCTCTCCACCGGGGCGCATGATATCTTGATGGAAAATAAAGCGGGGACCCTTTCTTTCGAGGCGTATGCATGAAAGGAAAGTCTCGTCGCCTCTGAGCGACGATATATACTCGATCTCCACTTTTCTCACCACGGCATCTATGCCCTGATTGTGCATCTCCACAAAAGACAAGCCTGCATCGTGGCAGAATTTATGGCGTGTGTGCTCCATATAGTGGAGATAATTGGCATTATTGACAATCTGCTCGCAGTCGAGCTCATAGTCGCGCACCTCCATCTCCATGATGAAGCAATATTTACGGTTTGTATTTTTTAAAATTCTCATTTTTAAAATCTTGGAATGTAAAGGACACTTAAAGGGGAATCCTTGAAGAAAATCACATCATACTGGGCAGTAGACTTTCGCTTCATAATATTTGATTCCAACAACGAGAATCTACCACTTTCTATCCAAGTCTTATCCTTTTCAAATGGTTCTTCCGGGTTTGCAGGCCTGAATATATGCACCACATAGCGATCTTGTTGTTTTTCGACACTATGATGCAGAAGATTCGCCACCATTTCAGATGCAAACATATAGTTTACAAAAAGGAAGAACGCCATAGTGGGAATAATTGTAAGGATGACAATGAATCCGAAAATCAGATAGCGGATGTCGACAAAGCATCCAATAGCAATGAGTATAATACCGATCAAAGAGACAATCCAAATAGACCATCCTGTGGATGGATTGCAAATTAGAGTCTTGAAAATTGTGTTTCGGCTGACAGTGAAAGGTTGAGAGGTATCCATGATTTTTCACCGGGAGTCTACTTATCAAGTTTTCTTTTGTCCCGGAATTTTTGATAAATTAATAGGTTTTGTTTAGGTATGGTCTGAAGGTAGCCTGTCCCTTCAGGATTTCTAAGTGTTGACAGTCTGATATATTTATCTCCATTGCCGTAGTGCTTGGGAAAGACCTCATCACGACGTTTTTTTGATAGGTCTGATGCCTTGGAATGTCCGTTTGGCTGAATGCCTCTTAGATCCGGGTCCACTCCATCAGGACCTTCCGTAACAGCATAGATATCGGCACATGGGGGATAACCAAGTCCTGTCCACATCACATATTCCTTACCTGCGTCTTTAGGAACACCATCATCTGAAGGGACGCATCCCTCAATGACAATTGTGGCACAAGATTTATATCTGGGAATGAAGTCCTGGTCGATAATCCACCCTTCTTCAAGGCCGTCAGCCATATCTTTGCCGAAGAGGCTATGGTAGAAGGTTCTGGAAAGTGTCTCAGTCAGGAATTCAGGAGTCACGTCTTTATTTTCAGCAGCCGGACGGAGATGATGGAGTGCATTAGCCTCTCTCACAAAACCGAATCCTTCATTCGGACGCCCACAATGGCTGTAGTTGGTGCGCACGAGCATGTGCTCAGGAGCATCGGCAAGGTCAATGCGGATGTAGGAGTGATTGTTGGTCTCGAAATATGCACCGGCGCCGGTAGCGTCGATTACCCCGAAATTCGCCTCCACACCCATCGGGCGGGGCAGAGAGTCGAGAAGGCGCGCAAAGTCGTCGACAGTAGAGCATGTACGCAACGCTTTTGTCATCACAAAGCCCTCCTTGTCCATGTCTTTCTCCGGCACCTTATCGTCCTTTAGATTGTAGGAGGCTGTGTTCATGATAGCGAAACCCTCGCTGTTGAATCCGGTCCAACATTCCTTGAGATTTTTATCAGAAGCGTTGAAAAGTCCGGTATATCCGAAGCCTTCCGGGCCCGGCGCGACATACTCCACCTTATTGTCGATTGAAGAGGTGTCACGATGTTTCCACAGCATCGGGCGTCCATACGGACTCAGCTCAGCACCGATAATGGCACTGGTGCAAGCTATTGACGGAGAGAAATATCCCGCCAGAAAACAAAGTAATATGCAAATGCGTTGTTTCATTGATGCGAAGATAATAAAAAAAAATTTAATATTCAAATTTTAGCAGGCTAAAATTTGGAGGGATGAATAGTACTACCCCTCCGGGGTAGATGTGGGAGGATGCGGCATGTCCCTGGGCCAAAGGCCCAGGGTTAACAAGATAATTGCCCTCCGGGCAATCTCGGATTGAATTATAAACTTTAACTTTAAAAAAGATAGATATGGAAATGATGCCTAAGGATCCGGTGATGTTGATGAGTTTTGTCAACATGAAGCTCCGGGATGAATATCGCACACTTGAAGATTTCTGCACAGCCTATGGGTTGACTGAAGCAAAACTGAAGGCCCAGATGGAGGCAGCCGGCTTCGAATGGCTCCCCGGGATACGTCAATTCCGTTAAGGGAGCGTTAAAAACACAATGATAATGTTAAAATGCCAACTTAAGCCAACCATTTGGCATAGAAAGGCGTTACACTAATACAAAAACAAAAAGCAATATGGCGAAGCATTCCGGTTTCGTGAGAAAGTGAGAATGCGGTTTTAAGTTTAGTTAGATATAGTTTATAGTGGAATCGTGAGGGAGAGTCGCTGAGTTAGCGGCTCTCCTTTTTTTTAATGCATAATTTTTTTAATGCATAATTCATAATTCATAATCCATAATTTCCAGCTTTTGGAAAACAAAAATGCATAATTCATAATCGAGCTACCGAATTATGAATTATGCATTATGAATTATGCATTTTGCATTATGAATTATGCATTATGAATTATGCATTTTGCATTTTGCATTATGAATTATGCATTATGCATTATCAGGGAAGGAGTAGGAATCCGATTAGTACGACTATAAGGCAAACTACGTAGAGGAGTATCGGCAGGGCCTTTGGGAAGTGCTGTTGCTGCGGGTCGGGGAAGTTTTCCTTTGTCAGCTTAATGCCGGATTTCCTTACAATCCCCCTTGCCATAGGGGGCAACTGATTGAGCAGCCGCTCATGCTCCTCCTCATCATTTGACTTGATATGCGTCGGATCGGCAAATCCGGCATATTTCTGAGAAGGGAGCGTGCCCGAAAGGCGCTGTCGGAAATAACGGCATATGTCAGGCACATCTGAAGCCAAAGCCCAGTCCGGCATTCCCTTACACCATACATAAGTGTCGGGACGCACACCTTCCTTGACCATGTCTTCGAGGTCCATCGGGCCATACTGATGCCCATCAATCATTGCAAAATACTTCATCTCAATAATTCATCAATGAAGCCACCGAGAATATCTTGAAAATCGAGAGAATATTAATGATAAGACCCAAACCGGACAGCACAAAAGATACTATGCAAAGAGTCTTACATGTAGACCAAGCACTCTGCGCTGTGAATTTATCACCATATCTCATTGCATTCTCCGCCTTGGAAGCATTAGAGATGGCAAAGCATCCCACGATACCTCCAATACAGGAGAATAGGAAACCGACTACAGTTGCCACAATGGCAAGTGTTTTCCAATTTACGTTTGGGTTCATATACCCCTGCCCCTGATTTGGATTGTTGAACGCCCCATATTGCTGCTTAGGATATTGGTTTGCAGCCGGCTCCGCCGGACGAGCATAAGAGCCAAAAGCAGACTCATTTTCGTCAATCCGGGTTCTGTTGGCAAAGAGGGGAGCAAGTTCCGGGACAGAATCTGCCCTGGACCAGTCGGCCATGCCGGCAGTCCAGACCAGAGTAGAGGGCTCGATACCTTTCTCAGAGAGTTGAGCCAATGTAAGAGGTCCGACACGGTTGTCGTCGACCACTATATAATATTCTTTCTCCATTATCACATGTTTTTACCGTGACAGTTCTTATATTTCTTGCCGCTACCGCAAGGACATGGATCATTGCGACCTACTTTAGGTTGAGCCTTCATAGGCTGGCGCGGTTGCTGCGGACGGTTTACGTTCTGTGCAGCCTGACGCTGGGCATTTTCACCCTCATAGGTCTCATGAGTCGTGGAATAGTTGGCATACGGATTTGAACCTGCAGGGGCACCGTATTCCTGGCGTATCTCCTGAGTGCGGGTGTAAGTGGCAGCCTGCGCATTTCGATGAGCTTGCATAGCTTGCGCACGGGCAGCCTGAGCCTTCTCAGCTTCCACACGTGCCTGTGCCTGTGCCTGCTGGGCAGCAAGCTGAGCCTCACGCATAGCCTTGGCCTCCTCATAATCAGGAGCGGCAAGCTTGCCGCGCATAAGGGTAGCTACAGCCTTGGAGTTCATCTCCTCGAGCATATTCTTCCATAGGCCATAAGCCTCAAGCTTATAGATCACGAGAGGGTCTTTCTGCTCATAGCTTGCGTTTTGCACTGACTTGCGGAGCTCATCCATATCGCGGAGATGCTCCTGCCAAGCGCTGTCGATAGCCTGAAGAAGCACAGCCTTCTCAAATCCCTTTACGATAGGACGGCATTCATTGTCGTATGCCTCCTTGAGGTCGCAACGGATATTGAAGAAGCGACGCCCGTCTGTCACAGGCACACCTACCACGCCTTGCACACCACGCTCTTCCACAAACTCCTTGATATAAGGCATAGCAGAAGCTGCAATCTTGTCGCGGTTGCGGTAGTAAGTAGCAAGCGCCTCATCAGCGAGACGGTTGGCAATCTCATTTCTGTCAGCCTTGCGGAATTCATCCTCGCTAAATGGAGAATCGATGGCAAGGGTTTTGCGCACTTCCATGGTGAAGTCGTTGTAGTCATATCCCATGTCAGCGATGCTCTGGGCTGTATCGAAGATCATATTGGCGATATCAGTGCCGATACGCTCACCCTTGAGGGCATTCTGGCGCTTGCCATAGATGGCAGTACGCTGGGCGTTCATCACGTCGTCATACTCCACAAGGCGCTTACGGATACCGAAGTTGTTCTCCTCCACTCTCTTCTGGGCCTTCTCAATAGCTCCGGTAAGCATCTTCGATTCAAGCATCTCACCTTCCTCGAAGCCCATCTTATCGAGCATCTTGAATACACGCTCGCCGGCAAATAGACGCATCAGGTTGTCTTCAAACGACACGAAGAACACTGAGCTACCCGGGTCGCCCTGACGACCGGCACGACCACGAAGCTGGCGGTCGACACGGCGCGATTCATGGCGTTCGGTACCGATGATGGCAAGGCCACCGGCCTCCTTCACTTCAGGCGGAAGCTTGATGTCGGTGCCTCGACCTGCCATATTGGTAGCGATAGTCACAGTGCCCGTCTTACCTGCCTGAGCCACGATATCCGCCTCCTTCTGGTGGAGTTTTGCGTTGAGCACCTGATGCGGGATCTTGCGGAGCTGAAGCATACGGCTGAGGAGCTCTGATATCTCAACGGAAGTAGTGCCGACAAGGACAGGACGTCCTTGAGCCACCATATCCTCCACCTCCTTGATGACAGCATTATATTTCTCCTTCTTGGTGCGGTAGACACGGTCTTTTTGGTCGTTTCGTATCACAGGACGGTTGGTGGGGATCTCCACAACCTCCATCTTATAGATATCATAGAACTCTCCCGCCTCTGTCATGGCAGTACCGGTCATACCGGCAAGCTTGCGATACATACGGAAGTAGTTCTGAAGAGTGATCGTAGCATAGGTCTGGGTAGCAGCCTCTACCTTCACTCCCTCCTTAGCCTCGATAGCCTGATGCAAGCCATCAGAATAGCGACGACCTTCCATGATACGTCCGGTCTGCTCATCGACAATCTTTATCTTATTGTCGTCGATCACATATTCTATATCCTTATCGAATAGAGTGTAGGCCTTAAGAAGCTGATTGACAGTATGCACGCGCTCCGACTTCACACTGTATTCCTGAAGCAGGTCGTCTTTACGCTGCTTCTTTTCTTCATCAGTGCCTTCCATATTCTCGACTTCAGCAAGCTGCGAAGTGATGTCGGGGAGCACAAAGAACTGCGGGTCCTGGGTAGTGTCGGTCAGCACCTGGATACCCTTGTCGGTCAGCTCAATGCTGTGGTTCTTCTCATCCACTACAAAGAAGAGGGGCTCTACGGCTATAGGCATCTCGCGGTTGTTGTCTTGCATATACTTCTCCTCCGTCTTCAGGAGGATAGGCTTGATACCCTCTTCGCTGAGATAACGGATAAGGGGACCATGCTTCGGAAGGCTCTTGTAGACACGGAAGAGTGAAAGTCCGCCATCTTCGAGGAGTTCCTGGGCTGTAAGGGGTTTCTTCCCGTCGCCTTTGTCGAATTTCTTTATCTTTTCCGGATCTCCACTCATAGCAGCAGAAATCTTGTCTTTGGCATCCAGAAGGAGAGCCTGTGCCTGCTTGCGCTGTGCATTGACCACTTTCTCGACGTTGGGCTTAAACTCGTTGAACATCTGGTCGTCACCCTTAGGAATCGGACCTGAGATGATCAGCGGGGTACGCGCATCGTCGATGAGGACAGAGTCGGTCTCGTCGACAATGGCATAATAATGGTCGTCACGCTGCACGAGGTCGGTGAGCTGGGTCGCCATATTGTCGCGAAGATAGTCGAAACCAAACTCGTTGTTTGTGCCGAAAGTGATATCGCTGCGGTAAGCCTTCCTACGCTCGGGGGAATTGGGCTCAGTCTTGTCGATACAAGCCACCGAAAGACCATGGAACTCATAAAGCGGCCCCATCCACTCGGAGTCACGCTTTGCGAGGTAGTCGTTGACAGTCACCACATGCACACCCTCGCCTGTGAGAGCATTAAGGAATACGGGGAGAGTAGCCACAAGGGTCTTACCTTCACCTGTAGCCATCTCAGCTATATTGTTTGAAGTCTTGTCGCCCTGAAGCACACCGTGCAGGACCATGCCGCCGATTAGCTGAACGTCGTAATGCACCATATCCCACTTCATCTCGTTGCCGCCGGCAACCCAAGAAGTCTTATAGATAGCCTTGTCGCCATCGATGCTCACGAAGTCCTTCCCTTCTGCAGCGAGAGTGCGGTCAAATTCGCTGGCAGTCACCTCGATGGTGTCGTTGGAGGCAAACCTGCGGGCAGTCTCCTTGATCACTGCAAACACCTCGGGAAGAGCCGCATCAAGCTTGCGGGCATACATCTTGTACATGTCTTCCTTAAGGCCATCGATTTCTTTCCAAAGAGGCTCGCGCTTGTCAAACTCCATAGTCTCGATCTGAGCGCGGATATCCGCCATCTTGTCTTTGTAAGTCTTGGCTTCTCCGCGTATGTCATCGCGGATCACGTTGATTCTATCGCGTAGTTCATCATTTGAGATGTCGCGGATTTGCTCTGAAATCGGGTTGATTTCCTTCTGCAGGCGATTCCAGAGAGGACGCACTGCGCGCTCGCTCTGGTCGCCGAAAATTGTTTTAAGTATGTTGCTGAATCCCATTTTTAATGAGAATTAAATTTATATTCTTGTATTAAAGCGCAAAGATAGTAAAAATAATTCATAATTCATAATGCATAATGCATAATTTTAATGTATTCGGAAGCCTATTTTTATCGTTTTATCGGACGCACGTGTTTTATCGGACGCTCGATTTTTAACGGACACTCAATTTTTACCGGACATTCGATTTTTACGGACGCACGAGCCGTGCGTCCCTACTATGAGGATGAGTGGCGGCAATGTAATTATGCATTATGAATTGCGCATTATGAATTTATTAGAAGGTGAGAGGCTTGTCGAAGGCGCCATTGGGACTCCGGATGCGCATCACCGAGCTTAGGGTGGGCGCTAAGGCAGTGGCATTGACTTCGCCATTTTCTATTTTTACCGGCACGCCGGGACCCATTATGAAAGCCGGGGTAGCCGGATTTCCTTCCCTCACCTGCCATGTGAGCACCGGGAGGCGCACATCATCGTTGACTGTCCATCCGGGAGCGAATTCCAGCCTGAGATCGCCCGCCGTCTTCGGGTCGATGCCGCGACCTATCCTGCGCAATTCAGGAGTGGTCTCCCCTACTATGTCAGTCAGCGACTTCACATCAGCAACACCGCTCATCATCACCACGAAGTCGCGCGCATCGCGGCTTACGTCGGCGAGATCAAGACCATGACGTTCAATCGTGGCATGGTCAAGATAGATCATATTGCGGAAACTTCCGTCTACGTACTGGTCGTTGCCATGCTTGGCACTGAGATATGAATTCAAAAGCGATGTGGCTCGCTTCATCGAGAATTTTCCGGTGGGTATCCTATAGCGAGCCTCGTCTTCAGCCGACTCATCGAAATATCCTGTCGACACGAGGAATATCAATGCATTTTCCAGCCCCACACTCTCATTGACAGCCTTCAGCAACCGCCCGAGCTGTCCGTCGAGTCGCAGATAACTGTCTTGCATCTCCAGGCGCATGTCGCTGTCGACGCCATGTTTGTAAGGGGCCACGGTATATCCGACGTTGAGCATGTCTATCACGTCACCTCTCTGCCCGAGCTGAAGACTCTTGATATAGTCGATGGCTATATCCGTCACCTCGGTATTTACGAGAGCTGACTCCTTGTAGTTGACATAGCGGTCGCTGTTTTTCTTTGGGAAAGTATGCCTGAAAGGGATATATTTCTTCTGTGCAGGCACCCCGTCGTAGCTGTCAAGGGGCTTGCTGGGGGTCCAGACCATAGTGTCGAGCCGCTCAGCAAGGGGTTTTTGATAGTTGCGCTGCGACATCATATTGGGCACATCCTTATAGTAGGTAGTGGTGGCCCATTTTCCGGATTCATCTGAAATCCAGAAAGCACTGTTTCCGGCATGCCCTGCCATAATGATGGCCTGCATAGCATCAGGAGCTATGCTATAGATTCCACCCAGGCCCACGCCGTCTACAGCCAATTCGTCGCTGAGTGTAGAGATCCGCAAGCCGTTTGGGCTATAGGTTTCATTGGTGAAGTTGCCAATTGTAGCCGGATCATGAAGCACCGGCATAGGATACTTGGAAGCCGGGTCAAACAGTTTTTCAGCCGGTATGCCTGAAGCAGAAGCATAATTGCCGGTATATACTATAGCCGTAGAGCTGACAATGTCAAGGTCTTCGACATTATAATCAACATTTTTCAGATATAGTCCACGGTTTTTCAGAAGATTAAATCCATCTTTTCCGAAGCGCGAACTAAGGAAATCTATATAGTCGGTGCGCAACTGGTCGACCATAATACCGACTACGAGTTTTGGTCGGGTTGGGTCAGCCATTGCCACCGTCGAAATACCGACGAGCCCGCAAAGGACGGAAGTCAGCAATCTATTCATTTCTTTCTTTTTTTCTGTTTAAGTTTTAAGATTCCATTAATGAAGAGTATAGCATCAGAGAGAGGAAGAATACTCCAAAGCATCGGCCAAACAGCAGAGTTGACATCTTGCAATGCAACCGGAGAACCTATAACACCTAAAAATATTGTCAGTCCCAATGCCATCAAGATATTATAGAATGCCATGGCATTGAGTGGCAGTCTCCACGACTTGAACCAAATCCCGACTGCGACAATGAGCTGCAGGGGATTGAGCCAAAGCAAGAGCAAATTGGGTGATGTGGCCTCATGCTCTGAGAAGAATACGAGGAAAGTCACTATGCATCCGGCAATGCCCGCCACGAGGAAATATAGAGAAATCCACCATTTCAACAATATCCCCTTTGACATATATGCAAATAGCGTGCCAAGACTCAGCAAGAGCATCACTATACCCACGGCCATCGGCGTGAGATACCAAGGGGTGGGAGGAAGAGTCGGATCGACATATCCGGGGAAGAGAATGTTGGTTTGGCTCACGAGAGGCTCGCCGCCAATGAAGGCCTGCGCCAACTTGGCTTGCAGCACAGGAGGAGCAAAAGTGTCCTCATCCTTGGCAAGGGGATAGTCGAGCCCGCTTCCAAGCACGAGATCGATGCCAAACTGATACCATGGATAGTTTCGATGGAAATGCCTCATTTCCGAGCGGAAAGTAGGGAAAAAGAGCGTGTCGGGAAGAGCAATCTCCCTGCCGGTAGACTGAGTGACCCTCTTCCAAGGGCGCGTAGCACAGTTATCGCGAACATAGTTGTAGCGATATACCCTGTTTTCCGGCAGCGATTCAATCTGAAGCAATTCCCGGAGTTTTTTCGCCTCTTCCTGCGATAGATTCAGCACCTGCTCAGTGACACGCGATCCGCGCCTCACATAAGGGGGCATAAAGCGCTCGAAACGATAGCCGTAGACCATATAATCGGTCTCTCCCTTGCAGAAGCGGTAGATGAAATTAGGGGAAGTAAAGTCAAAGATACCGTAGTTCCACACCGAATCCATCTTCTCGCTCCTGATTCGTATGGCTGCATGCCCGCAGAGCTCGTAGACATCCGGCCCCGGATCGCACGTCAGTATACTTACAGTAAGGTCTTCCTCTCCATCGAGGGGGAAGACCGAATCGGTCCTCTCCTGAGCTGTCACGCTGCAGGAGAGGTAAATAATCACTATCAATATCCGTAATAATCGGGTCATTCTTAGAATTCGCAGTTGTTCGGATAGCGGGGGAAAGGAATTACGTCGCGGATGTTCTGCATTCCTGTCACGAAGAGTATCAGACGCTCAAAGCCAAGACCGAAACCGGAGTGAGGCACAGTGCCAAACTTGCGGGTATCGAGATACCAGTCCATGCCTTCAAGCCCCTGGTCGGCCATGCGCTGCTTGAGCTTGTCGTAGCTCTCCTCACGCTGGCTTCCGCCGATGATCTCTCCAATCTTGGGGAAGAGCACGTCCATGGCTCGCACTGTCTTTCCGTCGTCGTTGAGCTTCATATAGAAAGCCTTGATCTCCTTCGGATAGTCAGTGAGGATGACCGGCTTCTTGAAGTGCTGCTCCACGAGGTAACGCTCATGCTCAGAAGCGAGGTCAACACCCCAATATACGGGGAATTCAAACTTCTTACCGCTTTCCTCAAGAATCTTGATGCCCTCAGTGTAGGGAAGGCGGACGAAATCATTGTTGATGACGAAATTGAGTCGGTCTATCAGCTCCTTGTCGAAGTGCTCGGCAAGGAATTCGATGTCGTCGCGGCAATGCTCGAGAGCGTAAGAGATGCAATACTTCACAAACTCCTCGGCAAGATCCATATTGTCTTCAATCTCATAGAAAGCCATCTCAGGCTCGATCATCCAGAACTCTGAGAGGTGGCGCGGAGTATTGGAGTTTTCAGCACGGAAAGTGGGGCCGAAGGTATAGATGCAACCGAGGGCGGTAGCACCAAGCTCCCCTTCGAGCTGGCCGCTCACAGTCAGGGATGCCATCTTTCCGAAGAAATCCTGCGAATAATCCACCTTTCCGTCCTTATCTTTCGGGAGCTCGTCGAGAGGAAGGGTGGTCACCTGGAACTGTGCTCCTGCACCCTCACAGTCAGAAGCTGTGATAAGCGGGGTATGGAAATAATAGAATCCCTTATCGTTGAAAAACTTATGGATAGCGTAAGCCAAGGCATGGCGGATACGGAGCACAGCGCCGAATGTATTGGTGCGTGGGCGAAGATGTGCTATCTCGCGGAGGAACTCAAGGGAGTGTCCCTTCTTCTGCAGCGGATAGTCAGCCACGCTTGCAGTGCCGTAGATCTCAATCTCATCAGCCTGCACCTCGATGGCCTGGCCCTTGCCCTGTGAGGCAACCGCCTGACCCTGCACGTGGATAGAAGCGCCGGTAGTGACATCCTTGAGGGATTCTTCCGGAATCTTGGCAAAATCCACTACAATCTGCACATTCTTGATCGAAGATCCGTCGTTGAGGGCGATGAAAGCCACATTTTTGTTGCCACGGCGGGTACGCACCCAGCCTTTGACATCCACCTCAGAGCCGATGTATTTTTCAGGGTCGGCAAGGAGGGCTTTGACGGTAGTACGTTTGATATCTTGCATTTTGGTTTGATTTGAGTTTATTCGAAAGAGCCCATGCGGAGGAAGTTCACCTCTTCCTGAGTGAGGTATCTCCAGCGTCCGCGGGGGAGGTTCTTCTTAGTCAGTCCGGCGAAGTAGACGCGGTCGAGTTTTGTCACGCGATAGCCAAGGTGTTCGAAGATGCGGCGGACGATACGGTTGCGCCCGCTGTGGATCTCAATGCCTGCCTGGTTGCGGTCAGTGTCGTTGGCATAAGAGATAGCATCAGCATGGATTTCGCCATCCTCGAGTTCGATGCCATCGGCGATGCGCTGCATGTCTTCCTCAGAGATGTCCTTGTCGGTCCACACATGATATATTTTCTTCTTGACAAACTTCGGGTGAGTGAGCTTTGAAGCGAGTTCGCCGTCGTTGGTCAGGAGGAGAACACCGGTAGTGTTGCGGTCGAGTCGGCCTACAGGGTATATTCTCTCACGGCATGCGCCCTTCACTACATCGAGCACAGTCATGCGTCCGTTGGGGTCGTCGCTTGTAGTCACGCAATCCTTGGGTTTGTTGAGGAGCACGTAGCATTTGCGTTCGGGAGTCACCACTTTGTCTTCGCACTTCACTACGTCGTCACGGTTGATCTTGGTGCCGAGTTCGGTCACCACTACATCGTTGACTGTGACGAGTCCGGCTGCGATCTTCTCGTCGGCTTCGCGGCGGGAGCAGATGCCGGAGTTTGCCATAAACTTGTTGAGGCGGATCGGTTCGTTCGGATCGATGTCGTCGATTACATAGTCGATCTGGCGGGGACGTGGGATAAACTTCATGCCCGGCTTCTGGTTCTTTTGGAATCCACCCTGGCGTTTCTGGTAGCCGCCTTGCTGTCCGCCCTGGCGGTTGTAGCCACCCTGGCGGTTCTGGTAGCCGCCCTGCTGTCCGCCTTGGCGGTTGTAGCCACCCTGGCGGTTCTGGTATCCGCCCTGCTGTCCACCCTGACGGTTGTAGCCACCCTGGCGGTTATAATTGTTCTGGCGTTTTTGGTATCCGCCCTGCTGTCCGGGCTGGCGGTTGTAGCCACCCTGGCGGTTCTGGTAAGTGCCTTGGGTCTGGGTAGACTGGTAAGAGTTTTCCGAAGTGGTAGTGGTAGATTCGGAATCAGTGGAATATCTCTTGTATCCGTCTTCAGAAGAGTTGTTGTTCTGATAGTTACGGTTATACGTGTTAGTGCGTTGCTGATAAGCGGGACGCGCCTGACGGTTGTATCCGGACTCTTCCCTGTTATGGTAGGCGTTGGAATAACTGTTCTGGTATGATTGGCGTGGTCTCGGTTGGAAGCCGCGCTGTGTGAATTCGGGTCTTTCGGTACCTTTATAAGGTCTTGACTGGAAATACTGGTCTTTGTTTTCCGTGTTTTCTGAAGTGGTAGGCAGTGCCCCGATTCTTGGTCTCTTGGGTTTCTTCTCTTCCATTAATTTTTTGTTTAAAGTTGGCGCATGACATCGCTGCCATTTTTACAAGTCGCCGGTTATTTACATGTTGCTTTTTATGGTTGTTGCAAACTTGGTGCAATTGCGATGCAAAAATACAATTTTTTTTTTGAATTTGCAAATGTTAGATAAAAAAAAGGAAGGGAGGCTGGGAAGCCTCCCTTCTATATTTGATGCGCTTACTACTCAGTTTGACTCGGGTGGCGGTTGGGACTTGCTTTAGCTTGGGCGAAGCCAAACCGCCGTCCCATAGGGTTAGCGGATAATGACTTTGTTGGCTTTGGCGCCTTGGCGGCGGATGTAGATGCCGTTGGAGGGGCCGGATACCTTCTGGCCGTTCAGGTTGTAGTATTCTACAGGAGCCGACGAAGCATCGATGCCTTCTACGCTTGCGCCATTGTCTTTGGTCATTTCATATTGACAGGCATTCACGATTTCTCCTGTCACAGCATTTGTGATGAGAGCTATCACACGATATTCATTGCCCTTTACATTCGCCAATGGCAACTCAATCGAATACTCATTTATCGCGTTAGCTTCTATTGATGCCGGCAGACTGTTTTCAATGCCGGGGAAGCAATCATAGTAGCGGGCTACATCATTGAAAACGGTGCTCACCTTGGCTGCCTTCGTCTCCCACCCATTCATAGGAACTCTCTGCTGCTTGAAATAGTTGGACTGGGCATAGGGTCCCACACCATCCTCAACAATCACAAATGAAAGATAATGCGGGAAAGTAGTGGAGACTCCAAATTCAGTAGAAGCTGTCACAGAAGCAGTTGTGCCGTCTTCGCTCGATTTGCCCTCGAGTGAAACCTGTGCATAAGAGGGGAAATTAAAGTATTCTGCCACCTGATCAATAAACTGGCACACCTGAGTGTATGGACTTGTCGGTGTCTGTTCGATCATTCTATTATACAAGACAGTCGGGAAACCACCTATATATGCCTCCATGAATGGCATATAGGAATCAATTTGCATATTATCATCATAGTGGGCTCCAATAGCAATTGCCTTGTCAGGATAGGTAGTCTTAAGATATTCAAGAGCCTCAATACCTCCCGGACACCATCCACACCATGTGCCGGTGGCATCTTCAGCTACAATCTTCTTGACATAACCCTCATCATAAGCCGGCACGGTCGATGTCACTTTCTTACCATTGTAAGCCTCACCATTGACCTTGGTCACCTGCAATGAGAAATCAACAAATGCCTTTTCGTTGGCCTTTACTCCGGTAAATGTCAAGACTGTCGACTTTGAGAAAGGAACCGGAGAGAGATCAAAGGTCTGCACCATATCCGGCATTCCCGTCACAGAGGCTGTCACTTCTACAGAAGACATATCATTGATAGAAATGTTCTTGACTACAAAATCCACATCAGCACCCTCACCGCTCAGAGGAAGATACGATGGAGTACCTACAGCAGAAATAGTCGCCATATTTTCCGGGAGATTGTCACCCTCAATTTTTAGCGACATACAAAGAGCACCGATCTGTGCTGCGCCTGTGTTGTCAAATACCTTCGGGAAAGCATCACCCGTGTCAAATCCAAACATGAGACTTCCGGGATAGTTGTTGGGCTGCGCATCCACGATGATATAATACATATCGTTTTTCTTCGGGATCACGAAGCTATAACCGAAATACAAATGCTCTTCTTCTCCTGTAATGGTATAAGGGGTCTCCAGCGACACTTCGTTAGTAGCCATTGCGGTCTGCGACATCGTGAAATCCTGAGTGTACGCTTCTGATTTCAGGTCGGTAGAATAGAAAAATCTACCCTCTGTAATGGTATTTTTTTTACCATCATTATCCGTCGGGCTATAAACCGTGAAACCTGATACCTGATTGCCTGCGTAAGCCTTGATATCATCTGCCGACAACTCTATGGCAAGGAAGAAACGGGAGCCTCCACTCACCACTTGGGGCAAAGAATAGGCACTGGCGGGATTCTCTGAATAGGAGAAATCTACCGACCCAGAAGCACGTGTCGGTGCTGCTTTCTCAATAGCGGGAGCCAATGGACCTGCCACAAACTTATTGGATTTGGGGGTCAGAGTGCCAAAAGCAAACGCTGTGGAAGCGAGAGCTATGGCTGATAGGGAAAGTAATGTTTTTTTCATTATTGATATTTGTTAGATTAATATATTACTGTTTGACTTGGGGGGGAGGCTGGGAAGCCTCCCTTCCATATTTGACAGCTGGCGGCGGTTGGGACTTGCTTTAGCTTGGGCGAAGCCAAACCGCCGTCCCATGGGGGAGGCTGGGAAGCCTCCCTCCCATAGGCATTCTATGATTAGAGCTTGGAGATGGCGGTGCGGATGCGGGCGATCACCTCGCTTTTGGGCATCAGTTCGGTGATGTCGAACATATGCGGACCGCGGCATGCACCTACCACTGCAAGGCGGAAGGCATTCATGACGTTGCCAAGGTGATAGCCCTTTTCTGCAATCCAATCGAGCACTATCTTCTCGGCATTGGCAGAGCTCATGTCGTCGATCCCTTCGAGCACTCCGCAGAGTTCCTCCATGATGCGGGGAGTATCCTCCTGCCAACGCTTCTTGACATCTTTCTCGGCATATGACTCCGGAGCCACAAAGAAGAAATCACCTTGGGCCCAGAGGTCCTGCACGAATTCAATACGCCCCTTGACCATTCCTACAGCCTTGGCTACATAGTCCATGCCAAAGTCGTCGGCACTCTTGCCCCTCTCGGCAAGCTTCTCTTTCAATACCGGCATGAAGAGCTCGGCAAGAGCCATATCATCCATGCGCATGAGATACTCATGGTTGAACCATATCCCCTTCTTATAGTCGAACTTGGCGCCTGCCTTTGAGCAATGGTCGAAAGAGAATTTCTTGATGAGCTCGTCCATGCTCATGATCTCAGTGTCGTCGCCCGGATTCCAACCAAGGAGTGCAAGGAAATTGACCACAGCCTCGGGCAGGTAGCCCTTCTCGCGATAGCCTGATGAGATCTCACCGCTCTTCGGGTCGTGCCATTCGAGTGGGAAGACAGGGAAACCGAGCTTGTCGCCGTCACGCTTCGAGAGCTTGCCGTTGCCTACAGGCTTCAAGAGCAAGGGAAGATGCACAAACTGGGGCATCGTATCCTCCCAGCCGAATGCCTGATATAGGAGCACATGGAGAGGAGCAGAGGGAAGCCATTCCTCGCCACGGATGACGTGGGTGATCTCCATCAGATGGTCGTCGACAATGTTGGCAAGGTGATATGTAGGGAGATCGTCGGCACTTTTATAAAGCACCTTGTCGTCGATGATATTGGAGTTGATCACTACTTCACCGCGTATAAGGTCGTTGACAGTCACATCTACATTTGGCTCGGTCTTGAAGCGCACTACGTACTGGTGTCCTTCATCGATGAGGCGCTTCACTTCCTCTGCCGGCATCGTCAGGGAATTGCGCATATTGCCACGTGTGTGGGCGTCATATTGGAAGTTGGGGTGCTCGGCGCGGGCAGCCTCCAGCTCTTCAGGGGTGTCGAATGCAATATATGCCTTCCCGGCTTCGAGAAGCTGATCGGCATATTTGCGGTAGATGTCGCGTCGCTGGCTCTGCTTGTAAGGTCCGTGTGGGCCACCTTCTCTGACACCTTCGTCAAATTTTATGCCAAGCCAGTCGAGGCTCTCGCAGATGTAGTCTTCAGCTCCGGGCACGAAGCGACGGCTGTCAGTGTCTTCGATGCGGAGGATCATGTCGCCGCCATGCTGGCGGGTGAAGAGATAGTTGAAAAGGGCTGTGCGCACTCCGCCAATGTGGAGCGGGCCCGTTGGGGAGGGAGCGAATCTTACTCGGGTTTTCATTTTATTTTGGGGGTTGTTGGTTATTGGTTATTGGTTGGGGGGCGGAGCAGAAGCTCCAGGCGGAAACGGCTTCGCGACGGTACGGATACGCGGCGGATATGGATTCGCGAGGGGGAGGATCAGCGGAAATTGAAT
>JAIDSL010000037.1 GCA_029061255.1 Muribaculaceae bacterium
TCCGGTTTTTTCTTCCTCTTGGGGTCGATGTTCTCTATAAGCTGTATTCCTCTGAGGTTGGACTCCCTGATAGGATTTACCGTGTCGAACATCGCTGCATATATCTTGTCAAACACAGGCCGGACAATCTCATTCTGCATATCCAGAGCCGCTATCGTGCTGAAACGCTCCATGTCGGCACGTTTAGGCATCTTGGGTGTGACATCCCCGTAAGTCGAGAAAGTCTCCCTTGACTTCTCCCATATAAGTAGTTCCGACCGCTTGCCTACACGTCCATCGTTCAGGTTCGGGATCATGAAGAGCCTCGCCCTCATACCACCGGACATAGCCTGACGCAGACGGTCAAGAAACATGATGAAGCTCGCCGTGGAAGGTACTGTCACAAGATCGTAGTGGAACGGTATAACTATGATGTCGGAATTCACAAACAACGGCACGAGTCCGGCGGCCTTCAGGCTTCCCGGAGAATCTACAAGAGCTACCTCGATACTGGGGTCATTATGCAGTTTCTCCATCAGTTCGGTCATATCGTCCTTGTCTGTCGCTTCCTTCTCGATCACGCTGTAAGGTACCGTTCCCTCGCCATACTTTCGCAGGTCACTCCGACGGCATTTGAGGATTGAGTGCTGGAAATCACAGTCAACTATAACGACGCGGACACCCTTCGTCACGAGATAGTTGGCGAAGGTGACGCAGAGCGTCGTTTTTCCGACGCCCCCTTTCTGGTTGGCGAAAGTCACTATGACAGGTGTCTGCATCATTTTTTGTCTTGCGATTGAAATCCGATGCAAAATTATCACCCGATGGTACCTTAAACCGAAATGCACAACACTTATCTGACCTCGGTCACTTGAACCGGAGTGCATAGGTATAAATATCTGAGGTTTTTCGGTTTATTATGCCCGAAATAGTGACGATAGAAAGTCTCACTATGGTTTTCGGACTATCTTTTCAGGCTGCTGCCGTCATCAATCCTGTCATATTTACCTTTATATCCGACCTCCCATTCACGGTTCTCTCCGTGACCTGCGCCGGCATCGCGTAGCGGTCGTATCCGTACAGGCTTCTTCCGTTGCTGTTGATTATTCTGCGTCTGCTTTTGGCTCGGTGTCTGCTTCTGTCGTTGCAGGCGTGTGAGGTCAAAGCCCTCTTCTGTAAGGTTGATAATGATATGGCGGTTGAAGTCAATGGCGAAAGTGTTGTCACCGTCTTTCATGACAATAAAACCCTCGGCTCGAAGTTCTCTACGGACATCGGTCACATCCGGGTCATCGAAAATATCATGTAGCCTTGCCAATGATGTGGTGTAGCCGTTATATCTCTTTGGAGCGAGTGAGATCAGATCGGAAGGAGTCCCTTTGCCCATTTTGCAAAGAATATCCCTCTCGGCTTCAGTCATAGGCTTGAAGCTCTCGACCCATTGGATCCGGTTGTTTCTTTTAAGCGCATCAACCATAAACTGCTTCAAAGGCTTGCTCTGGCCGTCGAAATAGATCACACCTTTCTTAATATATGCTTTATAGCGTCGAAGCTTGTCGAATATCTCTCCCTGTGTGATTTTGGGATTGATTGTAAAAAGCTTGTCGATATAATTCTCTATGCGGTCGAAGCGCTCCTGTGGAGTTGCGAAATCAAGCAGCTCATCAACCGCGAGGATTCTGGCACCGTGGAACACAGACTTGGTGCTATGGTCAACAAGGATATAACCATACGGCTTGTCCTTCTTGCCGAAGAACACTATATCGACTCCGAATTTAGCTTTCATCTCCTTTTTAAGTTCCTCCTTGTCCGCACAGGTATCACGGTACTTTTTGAGAATTGAGCGAAGCTGACGTGCCCGTACCTTGTCCGTTTCCCCATGATAATGAAGATCGTACAAATCTCCAAGATTCATCGTCTTCTGAATCTTGCCACCTTTTTTGAAGAATACCATTTCATTTTTTCTGAATACCTCATAACCCATAGAGGACATCACAGCCTTGAACTGGGCGAAGGAACTGAACCTATACTGCTTGGCTTTTTCAAAATCCTGGTCCACTTTCTTCTTGCTGTCCTCCCCAAGTATTCTGTCGATTACTTCCTGAGAACGGCGTCGTTCATGATGGTCATTTATCTTTTTACCGTCCGGTGATACACGGGAGGTCACTATATGGAGATGAGTGTTATCTGTATCATAGTGGGAATAGACAAGAATGGGCTGTCCCGGTTCCATATATCCCATCTCCTTAAGGTATCGGTGTGCAAAGTCGAGAAGCTGCTGCTCAGTCATCTCATGACCCTTGCAGGAAATGGCAAGATGGAACTGGGCTTTCTTTATCCTGTCGTTGCGTTCGCTGTAGCTGATGAGATAGTCTCTCAGTTTCTCCGGAGTCGGAGGACCGAAAGACGTGGCTCTCTCGAAATTCAGGATCTCGATAAGTCGGGCTGCTCCTTTTGAGACTTTTCGTTCATTGTACCCGACGGCATGGAAATTTGTGCTTCCCGGTAATATGGTCGCTATCATATCGGTTTATCAAATTCAGATTCCCGGTTCAAGAAACTTAGGAACCTCGGTTTATCGGACTGGGGTTTCTTGGTCCGTCAGTCGGTTTAATCGGTTTACAAAGGGTATCGGTCATAATATCCGGATCACTCGATGGCTTTTTTAGTGACGTTTAGGAGTTCCAGTTTTATAGAGTCCAGAGTCTTCCGGGTACTGTTGATTGTGGGCATAAGTACCTCTGTCATATAGGCCGGGGTCAGGAATCCGGCGACTGCGAGTTCATTGGCTCTCTTGACCGACTGATTTAGGTTTCCACCTGCCCATGACAGTTCGTCCTGAAACTTCCGGTAGAATGAACTGAGGTCATTGAGCAACTGGAACTTCCGTTTTGCGTCGATGTCGGAGTATTCCTTTATTGCTGAGCGAATATAATGGCTTACAGACGTGTAGGAGGCTGATTTTTGCTTCAATGTGTAATATTCCTCTTGCGTAAGCCGAAGTTGAAAATACTTGGTTCTTTGAGTCATAGTAACTGGGTTATCTGGGTTCCAAGGCTCCCGGATACACTTTCGCAAAGCGAAACAGCGATGGAATCGCTCCGATGCGGAGCAATCGGCAAGTCGCTTTTGTAATGACAAAAGCACAACTTGCTTGACAAAACCTGTAACGCAGTTCGATGTCTTCCGTGGCCTTTTTCACTACGAAATTAGCGGCAACGGCCGCTCCCGGAAGAAATGCACAACATAAATCTTCAGTTTCTCGGTACTTGGACTCCGTTACCGGGACACTTCGGCTATAGAATCTTGAAAGAATAAGTCTGCTTATCTCCGCTTCGCAGGTACGGTAGACAAATGAACCCGGAATGGCGAAGTTACCGGCTACGGCTGTTCGTCTAATCACCCGATGAACCGAGGACAACGGGTTTTCAAGACTGATATAAAATAATCCTGATTTCATTGTTATCCCGGTATATCGGATATAGTAGACGTAGGACCGAAAAACTGAGAATATTGAGAATTTGAATCTTCGGTTCAACACAATGATACATCTATCGCCTATGAAACTGAGGTTCGCAGCCTCCGGAATATAGAATATTGGTATTTGGGTTCAATATAATGAGCAGTCAGATATGCCGGACATAAATGGACTGAGATAGCTTGGACGGATTGACTAAAGAATGTAAGGAATCAGGGTCGATACACCAAAGATACCCTATATCCATAGCCAAAATAATTCGATAATAGGGCTAAGTGAACTGAGGTTTAATTAACTTAGAAAATCGGATAATACGCTAAAAATAAGGGTGTTAAAACTTGCGTATGTTAAAAATTTTTATTAATTTTACTAACGGAACAGTCCCTGAAACCATCAATTTTTAATACACCGAATTATGTTTATACCCTACAATATCGTCATACTTCTCATACTCTCTCCTTTCCTTCTGGTGATATGGGTTATCGCCAAAATGGTCAAGATTATAATCAGGCTCGCTCTGCGCCTTGTAAAGAATGCCGTAAAGTTGACATTCAAGCTGCTTGGGGTTCTTTTCGGTCAAGTCAGACAATTATTCTGACTTATTGATGTAAAAAAAGCCATGCCGGACTAATGCCCGACACGGCTCAATAGGGTGTGTTTTGAGTCTGTTCCCTTATGTGAAATGATTTTTCTCTTTGTTGTAGCGGTTAGGTCAAAATCCTTTGCCTTTGGTTCTTTCGTAAACGACTTCCTTTTGATTATCACAGTTAGTAATTCTGAAGTGTACAGCGCATCCAACAGGTAAGTCTGAGGGTAACTGTTGCGCCAACGCTTTGATGACAGCATCAACTGTTCCAAAACCGATATCGTTGACTTCGGCAAGAATCTTCCCTTTGAAGTATGCTCGGCCATGTACCATTTTCTTCGGAGACAATCTGAAAAATTTGTCTTCTGTATCTTCAATGTCTTTCGCAATACCCTGTTTACTCGGTTTATCACTGAAGAAAATAAAATCGATCACTTTCGCATTCAATCGCCATGCAGGTGAAAAGTCAAGCTTAACATATCCTCTGGTTACATTGAGCCCATGACTATGGTTCATTCCAAATGCGACTTCATAAAGATTTGCATCGCAATCGTTTTGCGCGATGGTTCCCCATGTATGACGGAAAGTATATACACAATAATAATCCTCCTTATTCATATTCATATCGGCACAGATTTTCTTTATGCCATTATTGACGTTCGCACAGAAACTATCCGTATCGCAATAGCGATTATGAAACGTGAAAAGAAATTCATCATCTTCTTCAGCCAGATATTTGTCAAATGTTGACTGTATGAACGGTTCCACACGCATCTCGATGTAGGCTTCATCTTTTCTACTATGCTTAGTCTTGGCTCTCTTGTATCCTATGACTCCGTTACGATAGTCAGATTTTTTGAGGGCATATAGATCTGCCGTATTTATTCCTCCAAGACAGAGCACGAGCATAGCCACATCCCGTCCCAATTCCGGGAGAGAGGAAAGCATCTTCGTCTGTGGTAGTGGACGATTGAAGAACTCTCTACACGCTTCGGCGCTTATAGCACGCTGGGCAGCCTTGTCGCTTTTTGGTATCTGAACCTTCAACCAAGGATTGAACTTTATGCGAATTATGCCCTTTTCTTCATCATTAAGCTCAACTAAAGCTGCCTTGAATATTTGCCGTAGACAGATTGGGTATTTTTCTTTTGCACGATTAGTTAGAGCCATAGTTTCAATCCATTTTTTCAAAACCGTAGATGAAAGTTGAGCAAACAGGATCTTATTTGTTCCAAGGTATCTTTCCAGATGCTGCAAGGCATACATATAATCCTTTGCGTTTCGACCATGACCAGCCTTTGTCATTCTATCGATATGGAGACGTGCATATTCACTAAAGCATTCCGTCCCACTATCCCGAGTAAGATACTCTATCACTTCTGCAACAGAATATGCCGTCAGATCCTTTCGATTTAGCATATCAGAGTACTTAAGAATTACTCGACTGCAATACTCATTCACTACCGGATCTTTTAACTCTCCGGAAGCTGTTACATTCTTTGGGCTGATAACCTTATTGGTCTTGATATAGCCCATTCGACTGCGATGGACTATGCGAATATACACCGCATAGAATCCATCGGCTCTCTGTTTTCTCACAACTGCTTTAAGTGTAGCCATATACGTCTGATTTTTGAGGTGTATGCACTGGTGTATGTTCGGTGTATGTGATGTTGTTTAGGGGTGTATGCTCTGGTGTATGCAAATTCCGTTTATTTGGCTCGATTTCTGTATCCAAATGAACGAACCTCCTAAGAACAGGTTAGGCTGTAACCTCCTTTTTATCGGAGTGTTACAGCCTAACGCTTTTATGTGTTAGAAGTATGTCTTAGTCCTCTATCGCTGCCTGCGCCGCTGCTACGCGGGCGATGGGCACACGGAAGGGTGAGCAGCTTACGTAGTTCATGCCGAGCTTAGCGCAGAACTTAACGGAGCTTGGCTCGCCACCGTGCTCGCCGCAGACGCCTACCTTGAGGTCCGGGTTGGTGGAGCGGCCTTTCTGTACGCCCATTGCTACAAGCTGGCCAACACCTTCCTGATCGAGAACCTCGAACGGATCAACCTTCAGGATGCCGAGTTCTTTGTAGTGCTTGATAAACTTGGGAGCATCGTCACGGCTGTAGCCGAATGTCATCTGGGTGAGGTCGTTGGTGCCGAATGAGAAGAATTCAGCGACTTCAGCGATCTGATTGGCGGTGAGGGCTGCACGGGGAACCTCGATCATTGTACCTACCTTGTAGGGTACAGTCTCGCCTCTTTCATCAAATACCTTTGCAGCTGTAGTGTGGATTACGTTGGCCTGATGCTGGAGCTCCTTGAGTGTGCCTACGAGGGGAACCATGATTTCCGGATGAACCTTGATGCCTTTGTCCTTGCAGTTGAGGGCAGCCTCAATGATGGCGCGGGTCTGCATCTCTGTGATCTCAGGATATGTGATTCCGAGACGGCAGCCACGGTGGCCGAGCATCGGGTTGAACTCTTCGAGAGAGTCTACCTTAGCCTTTACCTCTTCAAGTGTCAAGCCCATTTCCTCAGCCATTTCCTTCTGGGTAGCGGTCTGGTGAGGTACGAACTCATGCAACGGGGGATCGAGCAGACGAACGGTCACTCCATAACCATCCATTGCGGTGAAGATTCCTTCGAAGTCGCCACGCTGCATGGGAAGAAGTTTAGCGAGTGCCACACGACGGCCTTCCTCGTCGCTTGCGAGAATCATCTCACGGATAGCCTTGATACGGTCACCTTCGAAGAACATATGCTCCGTACGGCAGAGGCCGATACCCTGTGCACCGAACTTGCGGGCCTGCTTTGCATCACGCGGAGTGTCGGCATTGGTGCGAACGAGACACTTGGTGAACTTGTCGGCAAGGTTCATGATAGCTGCGAAGTCGCCGCCGAGTTCCGGTTCGGTAGTCGGAACCTGACCGTCGTAAACGTCACCCGTAGAACCGTTGAGGGAGATCCAGTCGCCTTCCTTATAGGTCTTGCCACCCATTTCTACTGTCTTAGCCTTGTAGTCGACGCGGATTTCGCCTGCGCCTGATACGCAGCACTTACCCATTCCGCGGGCAACTACGGCAGCGTGGCTGGTCATACCGCCGCGCATCGTGAGGATACCCTGAGCGACGGCCATACCGCGAAGGTCTTCGGGAGAAGTTTCGATACGGACGAGGACAACCTTGCGCTTCTTGTCGGCCCATGCCTCAGCGTCATCTGCAGAGAATACAATCTGGCCGCAGGCTGCTCCCGGAGATGCGGGAAGACCCTTGGCAACGACTTTAGCACGCTTGAGAGCGTCCTTGTCGAAGATGGGGTGAAGGAGCTCGTCGAGCTTCTGGGGCTCCATGCGGAGAAGGGCAGTCTTCTCATCGATCATGTTGTCGCGGAGAAGATCCATGGCTATCTTCACCATGGCTGCGCCGGTACGCTTGCCGTTACGGGTCTGGAGCATCCAGAGCTTGCCGTTCTGAATTGTGAACTCCATGTCCTGCATGTCGCGGTAGTAGTCCTCAAGACGGTTTGCAATGGCGATGAGTTCAGCGGCGCAGTCAGGCATAGTCTCCTCAAGAGCGGGATACTTAGCTGCGCGCTCTTCCTCAGATATACCCTGAAGCTTAGCCCAGCGACGTGAACCTTCAATTGTGATCTGCTGCGGAGTGCGGACACCTGCCACGACGTCCTCACCCTGTGCGTTGATGAGGTATTCGCCGTTGAAGATGTTTTCGCCTGTAGCTGCGTCACGGCTGAATGCTACGCCTGTAGCGGAGTTATTGCCCATGTTGCCATAGACCATAGCCTGCACGTTGACGGCAGTTCCCCATTCTTCGGGAATCTGGTTCATGCGGCGGTAGAGGATGGCGCGTTCGTTCATCCAGCTGTCGAATACAGCGCAGATACCACCCCAGAGCTGTTCCCAAGCTGATTCGGGGAAGTCCTTGCCGGTGTATTCCTTCACGGCTGCCTTGAAGCGCTTAACGAGTTCCTTAAGGTCGTCTACGTCAAGTTCGGTGTCAAGCTTAACGCCTTTCTCCTCCTTCACCTGGTCCATGATAGCCTCGAAGGGATCGATGTCGGTCTTGCTCTTGGGCTTCATGCCGAGAACTACGTCGCCATACATCTGAACGAAACGACGGTAGCTGTCCCAAGCGAAACGAGGGTTGCCGCTTTTCTCAGCCATGGTGGCTACGGTAGCGTCGTTCATACCGAGGTTGAGGACTGTGTCCATCATGCCGGGCATTGAAGCGCGTGCGCCTGAGCGAACTGAAACGAGAAGGGGATTGGAGGGATCGTTGAATTTATTGCCTGTGAGCTCTTCGATGTGTGCGATAGCTGCCTCGACGTCTTTCTGAATGTCGGCTACCACTTTGTCACGGCCGTACTGTGTGTACTCTGTACAAACTTCTGTAGTGATGGTGAATCCGGGAGGTACGGGCATTCCCAGAAGATTCATCTCGGCAAGGTTAGCTCCCTTGCCGCCGAGAAGGTTTCTCATCTCGGCATTACCTTCGGCCTTACCGTTGCCGAACGTATAGACTTTCTTTGCCATTTGAAATTATTTATATTAAATATTGTCTTATCGGTCATATACCTGTTTCATCGCGCTCGCCGTGGCGAACGCGATGGACTTTTTTTATCCTAATCGGATTGTGTGTGCAAATTTAATAAAAAACCTCCGAATAACCTAATGAAACGGATGAATATTTTATCCAAAATACCTAAAAATAGGCTTTTTTTAGACAATTTTTAATTTAAATGATTTTTTATGCATAGGGCTAAGGATTTTTTTATTAATTTTGTAAGATGAACTAAAAGGGTCTCTTTTCAAATGGCCGAAATCTTCGGCACGGGGGTGCTCTTTTGAAATACAAGCGTGATAGATGAGGAAATTCACTTTGAGCATCGCGATGGCGATGTGCGTTTTTTTCTCTGCTTCAGCAGATGATGCGGCTAAGAACCTTCCCAAGGTGAACATCGCGGGAAGCGAATACTATATGTATGAAGTGAAGAAGGGCGATTCCAAATATGGCATCGCAAATCGTTTCGGATGGAATATCGACCGTCTGGAAGAACTCAATCCTTCACTCGGATATAAGATGGAGAAGGGAACGAAGGTATATTATCCGGTGGATACAATTGTCGAGGAAACGGAAATAACACCGGATTTCACTCTCCCGGAGTCTTATCCGGTGATTCGCCATGTCGTGAAGAAAGGCGATTCGGTCTATTCCATCGCCAAAATGTATGGTGTGACAGTAGATAAGGTGTATCTTTACAATCCGTCGTCCAAAAGCGTGTTGAGAAGAGGAGATGTGATCACCTTACCTCAGGAATCCGATTCTATCAACGACGGTACGACATACCTATATTATACGATAAAGGATAACGATACCCTCAACGGCATTGCATCTGCTTTCAATACAAGCGTCGAGCAGTTGCTTCGCGATAATAAGGGTGTCTCTGAAAACAGGTTTGCTTCCGGCGACATCCTTAGGATCAGTGTCAACTCCAATAAGGACGTGACAGTTAAGAAGGAAGTAGACGAGACTCATATAGCTCGGATCGATACTTACAAGGCCGGAAAGAACGACACTTGGGAAACTGTTGCGGAGAAGACGGGAGTCGATGTAGACGAGTTGATGGAGGCAAATTCGGGCACACACCTGAAGAAAAACGCTATCTTAGCGATACCTGTCGTGGAGACGACGGTTGTCGAGAAGGAAGTGGAGCCTGTCGATGACAGGGAGAACACTCTCGAAGGACGACGTGATATATATAAGGAGGTGCACATGATCGATGTAGCAGACTCCGTCTCCGATGGAAGAGAAGAAGTGAGCATCGCCCTTATGATAGAGGATCCTGCATCCAAGCGTGACAATGAGTTCACGCGCGGTGCTTTTCTTGCGGTAGACCGTCTGAAGGACGCACCTTACTCTATCAGACTTAAAGTGCTTTGCGACAGTAAGGACCAGACAGATTCCATAGCGGCTCGTGCTTCATTGCTCTCTCAGCTCGAGGATTTCAAGGCCGATATGGTGATAGCCACGTATGAGAGGAATTTTCCGTTGTGGCTTGCAAGATACGGAGAGGAAAACGGAGTGGAGATCGTGAATACGTTCGATGTCAAGAGCGAACTTTATATGGAGAACCCCTCATTGATACATCTTCTTACTCCTTCCGCGTATTTCAGCGATGAGGTAGGAGAGTGGACCGCTTCGAATATGGGTTCATATACGCTCGTCCTTGTAGGCAAGGAGGATAAAGGCGACTCATTCGCAGAGTCGATCAAAGGGAGGCGTGATCCATCTTCTTTCTTAAGTATGCAACTTGATGATCTTGCTGAAATGAAACTCGATGAGGGAGGACGCTATCTTTTCTATGGCTATCCTACGACAAAAGAGGAAATTCAGTCGCTACTTAACGCTGTTGAGGCGCTTAAGGAAAACAATCCCTTCACCGAGATTAAGGTCATGGGTCGTCCAAGTTGGATTACTCTCGCTGATAGCATGAAAGAGCGTTTCCACAAGGCTGATGTGTATTTCCCGTCACGCTTCTTCTTTGACCATACTTCCGGACCCGGGAAGGAATTCATAGCTTCTTATTCTTCAGCTTTCGGACATGGACCTATCCGTTCATTTCCGACATATTCGGTAGTAGGGTATGATATTCTCAATTATTTCATTCCGGGAATAGCGTCTAACGACGGTGACTTTAACGCCACTCTTCCCGACGGTCATGAGATTCAGACTCCGATCAACATTGAGAGAGTAGGGAACTGGGGTGGATTCTTCAATCCATCGGCCTATATGATCCGTTATTCACCTTATGGTGACATCGAGAAGATATTAATCCGCAAATGATGCCATGAAAAGAAGACTATTATCGATTGTCATGACTCTTGGATTGATGTTTGGTGCGTCAGCCCAGACTCACTTCTCATCGAGAGTCGACTTGGGTGCAAGAGGAGGCGTGACGTTTTCTACTGTGATGTTCAAGCCATCGATTACAGGAAAGCTGGGAATGGGTTATACAGGAGGTGTGACTTTCCGGTATACTGAAGAGAATCATTTTGGTATCATAGCTGAGGTCAATCTCGTGCAGCGTGGTTGGGCGGAGAAATTCGAGGATCTCCCATATTCATATCAAAGGGTGCTCAATTATGTGGAGGTGCCGGTGATGTCGCACATCTATTTTGGGAGCAGGGGTAAGTTTTTCTTCAATGCCGGACCTGAAGTGGCGTACTATTTAGGAGATCATATAAAAAGTAATTTTGATTACAACGATGTCTCCGGACTCGAAGGCTTCAATGATAAGAACCGCCGTATAGAGCAGTTGACAATGAAGGTCAGCCAGAAGCTTGATTTCGGAATAGTCGCCGGTCTCGGAGGAGAGTTCAGTATCAACCGCCGTAACTCGCTTGCTCTTGAGGCGCGTGTGTATTACGGAATCGGCAACGTCATGCCCTCCGGCCGACAGGACACCTTCACACTCTCCAATCAACTCAGTTTCGGAGTGACAGCCGGATATTGGTTTAGAATTAAATAGGAATCATTCATAAACAACAATAAACATTTTTTTCAGATTTCACTATGGTAAATAATCTTTTCTGGCTTGTGCCTGCCTCATCGATTGTGGCTCTGGCGCTCGCTTTTTATTTTTTCCGGTGGATGAAAGGCCAGGACGAAGGCAACGAGACCATGAGGCGGATAGCCTCCCATGTGCGTCAGGGAGCCATGTCCTATCTCCGCCAGCAGTATAAGATTGTGACCGTTGTCTTCCTGTGCCTTGTGGTGCTCTTCTCCATTATGGCTTATGGCTTCGGTGTTCAGAACGAATGGGTGCCCGTCGCATTCCTGACGGGTGGTTTCTTCTCCGGACTGGCAGGTTTCCTCGGTATGAAGACAGCTACCTATGCATCAGCGCGCACAGCAAACGCGGCCCGCGAATCGCTCAACTCCGGCCTTAAGGTCGCATTCCGTTCAGGTGCTGTAATGGGTCTTGTCGTTGTAGGTCTCGGCCTTCTCGACATCTCTTTCTGGTATCTGATCCTCAACTGGGCGATTGATCTTCCGGATACGCAGAAACTCACTATGATCACCACCACGATGCTTACATTCGGAATGGGCGCCAGCACACAGGCCCTCTTCGCCCGTGTAGGCGGCGGAATCTACACCAAGGCTGCCGACGTAGGCGCCGACCTTGTAGGAAAAGTTGAGGCAGGCATTCCCGAGGATGATCCCCGTAACCCTGCTACCATCGCCGACAATGTGGGTGACAATGTAGGTGACGTGGCAGGTATGGGCGCCGACCTTTATGAGTCTTACTGCGGTTCGATTCTCGCTACGGCTGCTCTCGGAGCCGCTGCCGGTGCGGTCGGTTTCCTTGATTTAGAAGGTGGCAGTGTAGCTTTGCAGACAAAGGCAGTTATGGCACCTATGCTTATTGCTGCCGTTGGTATCCTTCTTTCCATCATCGGTATCTTCGCTGTGAAGACGAAAGAAAACGCCACTATGAAGAATCTTCTGGGTGCTCTCGCTACAGGCACTAACCTCAGCTCGGCTCTCATCGTTGCCGCTACTTTCCTTATCATGTGGGCGCTTGAGATTCCTAACTGGATCAATCTTTCTCTTTCCGTAGTCGTAGGTCTTGCAGTAGGTATCGTCATCGGGCAGGCTACTGAATACTATACCTCACAGTCCTATACCCCGACGAAGAAACTTGCGGAAAGCGGCACTACAGGCCCCGCAACCGTCATTATCTCAGGAGTAGGTCTCGGTATGATCTCAACCGCAATTCCTGTTATAGCAGTAGTTTTCGGTATAATCATGAGCTACTATCTTGCTTCCGGTTATGATTTCGCAAATATTTCCTGGGGACTTTACGGTATCGGTATCGCCGCTGTCGGCATGCTTTCCACACTTGGCATCACTCTTGCCACTGACGCTTACGGTCCTATTGCCGACAATGCGGGCGGCAACGCTGAGATGAGCAGCCTTGGTGAGAATGTCCGCAAGCGCACAGACGCACTTGACTCGCTTGGCAACACAACAGCAGCTACAGGAAAGGGTTTTGCGATCGGCTCCGCTGCCCTCACAGGCCTTGCCCTTCTTGCTTCCTACGTAGAGGAAATCCGCATGGGACTTCACCATATTGGTAAGGAATTCATTCAGGTCGGCACAACAATCGACCCTGTAAGCAATCTCGAAGTGCCTCGCATGATCGCCCTCAACCAGGCTACTTTCCGCGACTTCATGGTTGCATATGACGTCAACCTGATGAACCCTATGGTTCTCTCCGGTATGTTTATCGGCGCGATGATGGCGTTCCTCTTCTGCGGACTTACTATGAATGCAGTTGGTCGTGCTGCCTCCCATATGGTAGAGGAAGTGCGCCGTCAGTTCCGTGAGATCAAGGGCATCCTTACGGGTCAGGCCGAACCGGACTACGCCCGTTGCGTTCAGATCTCCACTAAGGGCGCTCAGCGCGAGATGGTCTTCCCGTCGCTCCTTGCCATCGCTGTTCCGATCATCGTGGGTCTTGTGTTCGGAGTTCCAGGTGTCATTGGCCTTCTGATAGGTGGACTTTCTGCCGGTTTCGTCCTTGCAGTGTTTATGGCCAACTCCGGCGGTGCGTGGGATAACGCTAAGAAGTACATCGAGGAAGGCAACTTTGGCGGTAAGGGCAGTGAGGTACACAAGGCTACGGTAGTAGGTGACACTGTCGGTGACCCCTTCAAGGATACATCCGGTCCGAGCCTCAACATCCTTATCAAGCTGATGTCGATGGTTGCAATCGTCATGGCCGGTCTTACAGTATCCTGGAGCCTTTTCGGATAATCAACCTTACGCGTTAACGACTGAATAATTAATTTAAGTTTCGCAAGCTCAACTTAAGGGTTATGGGTTAAAAGGTTATAGGATTAAATTTGACTCTGTATAGAACAATACGAAATAGGAAATTCATATTATCCCCATAACCCTTTAACCTAATAACCTAATAACCCTCAACTTACGCTGGCGAAAGTTGAATAATTTAATTTTGAGGAGTCAAGCAGATAAAGGCTTGACTCCTCATTTTTCATGATAAATACAGAAAATTTTAATTGGATATCAGTTGCGAATTACGATTTTCGATCTTCCATGACCTGACCTGCGGAGTTGAATCTGAGTCGGAATCTGCTCGGTCAATTCCTCCCGATGGGATATGACACCTACACGACGGCCGTTCTGCCCGTTGATTTCGGGGAGTCGTCGTAGCGTGCTCATCACCATATCGAGACTTTTGGCGTCGAGCGTTCCGAAACCCTCGTCGATGAAGAGTATGTCAACGTTAAGATCGGGTCGGTTCATAGCCGACAGGGCGAGTGACAGGGCAAGCGATATCATGAAGCGTTCGCCACCGGAGAGAACAGTCACGCTTCTCGGCTCATTGTTGTGGTATCTGTCAAGCACCAGAATCGATAGTTGCTCGTTATCATCGCCGCAAGTGAGAGTATAATGGTCGGTGATCTGTCGGAGATAGATGTTCGCGTTGTCAAGGAGTGGCCGGAGAATGTGCGACTGCACGAGTGTACGGAACTTCGTGCCCCCGAAGTATCGGTTCATCTTATCCCATTTCTCATATCGCAATGTCTTCCTTTCAAGGTCTTCTCTCTGTCTTTCGCTGTCTCTACGGGTCTTCTCGTCTGCTTCGAGTCTTTCCTTTATGACGCCCAGTTGCTGCGTGAGTTCACTTATTTTCTTCTCGTTGTCAGTCAGTATATCCTTCACTTGATCACGATCTTTGATCTGTGAGGTATCCTCGGCATCAAGCGCTCTCAGATTCTCTTTAAGGCATTTCTCGGCATCTGCTATCAGTGCGGCATTTTTGCTGAGATCCTCCCTGTGTTTTATTTGAATTATTCTTGCTTCCTTCACTTCCTTCGAGGCTCCGAGCAACTGACGCAGCATTGTTTCAGTAGTGCCGGATGCAATATAGTGTTCGTTGAGTTCTCTCTCTATTTCCTTTATTTTAAAATTATTTTCCGAGTAGCGGTTAATGACGGTTGAAACTTCGATTAAGAAGTCATTCCATTTATTTTGAAGGGTTTCTATAGTAAAGGATTTAAAGGAGTAGGAGAGAACGCCCTCGGCTTCCTCATCGACTGAGACTAAATGTTCTGACAGTTTCTCCTGAATAGCGGTAAGTGAATCCAATACTTTCAACAGTATGTCGTGTTGATGCTCGTCCTTGGTAAATTTTGACGTTCTTTCTGCGAACTCATCGGCATTCTTCTTGAGACGTATCGCAATGGCCGAAGGATCTGATTGCCATTCATCTGCATAGCCTCTCAGGGACTGGGTTATCGTGTTCCGAAGATTCACTATTTCCGCCCTAAGTTCCTCGATTCTTACTTCATCATTCCTTACTGTCTCTTTCTTTTTGGCAAGGTCTTGCAGCGACTTTTGAAGCAAGCTGTCGGCATCTCGATATTGCTTGTCAAGAACATCCTTCTGCTTTAAGAGTTCGTCTATCTCCTTCTGCATCTCGTCGGCCGAGGCAAGCTTTACGGAATTCTGATAAATTTCACTTTCTATATCTGAGAGCTGATTTTCAATAACTTCAGGAAGATTGTCACACTCGGATATTTCAAGAACCTTGAGTTGTTGTTTGATTTCTGTATCAGTTTTAGTCAGGTTCTCCTTTCTTTTCAGTAGTTCCGATTCCTTCGTTTTTAAGCTTCCTGCAGTGGTGTTCATTTTCTGGTGCGCATCATCTGAGGCTTCTTTGGCGATGTAATAAGTGTCAGTCAGTTTCTTCTTCTCCTCCTCCAGAGGGGAAAGAAGTCCCGAGAAATATCCGTCCTTGTTCCATTCACCAAGAAATTCAGAGATGGATTGGCCACAAAGCGGACAGTTGCAAGCGTGATCATCAGAGAGTTTTCTACGGAGTTCCCTGAAATTCTTTTTGACACTGAGATGCATCGTCATATATCTGTCTTCCGCGTCCTTCATCTCTTTTTCTGCCTTCTTACATTCTTTGGCAGCCTTATCGGCCGTCACCTTAAGTTTTGCAAGAAGTTTAGAAGTTGCAGACAAGTCCTTTTCCTCCTTATCCACCTCCTCCTTTTCCGTCTTCGCATTAGCAAGCCGGGAGGAAAGGTCCAGCAAAGAATGCTTTCTCTTCAGTAGATTTTCACCTTCTTTTCTCAGATTGCCCGGATTCAGCGCATCGCGCCGGTCTGATTTCTGCTTTATCGAAATCTGACAAGCGTTGCAGGCTTCTTCTTTATCCTTGACACTCTTTTCAAGTTGACCCAAATCCTTTAAAAGAATTTCGATAAGCGCATTGTTGTCAAGAATCGTCTTCTCCTTCTGACCTGTTTCTTTAAGCAGGGAAACGTAGTTGTCGATTTTGTGTATCGTCACTGATGACTCCTCGAAGACCATTAAAAGAGGTTCCTGCATTTTGATCCATTTTCGCTCCTCCTCCAAGATAAGCGTACGTTCGTTAGCAGCCTCTTTCCGAGCTTCGAGGTCTTTTGACAGCAGCATGAATTCAGATTTCATTTCATGAAGAGTCCTCTTATCGGATTCCACTGATTGGGTGGTTTCTAATTTCTTGGAAAGAAGATTCCGTTCCCGTTCGGTCTTATCCCATAGAGTTGTTAAGGCGGAACCCTTTCGGAACTCCGAAGACTCTTCATGCTTTTTTAAGAAAGCCTCCTCTTCTTTCAAGACAGAGATGTCTTTTTCCGCCTTCATAGCTACGTCGATATGGAGTATTCGGTTGCGAAGCTTGTCTGACTCTGCATGAAGGGTTGAAGCAAGCTTCTTTTTTTCTTCCTGCTCTGACAGCAATTCCTTACGTATCTCATCACTTATGATTTTTTTCCCGAATTCCTCGTAAAGTTTGGCGCTGATCTCTTTCTCCTGTTTGGCTTTTTTATATATATTGGAGATCGCTTCTCCATATCGTGAGAAGATATCGGTGGCCGTCAGTTGTTCGAGAATCCGCTCACGCTCCTCCTTTTTGCCTATCAGGAATGTCGCGAACTGCCCTTGTGCCAGCATAGCCATTCGGCTGAATTGCTCGAAGGAGAGTCCTACTGCTTTCTGAATGCGTTCTTTGATCTCTTCTTTCTTTTCTATCGTTGTAGACCCATCGATTGTGAGTCTCCAAGCAGGATCCCGATATTTACGGTGTGAGGTCCTTCCAAGCGAGTAACGCGACACGTAGTCGATGCCGTCATTGCCTGAAAAAGAAAGCTCCGCGTAGCAATCATCCTTCCATGAGATGCCGATTCTGGTATATTGCCTGATGTTGTTGACGGAGATCTCTTCCCCGTCATTGTTTTTGTAGTTGTTGTTTTTTACATCGCTGACGCCTTTCACTCGAGGGGTGGTCCCGTATAAGGCCATCGAGATACAGTCAAGAATCACAGACTTTCCGGACCCTGTATCACCCGTGATGAGGAATAGGGAAGCCGGTAGTCCTGATTCATTATCGATGAGTCCGTTTTCAAAATCTATGTCTCCGCATTCTATGGAGGCGATATTGCGTATTTTGAGGTATTTGATTTTCATGTTGATGACTATCTTAATTTTCTTCCACCGTTCTTCTGATTTCTTCCTCCACTTCTCCAAAGAGTTCGTCAAGATCATCTATTGAAAGACCTGTGTAGGCATCTGCAGTCTTCCTGACAAAATCCAGAGGATTGGTCATTTGTTTGATTTCCTCTACATCGAATTTCGGATGTAAGTCATCAATAGAAGAGCAATCCTCTTCGGGAGCGACGAATATCATACGTGGATTGTATCTGATGTCCTTGCCGCTTTGTTCGATAAGGGTATAGACTGAGGAGTTAAAATCGGCAGGAATTTCAGCATTTTTATTGAAGCGCAGCCGTATGTAGACGTTGTCATTCTTTTTAAGGAATTTTTTAAGATAGGAGAGGGCAGCCTTTGAGGTCTCAAACGGTTGTGGCATATCATTAGGAAGAGTCAGGAAATGGCGAAGCTGATTGATAATGAGCTGCCTTATCATGACTTTTTCCCCATGTCGCTCTATATCGACAAGAGAGACGGAATGGGGATAGTTCTCGTCTTCGCTTACGTGCAGTACACTGCCGGAGTATCTGGCCGCAGGTGAAGGATAGGTATGGAAATCTTCGTCAAAAACCGGTGCATAGCCAAGAGTCTGAGCCTTATGGATGTGTCCGAGAGCCATATAGTCATATCCCTCACCAAGAAGGTTGATGGATACAGGTCTGAGGTTGCCGATTTCCGGATCATGTCCTTCCATATCACTTCCAACGGCAGCGAGATGTCCGGTCATAACAACTGGAAGATCGTCGGAGTTCTTATCTGCTATGTATTCCTGAAGATAACGCATTGTTTCAGTTCTGTCGCTTGACATATATGGAATAGCAATTATAAAACCGGAAGGCAGTCTTACTATATATCGCTCCTCCCATCCTTCGGGAGCGGAATGGAGGAGGGGAGGGGGAGTTCCGACGACAGTCACGCCACCGATTTCCCATACCTTGCTGTGTGAATCGATACGTGATGCCGAGTCGTGGTTTCCTGCTACTATGACGATGGCAAGAGCGGGGAACCTCCTTCTAAGATCCACAATCTGATCATTAAAGTCAGTCCAAACTCCTGCTGATGGTTGCGCTACATCGAAGATGTCTCCGCTCATCAGAAGCGCGTCAGGTCTATGTTCTTCTATCCAATTCCGTAATTGACTGAAGAAATGCAGATGCTCGTCAAGTCTTTCGTAGTGTTGATATATGTTCTGGCCGAAATGAATGTCGGCAGTGTGTAGTATACGCATAATATGTAGAAAATTTGAGGGGTTAGTTCAGTACAAAGTTACTAAAAATAATTGAGAATTGGGAATTTCTTAGGATAATTTTATTCAACTTTTGTAGTTAAAAACATCCCGCAAAGAGGCCGGGATGCTCTCGATTCGCTCGCGGACCGATAGGGGGAGACCCTGAGAGGGGGATAAAAATAACCCCGCCACCTATGGCGGGGAGAGTATAAGGCGACGGATGAGTTTATGCCGTCGGCCCAAAGGTCGATACTCGTCATTACAATGCATAATGCATAATGCACAATTCATAATTAAAGCAACTGCCGGATTTGGGGCAGCATGTATATTCATAAACTATGCATTAATGCGCACGACGTTGTACGTTGTACGTTTTACGATGGACGTACGGATGCATGAGGAAGGTCATGGCTGCGGCGCGCCGTCAGGCATCATGCTCTCGCGAGGAAGGTCCGTCCGGACGGTAGATGTCCTTACACCTGCGGCAGAACGCGTCTGTCTGTTCCGAGCGTTGGGCTTCCGTGGACTATGGGATCAAAGCGGACGAGGTTCTTTTTCAATGATAAATGATAAATTATTAATGATCAATTATCAATTGGGCGGCTACTTAGGAGGGTTCTCAACTAATGATCAATGATCAATGATTAATGATCAATTTATCAGAGGAGCTCTTATTCACCTGGAAGCTGTTTTACTTTCGATCCATAGGGACGAATGCCACGAGCATCGGCAACCATCCGGATTTCGTTTCCGGGTGCAAAGTTAGTATGTTTTTGGGGGGTTAAAACCTTATCTTGATAAGATGTTGGCGTTTTACGTTGGACGTTTTACGTTGGACGATGGATGAGGAGAGGGAATCACGCAGGGGGCGGAGGAGGTGGGAGTGCGGAAAGATTGTTTCACCTTCGACAGACCTGCTGACGCTATTTGGTGAATTTGAAGGGGACGGTGGCTGAAGCCGCTGCCAGTAAAAGAGGGATTTGGGCCGAGCGTGCTCGGCTACTATCATAGACCCTCCGGAAATGGGAAAGCATGGAGGATGGTTGTGAATTGGATGCGGCACGATGAGATTCTGTATTCAGTCTTGAGTTTAAGTCAAGACCGGGATACCCAAATTTTTGAGATAGGAGAAAATTTGTGGAGGCTGCCGTCAAGCACTCCGCCCGCATGCATAGCGACACTTGACGTTCCTCCCGGACGAAGTAACTTCGCACAGAAAAACGCCTTCCTGCCGAGGCTCAATGCTCAAAGGGGAAGGACATCTGAAATCTATGGAAAATATAACTGAGACCTAAGACTCTAATTAAAAAATTCCATAATACATTATGAGGATTCCGAAATTTTCAGTAAATTTGCGTCAAATTCAATTTTGATGGTATGGAACGAGACCTAAATCGGATAAAACTAGTATTAGTTGAGAAGAAGAGAACCAATAAATGGTTGGCAGAGCAATTGGGCAAGGATCCAGCAACTGTCTCTAAATGGTGTACCAATACGGCACAGCCAGGATTGGAAACTTTATTTGCAATTGCAGAGCATTTGAATGTTAGGGTTAGGGATTTGCTGAATGAACCTTCTCTACAAGCTCTACAAGAATCATACTAATATCAAAGTTTTTCTAATTTTGGCAACGAATAAAAATGCACGACTCCGTTACGAAGCACTTGATAAGTGTCTGAGTAATTTTTCACGCAAGTTCTACATTGAGGACTTGCAGCAAGCCGTATGCCAATATTTAAAAGATCAACTTAGTGAGGAAATAACAGTAAGTGTCCGACAGATATATCAAGACTTGAAAGAGATGGAGATAAATCCGGGAATGAACGCTCCAATCAAGGCTTACAAGGACGGTACCAGAAGAAAGTATTACAGATATTCAGAATCGGGCTTCTCCATTGTTGATCTTACTGATGATGAGCTTACTCAACTTGAAACCACAGTCAGGATGCTTGCATCTTTCCGTGGTATGCCTCAGTTTGATTGGATGGCTGACATAATTAATAAGCTCAAAAAGAAATACAAGGTTAAAGGCTCAGAAAAAACTGTAATTTCCTTTGATTCTAATATAGACTTGGTAGGTATTGACCTATTCAGAGAATTATTCTCTTTTATAGTTAAGGAGCAACCGGTCAAACTTACATATCAACCTTATGAACAGGCTGAAGACCCATGTGTGTTCCACCCCTATTTTCTAAAGCAGTATAATAACAGGTGGTATCTTCTCGGGTATAATGAGAAATATAAGGATATATCTATCTATGCAATTGACAGAATAAAATATATTGAATCTTGCGATAAGGATATTCAGTTTATCCCTGATTCAATCATAGGAGATCCGATGGATTACTTCTATGATATTGTTGGCATCACCATTCCCAAGGAAGCAAAGATTGAAAAGGTAGTGCTTCGTTTTAGCCCCAAGAGATTCCGTTATGTTGTATCGAAACCACTTCATAATTCACAGACGCATAATCACGCAGAGCATACAGTTACACTGAAAATAATGCCAAACAGAGAATTGACTCAGACTATTCTCAGTTTTGGTAAAGATGTTGAGATATTGGAACCTCAGCATCTCAGGGAAGAAATTGCTTCGATATATAAAGAAGCATACGAGAAAAATTCAGTTTTGAAGTTTGACTGCAAAACTGAGCAGTAACTTTGCATCGTAAAACCAAAAAACAATTTACAGTTATGCTCAACAACACTCCCAAATCCGCAGTCAAGTCACTCAACAACGACAATCTCGACATCAACGCTTCAATCCATGATGTCAAGTTTCTCGTAGATCGCTACATGACGAGAAGCTTTACGCTTGGTGTCACAGCACCTGCAGGGGTTGCTCTACTTCGTGAATGTTACGAGAGAGCCGCCGGTGACTTGGCTAACCAAAAGGTCATTGAATCGCTTTCATTCGCTCAATTCAATAAGGAAATCCTTTCGGAGGATGAGCTGACCTTTCTCTCCAAACAACTCAATGAGGTTTTCCAGAAAATTATTACTGGCTACGATGTCAAATACGCACCTTCCCTCGGATTCATACAGCCCCAGGAAGTCACTGACTTCATGTGTGCCCTTGCATCTTTTCCAAAGGATGTGACGGTATACAATCCGTTTGCCGGTGCTGACTCTTTTGCAGTGGCTCTTCCTAATCCTGTTGATGGTGAAGAGATCTGTAATGCCACTTGGGCACTCGGACAGATCCGTCTCTACGCTATGGGTGCAAGTCCACGAACTGACATCAGACTTGGAGACTCTTTTGTTTCATTGAAAGACGAGAACAAATACAAGGCTATAATATCTTCTCCAGTATATCTTATTGAAAAAGGAAAGAGAATAGAAGACATTGTTGGCCTTCTATATGATAAACTTGAAGAAGGAGGCACATTGGTCTGTCTTGTTTCAAGCGGTTTCCTGTTTAGCGTAGGAAATGCTTTTAATATCCGAAAGAGGCTTATTGATGATAAAGCTCTCAAAGCAGTCATTAATATCCCTAACAATATATTTACTTGGTCTGGAGTCAGACAGACAGTACTCGTAATCACGAAAGCTGAGCCAAACGAATATGTGATATTTGCAGACGCCTCCGATTATACACGCTTTGCAAAAAGTGTATATCGACAGACCTCCTTCGATTGGGAGCAATTCCTTGATGACATGTACGAAGATGTCACAGATTTTGGGGAGCGTGGAGAATATGTAATGGATGGCGACGTAGCTACTGCGGTAAACTATCCCGAGATTATTGATACAAACCTTTCTCCTGAGTTTTATCTTTCTCCCAAACCGGAAGGAGGCCTTCCTCTTTCAGAACTTGCCAGTATTTTCAAGGAATCGCGAGAAGATGGTACTGCTGATTATTTTATCGTTGGTTCTTCGCTGCCCGGGGCTCTACACCGTAAGCCATATGCGCCACAAAATGATGTTGAGAAGAAGGGCACTACAAAGGGTTATCAGGTGACTATTTCCGGTGACGTTGTCCTCCTTTCTATTGTGAGTGGTAATATTCGCACAGTATATGTAGAAGATTTCCACGGAACCATAGCATTCCCGAATGGATTCGTCAAAGTATTGGAGCCGGCAGCGGGGGTAAGTGCCAAATATCTTGCGGCATTACTATCCACCAAAATTGTCGCCGACCAGATAAAGGCACAGACCACAGGGCTGACTATTCCGAAGCTAAACAAACTTGATCTTACGCAGATTATAGTCCCTGACTATAAAACTGACGAGGATAGACAGAAAGTGATTTCGGAAGTACTCTCAGCAGAAATGAGCGATTTGGAAAGTGAGTTGAACGAGACTTTCGAAAAGCATAAGCGCGAAGTTCGGAGCACCAGACATGCGATGGTACAGACCCTGTCGGCCCTGTCATCGAACTGGGAACAGCTAAAAATGTTTGCTAATAAGAAAGGTGGTCAGATTAACTTCACGGACACAATCGGTCGTGTCAATCCGATCACCGTTGAGAATTTGCTTACCAGCATTGGTTATGCAATCTCCACTCTCGAACGTCAGGTGGAGTCTCTACGCTTTGAAAAAGCCGATTGGGGCGAAGACGTTGAGATAAATCCTTATGGATTTATTAATGAATATATATCCACCCATTCAACACCGAATGTGAAAATGGTAAATGTGGGCAGCGACAATTCGGCAGACATTCCTGAGATGAATGAGGTGACTGGAGATGTTTCTTACTATCACACTGATGCCATGAACATCTTCTACGCTCCAAAAAGACTGTTAGAACGCGTGTTTAACAACATTGTAGCTAATGCAAAAGCACACGGATTCACTCCTGAAAGCGAGTATCCGGAAATTCGCTTTGATTGGCAGGAAGTGAAAGGAGATATTGTTATTACAGTTGCTAATAACGGACTTCCCTTGAAGGAGGGAGTTACGAGTGAGGACGTTCTAATGAGTGGATTCTCAACATCTTTGAACGAAAGTGCATCTGATGGAACTCTTCATTCAGGACAAGGTGGCTTTGAAATAAAGTCGTTGATGGAAGGCTTAGGGATGGTTGAAATACTCTCAGAACCTAATGCTGAGTTTCCTGTGATTTACAAACTGACATTCACTAATACCAACACAGTGAGAGTCTTTTAAAAAATTTTTGATTATGCGCAACAACGATTTGATACAGGTTCTTTGGGTCGAGAATGACCCACTCGTGACAAACTCTTATCCGGGAGAAGCAGATATGTACGGAGATCTGCAGCTTACTGTTTTTCCTTGCTGGGAAGAAGCAGAGATGGCTCTTGAGTCAGATTACGATCGCTGGCAAGCTATTATATTGGATGCCAAATGCCAGTATAAGAAAGGTGATGCCGATAAAGCTGATAGATTTCTGATGAACGTGATTACGCGAATTGGAAAGATTGCGGCACGCAAAAATCGTACAATTCCTTGGTATGTCCTTTCGGGTCAAGGTGAAGATGACATTCGTGATTTGATTCCCGACATTAACGAATGGGATAATAGTTGGTTTAAGTTGACAAACCGTCGTTTTTACTCAAAGAACGGCAAAATCAAATACGGCAAGGAAGAGCGTCATGAGCGTCAACTTTTGTTTGAACGCATACGCACACAGGTTAATCTCTACAATGAGGAGTTGCAAATTGAGAATGACCTCTATCCTGATGTGTTCAAGGCTCTCGATGATTTGGATTTAGCAGGAGAAGTTGGCTTTCACTTGATGCCGCTTCTACGGGCTATCCACTTCAAAGGCGTATCAAATGCAGATTACAACCGTCGATATATAGACTTGCGGAAAGCTCTTGAATATATCTTCCGTCACATGGTAAAGAAAGGTATTCTCCCTACGAATATCGTAAGTAAGAAAGAGAAAGATTCCGTGAATCTTTCTTGGTGCAGTCTTTTTCTTGGCGGCAATCAGCCTGAAAATTTGGTTGATGTCAAAGGAAGTGAGAAAATATTTTGGTCCGAGATTGAAAGATTACAAGAAGACCCTCTTTTGCCCAAGCAGCTATCTTCCTGGTTAAAAGAGGCTATTTTCCAAACCGGTGGTGCAGCCCATACCGCAGAGGCGGATGCAGAGATTGCAATGAATCTCGACAAGTATCTTCCACAAGTTAGTAATTCCCCCTATATGCTTCGCTCGCTTGCAATGGGATTATGTGACTTTATACTTTGGTATGACAATTTTTTTAAGGGACATCCGGACGAGGAAATCAATGCCGTAACCTTTTGGCGTAAACGCGACTCAAAAATCTAAAAGATTATGATTACAGGACAGATAAAGAATCAGATAGACCAAATCTGGGATACCTTCTGGACAGGAGGTATCACTACTCCTATAACCATCTTGGAGCAGATGACATATCTGTTCTTTATGAAGATGCTTGATGATGCACAGATCCGCCGTGAGGCGATTGCCAATTCTATAGGAGAGACAGTTCATGATCCCACTTTCGCTTATGGCTCTTGGACTAATCCGGAGTCGGGACGTCAGGTGGCACTTAACGACTTGCGCTGGCATGTATTCAAGGATTTTGATCCTGAAAAGATGTTCCGCACTGTCAAGGACGATGTCTTTGCCTACATAAAGTATCTTGGTGGAGAGAAAGGGGAAGATTCGGCTTACTCTCGATTCATGAACAATGCCGTGTTTATGATTCAGAATCCGCGTACACTTGTCAAAATTGTGGAAGGTATTGATTCCCTTGATATGAACAATCGCGATACTATGGGCGATGTCTACGAGTATGTGCTTGGCAAAATGGCAGCTTCTGGCAACAACGGTCAGTTTCGGACTCCGCGCCATATCATCCGCATGATGGTAGAACTTATGCAACCGACTCTCGAAGATACTATCTGCGATCCCGCTATGGGTTCGGCCGGATTCATTGTAGAGAGTGCCAAATATGTTCGTGAGCATTACAAGACAGAGTTGAAGAAGAAATCGAATGCAGAGCATTTCCGTAACACGATGCTTCATGGCTTCGATACAGATGCCACTATGCTTCGTATTGGTTCGATGAATCTTATGCTCCACGGTGTTGACAATCCTACGGTAGAGTATCGCGATTCTTTGTCGAGCGACAATACAGACGAAAACCGCTACTCACTGATTCTTGCAAATCCTCCGTTTGCCGGAAGTCTTGACTATGAAGCAGTGTCAAAGAGCCTCTTGGCAATGGTAAAGACTAAGAAGACAGAACTTCTATTTTTGTCGCTCTTTATGCGATCATTGCGTATCGGTGGTCGTTGCGCATCTATTGTGCCTGATGGCGTTTTGACCGGTTCATCTAATGCGCACAAGGCTATTCGTAAGGAGTTGGTGGATAGTCATCGACTTCAAGCTGTAATATCAATGCCGTCGGGGGTTTTCAAACCATACGCCGGAGTATCAACTGCAATCCTCATTTTCACAAAGACCAATAGTGGAGGTACCGATAAAGTATGGTTCTTCGATATGAAGGCGGATGGATTTTCTCTCGACGATAAACGAAATCCAGTCGCTGACAATGATATCCCCGATGTTATCGCCCGTTTCCGCAATCCCGAAGGTGAGGAAGACCGAAAGCGCACTGACAAATCCTTCTTTGTGCCCGTAGAAGAAATCCGCGAACATAGTTACGATCTCTCTTTCAACACATACAAGGAGACGGTACGTGAGGCCGTAGTCTATGATGCACCGGAAGTAATCTTGGATAGACTTCACTCCCTCGAAGAGAGTTTTCTCAAAGGAATGTCCGAACTTTGCAAAATGATCGTCAGCCATGAAGCATAATTGGGAGTATAAAAGGTTAGGTGATGTTTGCTTTCCCAAGAAAGCTATTGGTAGGGCAAACGCAATTTATAGTGCAGAAGATGAAATATCATATTTTGATATTTCTTCTATAGACAATCAAACCAAACAAGCAACATCTTATACCACAATCACCTTCGGAAATGCTCCTTCAAGAGCTCAACAAATAATTGAAAATGGGGATATACTATATTCTTTGGTCAGACCAAATCTTAAAAATATAGCACTACTTAAGACTAATGCTACTAATAAAGTCGGGACATCTGGATTTTGTATTCTACGTGGCAAAGATGTACTCCCTCACTATATTTTGTATTTTGTTTTGTCTGCTCGCTTTACAGATTACATACTAACAAGAGCAACTGGTGCATCATATCCAGCTGTTACTGAATATGATGTCAGAAGTGCTTCTGTTCCAATACCTCCGATGAAAATACAGGAGCAAATTGTAGCAGAGTTGGATAAGTTGAATGAGATGATTGCGATTCGTAAGGAGCAATTGAAAGAATTTGACAATCTCGCTCAATCGCTTTTTTATGCCACGTTTGGGGATCCGATAACAAATGCTAAAGGATGGCCTATTTCCAAATTGAAGAGCCTCGCGTCACTTATTACGAACGGGACGACCCCAAAAGGAGGTCAAGCCGTCTATGTGGATTCCGGTATTACATTCTTTCGTAGTCAGAATGTATGGAGAAATAAGATTATTATGGATGATATTGCTTATCTTGATGAAAACACAAATGCGTCTATGAAAAGTAGTATGTTAAAACATAATGATATTCTTATTACCAAAACAGGACGAATCAACACAGAAAACAGTAGTCTTGGAAGAAGCGCTTTATTTGAGGGCGAAGATTACACCGCAAACATTAACGGCCACGTATATCTTGTCAGGTTGAATGAAGGAATGTGCCCGAGATTTGTATTAAGCATTCTTCTTTCTCCTTCTTTTCATGATCTAATAAGAAAAGTATGCGTAGGTGCTATTGATAAACGCCAGCTAAATCTTACTCATATTGAGCAATTTCCTATCATTACACCGCCATTAGAATTGCAAGAACGATTCGTATCTCAAATCGAATTAATTGAGAAACAAAAGGAAGCTATTGAGGCTTCTATTGTTGAATTGCAGACCTTGCTTGATTCCCGGATGGATTATTGGTTTAATTAGTGTGCCTATGTTACAAAGGTTTATATCCAATCTGTCTCAAAGATTTAGAAGCGAAAATGACCTGTCGGATGTCACTTGGACAATGTGCCAAACTTCCGATAGGTTTCAACGTGTTTTCTTGCAGTTCTTTTTCCCGAATCTTCCTGATGATTGCGGCGAGGTTTGGATTGGACGAGAGGACTCCAAAGATGATAGCCGTCCCGACTTTATTTTCTATTATAAAGATGAAACGTATCTGATAGAGAATAAAATTGGAGACAAGAATCATCATTTTGAGCAGTATGTAAAGACATTCAAGATTGAGCCGTCTCATTTAGGTTATATCGCGAATTATCCTATTGCTAAGGAAGGGTTTCAGACTCACACATGGCGTGAATTATTTCTTCATCTTGCTAAGAATGTTACCGAAGGTGAAAAAGACCTTTGGACTGCATACTTGGAATACCTCAAAGATGTTTGTAGTATTTTTATAACAGAAATGCCTATGAATCTTCAAGGAATGTTTTCACTATACACTTTTTATAGGTGTCTTGACGATATTTTCGTGTTTGATAACGATTCCTTCTCATCTGCTTTATACGACTCCCTTAAAGACACTAATGGCGGTGGTAATTTCTTGTGTACTCCCAGAGATGGAGTTATGGGGAAATACTTCAGTTTGAAACTTAAGAAATGTCATATGAAGAAAAGCTGGGGTTGGCTTGGCGTATACTTTAACCGTGAGGATCCAGTGATTTGCCTCGGATTCTGCAATCGCGATGATTGGGGCAAGCCTGTGTTCAACATAATCAACAGAGACCCTGATGCCATACCCGAAGGCAAATATGGGTCTAAACCATACGAAGAAGACGGTGCCTATTGGTTTGATTTCAAGAAGAACGAATTGTTTAATACCTTGGATCTGAATGGGCAAATAAAAATTTTACGAGATTTTTTCCAAGAAGTAATAATGGCAATTTATAATGCTAAAATAAAATCTTGAGATTATGCAGAACTTCGATTACCTTAAAGATATACCTGAGTTGGGTGCACTTTACCGCTATTGCGACTCGGCCGAACGGCATCAGATGGATGAGCCGGAAATTTCTGCTATCAATGCTCGGCGAGCTTTAGAGTGGATGGCTCGCGCAATTTATCAGATGAAAGGTGTGGCGATTGGTGAACGTTGGTCGCTATTCCAGATTGTCGATTCCGATCTATTCCGTGACTTCATTGCCGACGATAGGCTCATGATGGCGGTGCACTATATCCGCAAAATCGGTAATGCCGGTGCTCACGATAATAGCGTTTCAAAAAAAGAATCATTTTTCGCGTTGCTCAACCTGTATAATTTTATAGGGGCTGTCCTATTGAAACTGCGGGTACTCACAACGCTGAAGCCATTTGACAAGACGCTGATACCAAACTCTGCCATTACAGTTCCGACTAAACCTGTAGCAGTTGAGACAATCGAGGAATTTACAGAGACTGTAGAACCGGAACAAGTTGAGGCTGCAACAGAAAATGCAGAAGGGATAGAGCAACAATTATCATGGAATGACATCTCTGAAGCTGAGACGCGCCGACTTTTCATTGACCTCATGCTGCGGGAAGCAGGATGGGAAGTCTTGGACACTGACGGCGACAAGAAGCCGGGCAAAGCATGTGTGGAAATAGAAGTGTCGCCTATGCCAAACAAAGAAAACAAGGGATATGCCGACTATGTGCTTTTTGGAGATGATGCGCGTCCGTTGGCTGTAATCGAAGCTAAGCGAACAAGCAAAGATCCTGAATCAGGGCGTCATCAAGCTGAACTTTATGCAAATGCTCTGGAGGCGGAATATGGTGTACGTCCGGTGATATATTTCACCAATGGATATGAAACGTGGATTATTGATGGTCTTGGCTATCCAAAACGCAAACTCCTTGCGTTCCACTCAAAGGAGGATTTGGCTCGCATCATCAAACGTCGTGGTCGCCAGAACGTAGCAGATATGACAGCAAAGGCTGAGATTGCCGGCAGGCATTATCAAGTGCAAGGGATAAAAGCACTCTGTGAACATTTCAACAAGAAACACCGCCGCGGACTGTTGGTGATGGCTACAGGTACCGGCAAGACAAGAACGGCCATTGCATTAGTGGATGTGCTTAGCCGTGCGGGATGGGTGAAAAACACTTTGTTTCTTGCAGATAGGACATCATTGGTGGTACAAGCACACAAGAATTTCGAAAAACTGCTTCCCAACAGTTATACTATGACTGTGCTAAGCGACCGAACCAAAGACCCTGACATGAACGCGCGAATTACATTCTCCACATACCAGACCATGCTCAATCATGTCGATACGGAGGAGAAATCTTATTCTGTAGGTCATTTTGACCTGATCATCATTGATGAGGCACACCGATCTGTATTCGGAAAACTCGGTAGCACCCTGAGATATTTTGACTCTCTTGTAGTAGGACTGACTGCAACCCCGCGCGATCAAGTCGATAAATCAACATACGATCTCCTTCAACTTGAAGGTGGGGAACCCAATTATGCCTATGAATATGAGGAAGCAGTACAAGATGGTTATTTAGTTGATTATGTTGGCTTGCAACGAGGAAGTACCGTAGTACGTCAGGGTATAAGATACGATGATTTGTCTCAAGCTGAGAAAGATCAATTGGAATCAGTATGGGAATATGAGGCAACTGCGAGTGCTATTGATGATGGGATTGGTATTCCCCGTGATATTCAGAGTAGTGAGATCTACAAATACATATTCAACATTGACACTGTGGACAAAGTGCTTCAAGACCTGATGACCAATGGTCTGAAGATACATAGCGGAGAAACCATCGGAAAAACCATAATCTTTGCATTCAACAAGGAGCACGCCAAGTTGATTGTAGAGCGTTTCCATGTCCTTTATCCGGATTATGGCGCTGAATTCTGTCAAAGGATTGACTACTCGATCAATTACGCACAAGACATAATCGAAAAGTTTGAGGTTAGGGATAAGATGCCGCAGATTGCAGTATCTGTGGATATGCTCGATACCGGTATCGATGTGCCTGATATTCTCAACTTGGTGTTTTTCAAACGTGTTCGTTCCAAAATTAAGTTCGACCAGATGATTGGTCGAGGCACCCGCCTTTCGCCCGACATTTTCGGGTTTGGTAAGGATAAGGAGCAGTTTCTTATCTTCGACTGGTGTGGTAACTTCGAATATTTCAACAAGATGATGAAGCAGCCGAAGGAGGGAAGAATGCAGTCTCTGTCGGAAAAACTATTCTGTGTCAGAGCCGATATAGCTTGTGCCTTGCAGACAGCACACTATCAGAGCGATGACTTTGCCAAGGAATTTCATGATGAATTGAAACAAATATTATTAGGACAGGCTCAACGTCTCAACGATGCGCATATATCTGTCCGCGATCATTGGGAGGCAGTGAGCCGTTTCAGGATACTTCAATCCTGGGAATATATTTCGGCTGTCGATGTGCTCACTCTGAAAAATGAAGTGGCTCCTTTGGTTTCATCACCCAATGAGGATGAATCGGCTTTAAAGTTCGACCTCTTGGCACTCAATATCCAGCTTGGTCTGGTAGATCCGGAATATGCCACCGACGTGTATGAAGGGAAGATTACACTCATAGCGTCAGCCTTGCAGAAATTAGGAAGTGTGCCGGAGGTAATGGCAAAGATGGATACAATCAATGAGGTGTTGACTCCTGAATTCTGGGAAAACAAGAGTCTTTCGTCGTTGGAACGGATTCGCATCGAACTCCGTGACCTTATTAAGCATTTGGTCGGAGGCTCCGGAAAAATTTTCATAGTCGATATAGAAGATACCGTGACAGATGATGGAATTGCACCATCCGTTGTCAAAAGCGCCACCTACAAAAAGAAGGTTATCGACTTCCTTGCCGAGAATCGTGAACACCCTGTGCTAAAGAAAATTCAGAATATAGAGCAGCTTAGTGAAACTGATATAGATGAGCTTGAGCGAATCTTATGGCAGGAACTTGGCACCAAAGAGGATTATGACCGATACCTTCAGCGGGAGAATCTGACTTCGGATCTCAGTGTTGGTGCCTTCATCCGCACTCTTAGTGGGGTTGACCGCGCGAAAGCACTTCAACTTTTCACGGAATTTATTCAGGCCAATAGTCTGACTGTCGACCAGGAAGAATATCTGAAGAGTATTTTGGATTATGTGTGCCAGAATGGGGATTTGGAAAAGAAGATGCTTATGCAATCACCATTTGATGAGTATGAAGTTCTTGAAATATTCCCAGGGAAATTCCCAAAGGTAGCAGAATTTGTGACTCTTCTCCACGATTCAATCAATGCTGCCTAATAACCATGACGCATATAAAAAGCTATGGAATCAGGATTTACCGAAGATAGACTTGACTCCCTTTTCTCAGGAGTGAAAGGTTATAGGAGCTCAATAAACTTTCGTGCTTTGATGAAGTTTTGTCAGCGTATGAAAGTGTTGGCTCCCTATAACGCTATGCTTGCGTATATTCAACGTCCCGGTGCAAAATATCTTTTGAATGAAGTTAAGTGGAACAATCTATTCGGAAGAGGCATAAAACCTGATGCGCGACCAATCCTTGTTCTTATCCCATTTGGGCCGTTAGAATATCTTTTTGACGTAGATGATACCTATGCTTTGCCAAACAGTAGGTTTGATGACATGGAGATGGAAAAAGTCATAGATGAATTATCAGCTCCATTTGCTGCGGAAGGCAAAGTGGGAGATTCAAATTTTCAACTTTTATTGAAAAACCTTGTACCTTATGGTATAGCCTATAATCCTGCTATGGTCGCTGGTCGAACTTGCTGTGCAAAAATCATGCGTCTGGATAAGAAAGAAGAAACGCTGGATATTCAAGTATCAAATAAAAGCATAAAATACCCAGCGAATTTTCTATTGAGTGTAAACTCAAAAGCAGAAGAAGCTGAACGTTTTGCGAGTATTATTCATGAATTAGGACATTACTTTTGTCATCATATACCATCACCTAAAACACCAAAAGAATGGTGGCAACATAGACCAATCAGTTATAAAGCTGAGGAATTTGAAGCTGAGTCAATCTCATGGCTGATTTGTGATAGACTGGGAATAAAGAGTCCGTCTGAGAAGTATTTGAACGGATATTTAGATTCAAATTCAGAAATACCTTCTGATATCAGTATCGATATGATATTTAAGGCATCAAATGATATATGGAAGATGGTTACAGAAGCAGTGCCTTTGTCAAAAGGATATTTGCATAAGTTTGACAAGGACTTTGTTACAAAAATAAAAGCCCTTCGAGAGAAACATATCCAACAGTCTCTTTTCCCTAATCTTTAAATTGAATAATCAAATGAGTGAGAAGCATCTAAAAGATGAAATTCAGGATAACCTATCCTACAACAGGAGTAGTCTTGATAACATTTAGTCGACTCCTCTTGATGAGGGAGGTATGGATTTTCTAGAACAGCAGATAGATGAAATAACATTCTACAATGATAAAATTGAAGAGGACCTCGAGGATCTCGAAATCTTAGATAAGGAAGATCCTGTTGTATTGAGATTCTTCGGGATAAACTCATTGGATTATGGGAAGAACAAATTCTGACGAATATTACGTCATCGATCTATGCGATGAAGTGCTTGGTATGAAAGCAAGCAGACAACATACGTTTGATTTCTTGCGAGGAGATACCGGCAGGAAGCTTCCAGTTGATGCCTACTATGAGGGATTGAACCTTGTAGTAGAATATTATGAACGACAACATACGGAGAGCGTCAAGCTATTTGATGATAGAATGACGAAAAGCGGTGTTCCTCGAAGCGTTCAACGTAGGATTTATGATGAACGACGAAAAGAGGTGCTTCCTCAGCATGGTATTCAAGTTACAGTGATATCCTTTCAAGATTTTGGTAAATCAAAAAAATTGAAGCGTATCAAGGAGCGCGACTTGGAAGTAGTCAAGAAATTTTTTAAGGATTTTGTAACACAAACTAACATATAACTATGAAATGCCTGTCAGTACAACAGCCATGGGCAAGTCTGATTGCTCACGGTATTAAAGATATAGAGAACAGAACAAGCAAGATGCTTGTTCCCCCTCAGCGTGTGCTTATTCATGTCGGTGCAAAGATGAGAGCGCCTGAACTACTGAATGAGTTACCATTATGCTACGAAATACCTGTTCAATTCGCTGAAGAGATCGGAGCTTTCGATCGTAACGCGCCTCTTGAAAAGTCAGCTATCATCGGATATGTAGACGTCGTTGATATTGTAGATGACTCAAAGTCACCTTGGGCACAATATGCGCTGGAAGGTGAAAAGCCTCTTTATCATTATGTTTTGGCTAATGCGAGGCTGTTCAAGCACCCTATCCCTAATGTAAAGGGAAGATTGGGAGTCTGGGATATTCCTGAGATAACAGAGGATAATCTGCCTGAAACGGTTGATATTCCAAAAGTTGAAAGAATTGAAGATACACTCGTAATACCTTGTGGCGAAACGCTTTGGAATGAGGTATGCGGTTGGTATGAGGATTCAGAGGCTTCAGAATTTGAATTCTTCCTCACTCTGACAAACGAGAACATCAACATTTTGAACCCGGTTGATGAGAGCGGTAATCCAGTTGATCCCAAGACGATTATCTTCAAATCAAAGAATGGTAAAAGTATTGAAACAGATTTCGTTTCTTCTTATGTTCAGGAAATGACGTATTCCGACAGTGGGGAGCCAATTGAGTATGAGGACGAGGCAGGAAACGAATACGTTGCAATGGAAATTAGTTTTGTGGTAAAGAGAAAATGAAACTTGACAAATTGATTCAGATAACAGATCTCAGACAGGTCTGGAAGAATGAAAGCACAGATTTTACACCTTGGCTTGCTAAGGAGGAAAATCTTGCTCTTCTTGGTGAAGCAATCGGCATCGATATATCTCTTGAAGAGAAGGAATCTAATGTCGGCGACTTCAGCGTGGATATTTTTGCAAAGGAAGAAGGTACGGGGCGAAATATTATAATTGAAAATCAATTGGAAGATACAAACCACGATCATCTTGGGAAACTCATAACCTACGCCTCCGGTAAAAACGCTGAAATCGTTATCTGGATTGTTAAAAGAGCCCGGGATGAACATCGTAAGGCAATAGAATGGCTAAATAACCATACTGATGATACAGCTGCGTTCTTTCTTATTGAGATTGAACTTTGGAAAATCGGGGATTCACAGCCAGCCGCAAAATTCAATGTCGTGGAGCGTCCCAACGATTGGGCGAAGGCCATTAAAGCAAATACAAGTCTCACTGTAGGAGAAGCTCTTAAACTGGATTTCTGGCAATCGTTCAACGCATTTGCCTCTGAGGACCGTCCTGACTTCACAAAAGTTTTCAATCTGAGAAAGCCACAGACATGGCATTGGTATGATCTGTCTACGGGGATAGGTACTGTATCGGTCCAATATACTGTCAATACCAATAATGGGAAACTGACCGCAGGGCTAACTGTGTTTGATGAGGATCACAGTCTATTCGAGGCATTTCTTGAAAAGGAAAAGGAACTGTCTGAATTGCTTGGAGGAATGAAGATAGTCTCAAAGGAAAGTGTGAAATCTGCCCGATTATTCATAGTGCGCAACATTAAATTGAAAGATAAGACATCTTGGATAGAAGATTTTAACTGGTTGTGTGATAGCGGTCAGAAACTCCGTGAATTTGCACGAAAAATTGCAAAATTAGGCTGAAAATTTGATATGAAGATTGTAAGCTGGAATGCCAACTGTAAATTCAGGGAGAAATACACCGAGGTTGAAAAACTCGGTGCAGATATCTATGTGATTCAGGAATGTGAGAATCCGGAAACTTCAAAGAATACGGAATATCGTGAATTTGTAAAGAATGGTTTTTGGATTGGAGATATTCCATTCAAAGGTCTTATGGTATTTTCACCCAGCCCGGAGGTTAAACTTGAATTACTTAACTGGGGAACACAAAGTTACCGGTTTTTCCTTCCCATCAAAGTTAATGATAGATTTGTCCTCGTAGGAAGCTGGGCTTGCGATCCCTATGTCCAAGAATTTACAGACTTCGTTTACACTGCAAAAAAGCATCTCGATAAAAATACTATTATCTTGGGAGACTTGAACAGTAATGTAATCTTCGATAAGGATAACTATAAATCCGGCAAGACTCATAGTATAATAGTGAAAGAGCTTCGTGAGATTGGACTTGAAGATATTTACCATTTCAAGTCAGGTGATGAGCAAGGTAAGGAAAAAGTGCCGACTTTCTATCTTTACCGCCATCTCGATAAGCCGTATCATATTGACCACTGCTTCGCCTCTCCAGATATAATCAAAAAGATGACCATTCATGCCCGTTGGCAATGGCTGTCTCTAAGCGATCATTTACCAATAGAGATAGAACTTTCAAATACAAGTAAGAGATGAAGATATTGAGTTGGAATGTGAACGGTGTGCAAGCACGATTGGAGGCTGTGAATCGGTTGGTTGCTGAGTTTGAGCCTTACTTGATGTGCTTTCAGAAAGTCCGAAAGAAAAGTGCTTTTCTGTCACAGATTCCCGGCTATATGGGTTGTTGCTTGTTGAGATAGACCTCCCTAAATAATTGTGAGAATGATTAAGTTGCGGTGTGTAGTTGAGCATATCACTTACCAGAATCCGGAGAACGGTTGGTCGGTGATGAAAGTCAATGTCAAGGGATATAAGGATCTCGTGACGTTGACCGGATCGCTGTTGGATGTTCCCGTGGGTAGTGTCCTGCTCTGTGAGGGTAACTGGAAGGTGGATGCAAGATACGGTCAGCAGTTTATTGTGGAGTCATGGCAGGAGGTGATGCCGGCTACAATCTATGGAATTGAGAAGTATCTCGGGAGTGGACTTGTCAAGGGAATCGGTCCCGTGTATGCCAAGGCAATAGTCGGTAAATTCGGGTTGGAGACTCTTGATGTAATCGAGAATGACATTGAGCGGCTTCTTGAAGTGCCCCGTCTCGGCAAAAAGAGGATGGAAAAGATTCGGGAAAGCTGGGAGAAACAGAAGGATATCAAGGAGGTAATGGTTTTTCTCCAAGGATACGGAGTGAGCACTGCATACGCTGCCAAAATCTATCGCCAGTACAACAAGGAGGCTATCAAGACAGTACAGGATAATCCCTACCAGCTTGCCGATGACATCTGGGGAATCGGTTTCAAGACAGCGGACGGAATTGCCTCAAAAATGGGTTATGGGAACAATGACCCCCGAAGATGCAGGAGCGGAATACTCTACACACTCAATCAGCTCGCGGAGGATGGTCACGTCTATGCTGAACCGGAGCAGCTGATAGCTTCTGCCAAGGAATTGCTACAGGCCGATGAAGAGCCAATCCGTAAGGCTATGGCTGACATGATCGAGGCCAAGGATCTGATTCAAGATAACGAGGTAGTCTATCTTCCGCCGTTCTATTATGCCGAAAGCGGGTCTGCCAAACGACTGACTTCACTATTGACAAATGATATAGCCG